>CAZHPC010000032.1:0-26532 GCA_964534685.1 uncultured Opitutaceae bacterium
AAGGGGAAGGGATACCGGGGCGAGGTCGTCTCCGCGATGATCGACGCCGACATGGAGCTCAAGATCAACGGCGAGGAGGTGAAGATTGACGGCAAGCCCATCAAGGAGAAGGGGGCGCTCCTGTCCCTCACCGCGACCGAGGCGATGTTCCCCGTGGGAACGCCCCCGCGGCCGCTCCTTGGCTCCGGGGAGGCCAGGAACGTAGACGACCTGCTCGCCAAGTGCTTCGGCGCTGGCGCCGGCGCCACGGTGCTCAAGGCGACCTGGTCGGAGGAGCTGGCGGTGATTCTGAACCACCTGGCGCCGGCGATGCTGGGGCTCGGGATCTTCGCGCTCTTCATAGGATTCAAGTCGCAGGGATTCGGGGGATTCATCGCCGTCGGCGTCGTGCTCCTTACGGTTGTCTTCCTGAGCAGCTATGTCTCGGGGCTTTCGGGGCATGAACCCGTGATCGTCTTCTCGATCGGCCTGGTCCTGCTCCTGGCCGAGATGCTGTTCTTCCACAGCGCGGGCTTTCTCGGGATCATCGGGTTTCTCCTGATGATCGGCTCCCTTTTCTGGGCCATGGCCGACCTGTGGCCGGGCGAGCCGATCCAGGTGGCGTGGTCGGCGGACGCGTTTGTGCAGCCCATGATCAATCTTGGCGCGGGCATTGGGATCGCCATCGTCCTCGGAGCGTGCCTCCTGAGGTTCCTGCCGCGCGGCTGGGTATGGGACAGGCTTACGGTGAATGAGACGGTGGGTGGCTCCGCTCAGGAGGCGGGCAGCGAGCCGGGAACGGCCAAGATCCTCGACCAGCTTGTCGGACGCCGGGGCGTAGCGGCGACCGCGATCCGTCCGGGCGGACAGGTGGAGGTCGACGGCCGCCGCTTCGAAGCCGAGGTCCAGGTCGGCGCGATCGACGCGGGCGCGCCGATCATCGTGCTCGGCCACAGCGATTTCGCGCTCGTCGTCGAGGAGGCAAAGGAGGAGGATAACAAGCCAAACGCATGACGTTCATCCTTCTGCTTTTCATCATCGGGATCATGCTTCTTGCCGCCGACATCTTTGTGTCGAGCTTCGTCATGGCCGCGGTCGGGGGCGTTGCGATGGTCGCCGGTTGCGTCATCGCCTACCGCGACTTCGGAATCCTTGCCGCCGGTTTGGCAGCGGTCAGCGCCATAGTCCTGTTGGGGGCCGCAATCTACATCGAGCTGGTGCTCCTGCCCAGGACGCGCGTGGGACGCGGCCTGGTCGTCGAGTCCACTTCGGGGTCGAGCAGCCAGCCGCCGGTCGCCCCGGACATGTTGGTCGTGGGAAAGCAGGCGACAGCCGACACGACCCTTGCCCCGAGCGGCTACGTGCTCGTCGAGGGGCACCGCTACGAGGCTTTCTGCCGAACCGGCCACGTCGCCCGGGGCACGGCCCTCAAGGTCATCGGCATGGACAATTTCCGCCTTATCGTCTCCAAACCATAAAATCCCATGCCTGATATTTCCCTTATTATCGCTATCCCGCTGATCATCGTCGGCCTGGTTGTCGTAGGAATCTTCATTTCCTACATCGGCACCTGGCTCAAGGCCCGCCTCAACGGCGCTCCCGTCAGCATCGTGAACCTCGTCGGGATGCGCCTGGGGGGTGTTCCGTACAACCTCGTTGTCGGGGCGCGCATCACGGCGGTCAAGGCCGGCATTCCGCTTTCGACGGACAAGATATCCGCCCATTTCCTGGCCGGCGGCAATGTCATCCCGACGGTTCAGGCGATCATCGCGGCCCAGAAGGCCGGCATAGAGCTCAACTGGGACCGCGCCTGCGCCATTGATCTGGCGACAAAGGGCTCAGGCAAGTCGATCGTCGAGGCGGTGCGCACCTCGGTGGATCCGAAGGTGATCGACTGCCCCAATCCCGAGAGCGGCCGCACGACGATTGACGGCGTCGCTAAGGATGGAATCCAGGTGAAGGTTAAGGCGCGCGTCACCGTGCGCACCCACCTCGACCGGTTCGTTGGCGGCGCCAAGGAGGAGACCATCATCGCGAGGGTGGGCGAGGGCATTGTAACGACCATCGGCATGGCTGACAGCTACAAGCAGGTCCTGGAGTCGCCTGACAGCATCTCAAAGACGGTCCTCGCTCGCGGCCTCGATGTCGGCTCGGCGTTCGAGATCCTCTCAATTGACATCGCCGACGTCGACGTCGGCGAGAACATCGGGGCGCGCCTGCAGGTTGCGCAGGCCGAGGCCAACAAGAACATGGCCCAGGCGCAGGCCGAGATCCGCCGCGCGGCGGCGGTGGCGCTCGAGCAGGAGATGAAGGCCAGGGTCCAGGAGATGCAGGCGAAGGTCGTCGAGTCGCAGGCCCAGGTCCCGCTGGCCATGGCCGAGGCGTTCCGCAACGGCCGCCTCGGGGTGATGGACTACTACCGGATGGAGAACATACAGTCCGACACCTCGATGCGCCAGAGCATCGCCCAGCCAGGCGAGAAGAAGTGACCATGGCGCACCTGGCATCGTCGGGCGCCAGTTCCCTGCCGCAGCTGGTCTTCCTGCTGTTTGCGGGCGCCGTCTGGCTGGTCAAAATCCTCAACCGATCGAAGGCCCCGCCCGCAAGCCGGCCGCCCGTGCAGCCGGGGCCCGAGGCGGCGGATTCGGGCGATCCCGGCGTTCCGCTTGCGCAGGATTCCGAGGCGGAGGAACGCGCGCGTCGCGTTCGCGAGGAGATCCTTAGAAAGATAGCCGAACGGCATCCGTCCGCCTCGGTCGGCGAGTTGCGCGGCCTCGTCAAGGCCGCGTACGCAAGGCGCGAGCCGGTTCGGGGAGCGGCCGGACCTGTCCCGTCCACAATGCAGCCGGCTGTGATCGCCCCACCGGCATTCGCTCAGGCGGCTCCGGCGGCCTTCTCAGGGAACACCTTGCCGGTGAAGTCCGCTGGCGCCGTGTGGCTCGACGAACTTCGGTCGCACGACTCCGCGCGAAAGGCGATTCTCGTCCGCGAAATCCTCGGCCCACCGATCGCGCTGCGCTAGGGCGGCCGGCGGCCTGCAAGCCGCCGCCACGGGGGCGGACGGGCGCCTTTCGTCATTTACCTCGCGGATTTAGGGCGGATACCTTTCAGGACGAAAATGAGTTCCCCCTACGCGACGAAGCCCCCCTCGGCACAGCAGACGCTCGATCTCTTCCGCGGCAAGTGGGCCTCACGGATGCCCGAGAAGCTCGGCGCCGTCGAGGCCGGCGAGGCGGCGCTGTTCGAGGATCCGCGCGTCGATTGGGCGGTGAGCAACCTCTCGAAGCTCGGGTATTCCCTGAAAGACTGCGCCGTCCTTGAGGTTGGACCTCTGGAGGGCGGCCATACCTACGGGCTGATACGGGCCGGCGCAAAGTCCGTGACAGCGGTCGAAGCTCATCCTGAGGCGTTTCTGAAGTGCCTGGTTCTGAAGGAGCTTCTCGCGATGGAACGCGTGAACTTCCTCTACGGCGACGCGATCTCCTTCCTGAAGTCGATCGGGCACACCTACGACATCGGGTTTGCGAGCGGCTTCCTGTACCACATGACGAACCCTGTGGAGGTGCTTGAGCTTCTCTGCCGCAGGACGAAAGCCCTCTTTCTCTGGACCGTCTATTGGGACGGGGCGTTCAACAAGGCGCATCCGGACCGGCTTGCAGGCTCAGCGGGAGTGCAGCAGTCGGAGCATTCGGGTTTCCGGCACACCCTGCACCGGCACAATTACGGCGAAGGCCTCGATTATGGCTCGTTCTGGGGCGGCCCTGAATCGTTCTCCAACTGGATGGAGAAGGACCAGATACTCGGGGCATTGTCGCATTTCGGATTCTCGAGGCAGATCGTGGAGCTCGAATCCAACCCGAACGGCTCTGCCCTGAGGCTGGTGGCCACGCGACCCTGACGCGCGCGGGCGCTCCAGGCCACCGTCCTCAGATGGCCGTGTCGATGATCTCGCCCGGTGGCTCCCCGCCGGCCGCTATCGACCTTGCCCCGGCCAGTCCCAGCGAGAGGGTCACGATGCTCATGGTAGCAAAGAGCGCGACGCACCCGGGCCAGCCCCCGTTCAGCCAGAACCACGCCGGAACGGCGGTGCCGAGGCTGCCGCCGAGGTAATAGAAGGTCACATAGAGGCCGGCCGCGGAGGAGCGCGCACGCCCAGCGACCTGCCCCGTGAGCACCGTTGCGGAGGACTGGGAGACAAAGATCCCCGAGGAAAAGACGGCCAGGCCGCCTATCACGGCCGGCAGCCAGCTCGAGAGCGTCAGAATCAGGCCGCCGAGGCTCATCGCCACGGCCACCAGCGCGGTCCGGCGAAACCCGTTGCGGTCATGGAACCGGCCGGACAGAGGCGTGACGACGCATCCGAGCAGATAGACGAAGAAGACGCTGCCGAGTCCCGCGGTGCTCAGTAGAAACGGCGGCCGGGCAAGGTAGAAGTTTGCGTAGGTGAACACACCCACGAGCGAAAACAGCACCGAGAAGCCCATCCCGCAGATCATCAGCAGGCGCGGGTTTCGCAGGTGCCCCCAGGTGTCGCCAAAGGACTTCAGGAGGCGCTCGGCGGGGACAAAGTGCGTCGCGAGCGGCAGCCACCGCCGAACAGCCAGCGCGCCAAGCAAATCCAGGACGCCCAGAACGACAAACGCCGCATGCCAGCCCCAATGCGCCGCGATCACGCCGGTGAGAAACCGCCCCAGGAATCCCCCGAAGACCGTCCCGGCCACGTAGGCGGACATCACGGCCCCGGTTCGCCCCGAAAATTCCTCGTTGATGTAGGCTATGATGACCGCGATGACCCCGGGGACGAAAAGCCCCTGCAAGAAGCGCCAGGCGATGAGCGCAGCCAGGCTGTGCGCGGTGGCCGCGAGGAACGTCGGAACAGCCATCGCGAACAGGGAGGGCACGATGACCTTCTTCCGTCCCACCGATTCCGCGATCATCCCGATAATCGGGGCCATGATCGCTACCGACAGCGTGACCGCACCCACGGTCAGACTGACTTGGACTTCCGTCGCCCGGAAAACCTCCTGCAGGTAGGGCAGCAGCGGCTGGGTGCAGTAGACATTCAGGAAAGTGCAGGCGCCCGCGATCATCACGGCGACAACGGCCATGGGGAACGATCTAGACCCGGGCGCCGCACCCTCTGCATCCACGTCGGACTTCATTGAGGCCAAAACATCGGGCGGTCCCGCGAGAATTACAATTGTCCAAAAACCGGGCGGTTTCGGGACGAAGCCCGCGGAGCGCGCCGGCCGGGCCCTGGAGCCCAAAATGCTCGACCTGCAACAGAACCATCCCTCTCCTCTGACGAGGGGCCGGTCCGCCGGCTGCCCCTGGTCAACGAAGTCAAACCCCGCTCCCATCATGAAGAACCCACTTGGTCTCAGAATCCTTCTCGGCGTACTTTCGTCAGCGAGCCCATTCCTTCCGGTCGCGCTCCGTGCGGGCACCGAGCCTTACAAGGTCGTCCGAACCGAAAAGGTCGGCGGCGAAGGAGGGTTTGATTACGTCTTCGCGGACTCCGCAGGCCGGCGCCTTTACGTGCCGCGCGGCGACCGGATCGATGTATTCGATCTCGATTCGCTGAAGCCTGCCGGTGTGATCTTGAGCACGAAAAGCGTGCACGGTGTGGCCGTCGATCCGACCTCCCGCCACGGCTTCAGCAGCAGCCAGCCGGTCGTGATGTGGGACACGGGCACGCTTGCGACGATCAAGACCATCGACGTGCAGGGCAGGCCCGACGGGATCCTTTTCGACGCGATGACCGAACGGGTCTTCGTCCTTAGCCACCGCGCGCCCAACGTGACGGTCATCGACGCCAAGGACGGCTCAATCGTCGGCACGTTGGACCTTGACGGGGCGCCGGAGCAGGGCGTCACCGACGGCAGGGGGCACTTGTTCATCGACGTGGAGGACAAGGACAACGTCGCGGCCGTTGACGCCGTGGCGCTCAAGGTCACGGCGCACTACGGCCTCGGGGGCAAGGGCGGCGGGCCGGGCGCCCTGGCGATTGACGCGCAAAACCACATTCTCTTTTCGTTCTGCCATAGCCCGCATTCCGCCGTCATCATGAGCGCGGACGACGGCAGGATCATCGCGAGCCTGCCGATCGGGATGGGGGTCGATGCCGCTGAATTCAATCCGGCTACCATGGAGGCGTTCAGCTCGCAGGGCGACGGGACCCTGACCGTCATAAGGGAGAACAGCCCCTCCAGCTTCGAGGTTGAGCAGACGGTGCAGACCCAGGCAGGCGCCAGGACTTCGACCCTGGACGGCGCGACCAATCGGATCTACCTGATAACCGCCGAATGGGCCAAGCCGACGCCAGAGCCGACGCCCGCCGCGGGCCAGAGCGCGCCAGCGAGCAACAGCTGGCACCGGCGGGGGCCCATGGTTCCCGGCTCGTTCACCATCCTGGTGGTCGGCCGTTAGGACGGTTTTCCCAGGCCAGCCTGCGCCTGCAGGCAAGACACGGCCGCGCGGCTCCTTGGCGGCATTCCCCGTCTATTCCTGGACATCGCCGTCGCGTCGAATCGAATCGTCCCTCTTGGACCTCGCGCAATCGACCGACCACATTCCCGACCCTTTCAAGAGCAGGAAGACGAGCCCCGTCAGCATGCAGAAATCGGCGCGGCCTTCATGGGCTGCGGCCCAGAAACCGTGGTCGCGCAGCATGGGCCATTTTGTGGTCGCAATGGCGGTCAGGATGACAACCAGAAGTGGAATGACCGCCAGGCGAACCCTGGCTCCAACAAGGACGGCGATGCCGCAGATAATCTCGGTCGCCCCGACGAACGGCCCGAGGAAATCGGGGTAGGGCAGGCCGAGCTTCAAAAAGCGCCCGGCGCCGAGCTCCGCGGCGAAGAGGAACTTTTGCAGCCCCTCCGACACGAAAACTCCGCCAACCATCAGGCGGATGACAATGACGGCTCGATCGGGAAGGGCGGAGAGTATTCTTTTATCGGTCATTGGGATTGGACCCCTATTTCTTTTCGGCGCCGCTTGGGCCCCCGGTCCAATAGAGGCCCAGATACCATATCGTGTTCTTCTCGCCCAACACCGAGTGGCCAAATGAGAAGAGAAGGTTGAAATTCTCGGTGAACTTGAAGTAGCCACCAAGATTCGCATCCGCGACGCCGCGTCCCGTGTTGGAGTCGTCGCCCTGCCAGAAGAGCTCGGTTCCGAGCGTCAGGAGCTTGCCGACGTCGCGCTGCACGAGCCAGCCGGCGAATCCGCTGTTGCGCTGACCCGTTGCCGAGTTGAGCGCGAGGCCCCCTCCGCCATAGGTCGTCCACGGGCCCCAGCTCTTCTGGATCCAGACAGGCAGCCGGTACCATGTCCTGCCGTTGCCGAGCCCGCGTCCGGCATTGCCCGTGGCAAGCTCCGCCATGGGAAAGATTCCGACCTGGGGGAGCGAGTCGGTCTCGTCGACGAAGCGGTATTTGATACCAAGCTCGGTGTCACCGTATCCGGACGTCCACCCGGCTCCCGGCGATGAGAGATTCGCAACTGGAGCGATCACGTGAAGCTGGGTGCTGGGGGCGATGCCGTAGTTGAACTCGACGGCTGGGCCGGAGACCGCGTTGTAGCCTGAGGAGCGGTCCGCCTGGCCGAAGACATAGAACTCCCAGTGATTGAGGTCCACGGGCTCAGGATCGTCGGTGAGAAAGGGAGGGCCCGCTTTGAGCGTCGATACAAAGGCGGCCAGCACCACGGCCAGTCCTGCCACCCACCGAAGGCGGCGCCCTGGGCAGCAATCGGCGACTCGGTGCTCGTTCGGCATGACGGAATGGTTTCGGACAATAGCGAACCAATGACCGCCGGGAATCCTATTAGCGGACTGCGTAGATCGATCACGCAGGCCACCGCGCGCCCCGTCCGTCACAAAATATGGGCTGTCTTTCACGTATCGATTATGTAAGAAGCTGATGACCAGCGATTCAATAAGGTTCCGAACGCCCTTTGGTCAGACTTAGAATTGCCGCGTGGCTCCTTTTGGTCTGGTTTGCATGGTATGCTATTCCTCTTCGAACTGTCGGCCGTCGCGGTCTGCGCCATCACGGGAGCGCTTGAGGCCGGCCGGAGGAAAATGGACCTGTTTGGCGCCTCCGTGATTGCCTTTGCATGCGCTTTGGGGGGCGGCACGTTGCGCGACCTCCTTCTGGGGCGTCTTCCTGTCTTTTGGATCTTGGAGCCCATGTATCTTTATGTGGCTGCCGTGACGGTGATCGCGACGCACCTGGTCACGCGCAGAGTACAGATAAGCGCACGGGCCTTCCTTTTGCCCGATGCGCTGGGCCTTGCCCTCTTCACTGTAATCGGGACTCAAGTCTCCCTTCAATTTCACCCGAGCGTGCCGATCGCGGTGGTGATGGGCGTTGTGACCGGCGTATTTGGAGGCGTTGTCCGCGACGTTTTGTGCAACGAGGTGCCCGTCGTCTTCAGAGGGGAGCTATATGCGACGGCTGCCCTCTCCGGGGCGATCCTCTTCGCCGTCCTCGGGAAGGCCGGCGTGCCGACCCCGTATCTGCTCCCGATAGCAGTTGCGGCTACGTTCGGAATCAGGATGGCGGCCCTGCACTGGAAGATCGGCCTTCCCAAGATCGCGCCCCCGGTCGAGATCTGACGCATCGCAACGCCGTCTTCACGATCAACCGTCCGCCGAGCGTCCAGGGAGCTCCGGCGCGGATGAGGCGTTGTCCGCCCGGAGCCGTGTTATCGTCGCGCTTGCGCCCGGCCCCGTGGGAGACAATCCTCGGCCGTTCACTTGCACTCTGGCCCGACTCCTCCCTCGGCGCGTGATCCGGTCTGGGACTCGTCGCGCTGGCTTCCTACGACGCGTGACGAGTGTGACGCGCTCGGATGGGACTGCGTCGACGTCATCATCGTCACCGGCGACGCCTATGTGGACCATCCTGCGTTTGGCGCCGCGGTCATCGGGCGCCTGATCGAGCGCGAGGGCCTGCGTGTCGCCATCGTCCCCCAGCCGAATTGGCGCGACGACCTGCGCGACTTCAAGAAGCTCGGCGCGCCGCGTCTCTTCTTCGGTGTGACATCGGGCTGCATGGACTCGATGGTCAACCGCTACACCGCGGCGAAAAAGCTGCGTAGCGAGGATGCCTACACTCCGGGCGGAGAGCACGGTTTCCGGCCGGATTATGCCACCACCGCATACTCTCGCATCCTCAAACAGCTGTTTCCCGACGTGCCGGTGCTGCTCGGCGGCATCGAGGCAAGCCTGCGGCGCGTGACCCACTACGACTACTGGTCGGACACGGTAAGGCCCGGGATCCTCGCCGAGAGCGGCGCGGACCTTCTTGTCTACGGCATGGGAGAGCTTCCGCTGCTCGAAATCCTGCGCCTTCTCAAGAGGGGCGTGCCGTTCGCCTCGCTGCGAACGATCGCGCAGACGGCCGTGCTGCTCCCGTCGGGCGTGCCGACGCCCAGGAACCAGAACTGGGAGGACGTCACGCTTCACTCGCACGAGGAGTGCCTCGCGGACCGTGCGCTCTACGCGAGCAATTTCAGGGACATCGAGACCGAGTCGAACCGCGTGAAGGCGCGACGGCTGCTCCAGCAGACGGGCGACCGGATGCTGGTTGTGAATCCGCCGTTTCCGACGATGACCGAGCAGCAGATCGATTCGAGCTGGGACCTGCCCTACACCCGCCTGCCGCATCCGCGCTACCGCAGGCGCGGTCCGATTCCGGCCTATGAGATGATCAAGCACTCGATCACCCTGCACCGCGGGTGTTTTGGCGGGTGCAGCTTCTGCACGATATCCGCGCACCAGGGAAAGTTCGTCGCGAGCCGCAGCAGGGGGAGCATTCTTCGCGAGGTGGAATCAATCAAGCGGATGCCGGATTTCCGCGGCACGATCACCGACCTCGGGGGCCCTTCGGCGAACATGTACAAGATGAAGGGTAGGGAGCAGTGGATCTGCGAAGAATGCGTGCGCCCGAGCTGCGCGTGGCCCGAGGTGTGCCGCAACCTCGACACCGACCACACGCCGCTCCTCGACATCTATGGCGCCGTGCGCGAGACCGAGGGCGTCAAGCATGCCTTCGTGACGAGCGGGATTCGCTATGACCTGTTTCTTCACAGGCACGCGTCTCCTAAGCAGAGGAAGAGCCATGACCGGTACCTCGACGAACTCGTCGAGCACCATGTGTCCGGCCGCCTCAAGGTCGCTCCGGAGCACACCTCGGACGATGTGCTGCGGGTGATGCGTAAGCCGCCCTTCAGCTACTTCTACCGGTTCAAGGAGAAGTTTGACGCCGCGAAGGCAAAATTCGGGCGACCGCAGCTGCAGATCACTCCGTATTTCATCAGTTCCCATCCGGGCTCGCGACCGGAGGACATGGTCGACCTCGCCGTCAAGACGAAGGATCTCGGCTTCAGGCTCGAGCAGGTGCAGGACTTCACGCCCACGCCGATGACTGTCGCCACGGAGATCTATGCCACGGGCGTGCACCCCTACGACCAGAGGCCTGTCACCGTGGCGAGGACCCTCCTCGAGAAGCAGGAGCAGCGAAGCTTCTTCTTTTGGTATAAGCCCGAAATGCGCGGCGCGCTGCGTGCGACGCTAAGGCGCCTGGGGCTTTCGGGCGCGGCCTCGAAGCTGCTCGGCGACAGGTACGCTTCCACACTCGAAGCGCACGGATTGGACAAAACAGGTGGCGCCGGCTGGTTGCGGGATCGGAAACGATTCATCCGATCTCGTCCGAAGACGGGGGAGGGAGGACCCTGACGCAAGGGTGTCTCACCGCGATGCAGTCAACCGTCAGAATAATCGGACCGGATCCCTTTGCTCGCGACGCGGGCGGCCAGACCAAGACACGAGTCGGCACGGCGTTCCCGTTCCTTCATACGCTCGTCACCACGCCGGGAATTCACGCGACGCAGCGGCTGGATTTTGCCGAGCATTGCAATCAGCAGCGCCGCGCTGCGGGCCAGCCCGCGCTGTCGGATGCCGAGGAGGAGCACCTGCTGGCGGGGGCGGTGGACCTGGTTTTCCAGGAGAGGCAGGTCTTGATCCGGCCGGATCCATCTCAGATGGAGCTCGCCTTTGCCGCGGACGAGATGCTCAGCGAGATGCAGCTGGTGTCACGGCGGGACATCCGATTCCTCTTTGCGATGGACCCGAAGGTGCGTGCCGCCATCAGGGCCCGCGGCGAGAACTGGCGCATCAGCCCGCTGCCGCAGTCTGCCGCTGAGATGCGCCAGCTGATTGAAACCGCCCGCGCCGCGATCAGGGAAGGGGCAATCTACTATTACAATCGGTATACCGGCACGAGGCACGTCACCTATCAGGACTTCGCGGCCCTGGGAAAACTCGACGACTTGGCACTTGCTCGGCAGCTGCAAGAGATCGCGACCTACAGCTCGTTGCTCAATCGCCGGCGAAGTCCGGAGGTGGACTTCTTCCCCATCGGACCCACGGGATTCGGCGCACGGGACTTCCAGAGCATAGACTTCACCCACCTGCCTGTGGCCGAATTGCGGGCCACATTCGAGGGACTGCGGCAAAGGTTCCACGACGCGGTTGAGCCCGACTTCTGGCAGGACGACCCGCAAACGGAGGATTGGCGCAACCGGATGCTGAGCGCATTGGTCTCGCAACAGGATAAAACCATAACGGTCGACCTGCTGCGCGAGTTAAGCCCGGAATTCTTCATGCAAGTCGAATGGCTGCCGGGCGGCCGATTCGAGGAGGGCGAGTTCATCTTCGATCCCGTCTTTGAGGAAGAGGGTGAACGCAAGCCGACGGACGAGGGCCTGCGGCTCCTCTGCGACCCGCTGGTGCGCGGCTTCATCTTCAGCTACATACGCGAATACGGCGTCCTGGACTTCATCAATATCGGTCGGATCGACCATTCGCTCTCCAATGTCCGGCCGCAAGTGCGCGGTCGGCGCGGGCTCTATCTGGCGCAACTGAAGGTTCACGGCATGCAAGACCCGATCCTTCGGCTCATTCGCCTGCAGAAATGGGGAATTGCCGAGCACCTGGACGAGGGGAAGCCCCTCCTGCAGGCCCTCCTTGAGAACGAAGATTACACGGACTACGTGCTGGACCGCGGTTTGGGCCTGCGGCAGCTGGGCATGAACCTGCCCGCGCGCTACCGGATATTGAGAACCCAGGAGACCTACTCGGGCCTGAATCGTGAAGTGAGCGGGCGAACAATTCCGGTCGTCTGCTTTGAGAGGGGCTACCTCGGCGGATTGGCCACGGACAAGGTGCCCCCCTCACGGTACCTAAAGGAAGGCTACGCCGAGCATCTGGCCGCGTTGTTGGGAAAAGCCGCAGCCTCCAACATCATTGTGGGACGCGCCACGGAGCAGGGAAGGCAGGCGATATTCGACGACGGCGACGAGATTGTCCTGGAGGACCAGGCCACCGGAATGCCGTCGGAAATCGTCGTCGGAGACCCCACGGGTTCGTTCGTCGACTATCAGCGCAGGCTGCTTGAGATGGCCGGCGCCTACGCGCGCCCAGTGAATCTGCGGGCTGGCAAGGTCCCCCGGCTGGGCGAGTTTGCAGAGGCCTATCTTCAGGCCTTCCGGGACCGGTTTGGCCAGCTCCAGGGAGATTATCGCAAACGGCGGCGAGCGTTTGACAGCCTGTTCAAGCACTGCCGCTACGACCCTGCGGGGAGCTTCGCCTACCGGTGGGAGTGCGTCCTCCGACGCCTCAACGAAACCGACGCCGATGCATTGGCGCTGGCCGTGCGCGAGCAGATTGACGTTCTGAAGTAGGCGACGGCGCCGGAGGATCCTGCCGCCATGACGATCCCCCCCGGGGGTGGAGCAACAATACCGCGGATCGACCTCTAATAGATGCCAAGCGAGACGCGTAGCACCGCCGGCTCCTCGCCGAAGTCGAGGCCGAAGTCCGTTGCATCTCCGTTCTGGGTTCGAAGGAGCTTGAAGGCGCCGTTCTCGTAGGTCCCCTGTTCGACACGTAGGAACTGGCGGTGCTGCCATTTGCCGTCGATCAGGGCCGAGGGAGTCTGGCCGGTCCCCTCCACGATATGCAGGATCTTCCGCTGCTCCTCGGTGCCGGCCGGCCAGAAATCGACATGGCAATAGTAACCAGCCACCAGAAACTGGTTGTCCTTAATCTGCGCGACCAGGGCGCGCCCCTTCGGCGAGGGATTCCCCATGCCATGGCCTCCTCGGGAGGCTCCATACGACACCACGGCGTTCCAGGTCCCAAACGGCAGCGTCTGCGCAAGCTTGCCCTGATCCCCTCCCGGGAAGTGCTGCGGCTCGGCCGCGGCCTGGAGCTTTCCTTCGAAGCTGAGGCGGGCGATCTCCCGCTGCATCGGGCCAATCAGCAGATAATTCATCGCCAGATAGGGCACCGGGGCATTCCCGGACTCCGCGATTCCGACAGCATGAAGACCGAGCGCCGAGAAGAAGAACCGCCCGGTTTCCTCCTCGCCGTCCCTGCCACATCCCGGACAGCCGCTCTCAGGTAGAAACAGGGGATTGTCGTCCCGGCTATACAGCTCAAGCACCTTCACATACGCGGCCGGATCGGCCCGATAGTCGTCGGGGCCCAGAATATCGATCGCCGGCGCCGCGACCTTCCAGATCGGGATCACATTGTCCGTGGCTCCGCCGCTCTCGTAGTTGCCCGGAGCGCCCGGCAGGCCCGCCGGGCCGGGACGAAATGGGTCGCGCACAGCCACGTTGGCGTCCATGGGCAGGGGATAGACGGCCTTCCCCGCGGCCGCGACCGCCCCAACGTATCTCGCCACCGCCCAGGCGTTGAAGTACTCGTCCGCGTTGGGACCAAAGGCCTCCTGCCAGTCCGGAGATGGCGAGGCAGCAGTCACATGCATCGCGTCGAGAACGTCGCGCGGCACTGGCGCCTCGAAAACCTTCTGTGCTGCCGGGGAGAAATCGCGGACGCTTTCCCAGCTGCCGGGCTCATTCTCCACCTGGACCATGATTACGGTACGCTGCGGGTCGACCTGCTTGAGGTGCTGCATGAATGCGGCAAATGCCGCCTTGTCCGCCTCGAGCGACGCGATCGCAAACGGCGAAGGCGAATCCACGGCCTGCCCGTCCCTGTTGACCATGTGCGAATAGCGGTCGGGGGCCGCCAGCATCCATTCGGGCATGTAGTGTTGGCTGCCGTTCTTGTACGTGGCAAACCATAGCGGCAAAAGACGGACGTTATGCTGGCGCGCCTCCGTCAGGAGCCTGTCGATCGACGTGAAATCGTATTTTCCCGGCTGAGCCTCAAACTCATCCCAGTAGATCGGCACTTCGACCGTATTGGCATTCAAGTAGTCTATGGCGAGCCAGTCTTTAGCACGCTTGGGCCACGTGCTCTCCAAACCTATGTCCTGGTTCTCCACGCCCAGAATCAGGAATGGAGCGTCGTCCACAAGCAGGGCAAAGCGCCCGTCCTTATGCACCAAGCGGGGCAGCGGACGTTCCACGACCTGCGCGTGAACGGTCACAACAACGAATGCGGCCGCGATAGCGGCCGTAACTGCGGAAGTCATTTTCATCTTTGGCCCTCCTGTCGTTCGCTAGGAGGGCGCGGCAACGGACAGGCTGCCGCGCCCAGTTCCGGCTAAGCTCGAAGGCGAGCTTGGAGCGCAACTCGAAGGTGGTCAACGCGGATGATGTTCTCCCCGCGAATGCCCGTCATTTGTGATCGATATCGTTCAGTCCATTCCAGGCCGCGACCTGGCCTCGAGCCGATAACCTCAACGCCTTCTGCTTGCCAACAAGAGGCCAACCAAGCGGATTATTTGAGCATGGGACGCTTTGCCACGACGGTGCCTTACTACGCGCGGTTTCGCCAGGCTTACCCGCTGGAATTCTTTCAGCGCGTCGCCCGCTTGCTCCAGCTGGACGGCACGCAGGCGCTGGTCGATTTGGGATGTGGGCCAGCTATGCTCGCCCTGGGCTTTGCCCGGCATGTGAAAAGTGTCGCAGGAGTGGACCCGGAGTCAGCCATGATCGCCGCCGCCCGGGTGGCGGCGCAGCAGGCGGGCGTGGCATTGACGCTCCATGTGAGCCGCGTGGAGGACCTGCCCGCAGGCGTTGGACCATTCGCAACCGCCGTAATAGGTCGGGCGCTGCATTGGATGGAGCCGCGGGCGACAGGAGCCGCGCTGGATCGACTGCTTGAGTCAAATGGGGCGATCGCGATCTGCAGTGCCTCCTCGGCCGAGGGCCAAAATCCCTGGCTTCCTTCTTACTACTCTTTCAGGGACAGACACAAGGCGGTCAATGAGGAGGTCAATTACCGGATCGATCCATCCGAGTTCTTTTCCGGCAGCCCGTTTGCGGTCAGGGAAAGTGTTGTGGTGCACGAAGTGATTGATATCTCGGTCGACGTTCTCGTGGGCCGCCTGTTTTCGATGTCGAACACTTCGCCGGCGGTGCTGGGCGCGCGCGCCGGACGCATCGCAGGGGAGTTGCGCGAGGCGTTGGGTCCGTTCGTCGGGCCGGACGGTGCGCTCGCTGAGGTTGTCGAGGCAAAGGCGACCATTCTGGCAAGGGCGACCTGACGGCCCCGCCCTAAAGACCGCAGCTATTCTTGGGCGGCCAAACCGTGGGCGAAGACGACGGTGGCGCCCCCAAGGCTGAAGGCGACGGCCTGGCCCCGCCGCTCCAAGGAAACTCGCACATGCTCAACCGCGGGAGCTATTTCCTTGAGAAACTGGATCTGAATCGTGCCGGGCCGCGGGGAAAACCCTCGCGCAGCGAGGGCCGTCTGCAGGTAGTCAAAATAGGCGGTATTGTTGACATGCCCGTTCCCGTCGAAGTCCGAATACCGAACCGTGACGTCGTGCTCGATTGAGCCCCCCGCAGCCGGCTCCAGCTGGAGCTTCTCCAGGTCGGGGAAAAACGCCGCGCCCGATCGAGTGGGGAAGCCGTCGGCAACTTCCCGGGGGACCCTGCAGATTCCCTTTGAGGCGATGTTCAAGTAGAGCCACACGGACGAAGCCGAAACAACGAGCTCCGGCCCACAATAAGCGCGAAAATCCCGGTAGCCCTTGAATGCCCGTATGCCCGTGGACCACGTTTCCACCCTCAGCGCCTCCTCGTAGCGCGGGTAGCGATGCACCGACACCGCCATACGGTGCAGCACCCAGGATTCGCCGCGGGATGCCTTCGCCCGGACTCCAGCACCGCACTGGTCGGCATGCCTTATCGCCGCCTCCTGCAGGAAGGCGAATAGGCTCCGCAGGGACAGGAGGTTGTCCCGGTCGACATTCCAATAGGAGACCGACCCGTCGAGAATGAACTCCTGGGGGATGTTATTCGCAGGGGTATCCATTTGGACGCATGCTTGCGCAGAGGCGCGCCTGACCATCCCACCGACCCCGCTCGCAGCCTACCTGCGATGTCTCGCTCGGGCTCACGGGTAGTCGCGCAGATCGCACGAAAGATTCATTGCGAGTTTATCAGTACGTATATTTGAACACCTATCGAGCCCATCTAATCGACTCTCTTCAACAGCCAGCCTATGGCTTCAATATGAGATCGGCAACCATCTCCAACATAGCTAACGGCTTGCAAGTGGCGGAACCAATCAGGTTCGATCCTGCCATTATGACTGAAGTTCCTGTTTCGCGTTTGTTTCGCGTTCTGGGGGATGTTTTCGGGAAGTGGCGCAGGATTTCTTGGTCACCCGATTGTCGATAACCGGTTCGCGCTTGACCCAACGACAAAATGCAACGTTATTACATCCGTACCCACATCGACTATGGTCCTTGAACTCAAATTGCGTAAGGTAGGCAACTCCGTCGGTGTCGTTTTGCCAAAGGAAGCGCTGGCAAGGTTGAACTCGGGGGAGGGGGACACGGTCGTCCTCACGGATTCGCCGGACGGCAGTTTCCGGCTCGCATCCGATCAAGCTGATTTTGGGAAGCAGATGAAGGTGGCCGAGGGTCTCATTGGAAGGTACCGCAACGCCCTCCGAGAATTGGCCAAATGACCGAGCCTGTCTGGGTTTTGCCGGAGGCAATTCGTGCCCTCCACGAACGCTTGTTGTCCGAATTTTGCGGAGCCTCCGGCGTTCGCGACGAAGGAATGCTAGAATCGGCACTTTCGCGCCCTGGCAATCAATTCTCGTACGGTTCGCCAACCATCCATGAATTGGCAGCGGCTTATGCGTTTGGCTTGATTCGCAACCATCCGTTTGTCGATGGGAACAAACGAATCGGATTTGCGACTCCCATACTTTTTCTCGAGATCAACGGATATCGTTTTTCGGCGAGCGAGGTTGATGTGACCGTGCAAACTCTGGCGCTGGCTGCGAACGAACTAGACGAGGCTGGTTATGCAGCTTGGCTAGCGAATAATTCGGCGCTAGTCCGAACGCGTTCAAAGAGGACACCAGGGAAGTCATAACGATTGCGCGCGAAGATAAGCGCCCACCGTTCTCAATTCACAACGAGTCGCCGAAGGTATTATGAAGCTCGAGTTCGCGAGGAAGTAGATTGAGGCGGCCGGTCCTTTGAATGGTTCTTTCTTCCGAACGTTCATAAGGTGCGATTTGGATGAAGCCATTGCTCGTGCGCACAATGACTGGCGCCTTCGAACGCAACACGTCACGGGCAATCGTGCCCAAAGTCGCCTTGGCCTCTTCGAAGGTTAATGCTTTCACATCAGAGATCCAATTAGTCGCAGGAGGGTGGGCAATACGACCCTAATGGGTCCATTAAACTTGCCTCTCAAAATATTACATAACATATTTATTATCATTAATTTGGTGGATCCGATCAGATTCGAACTCTCCAGAGGAGGACGAGCAACTTTGTATGTTGCTTTGTACCTTTGCCTTTTGAGGCAACCCTGAAGCCGCGCGGAACCTAAATCGGTTATGAATAGCTGGCGACAAAACTTGACGCCGACAGATGAGTAGGAAAAAGTAAGACATGCAGGCGACTCTATCAAGCAAGGGACAAATTGTCATTCCTGCGCCCATGAGGCGCCTACTGGGACTACGTGCCAATTCGAAAGTGCAAATCGAAGAACGAGACGGAGGCATTCATATCAGCCCCATTTTACGCAAGCGTTCCATCGTTCCAATCGACTACCTTCCTGCAGGCTCGATTAAGCTCTCAGAGATCGAATACGCTTTAGACTTGGCTGCGGGAGAAGATGACATTCCTTCGCCGTGATCCCTGAATTGCACCAGTGGGACGTGGTCAAGGTGCGGATCAACCCTGAAGACCGCGATGAGCACCCGGCGGTTATTATCTCTCCAGAGGAGCTATGCGGAGAAATTAAAAAGACAAAGCTCAATGTTCTTTATGGCACGACGCAGAGGCCAGGCGATGCTCCACGACCGCATGAGGTGGTGCTCAATGGAGCCGACGGCCTGGAGCATTCGACTCTTGTCGGCTGCGCTTATTTTTACGGCGTCGATCGCCGCAAGATATCTTCGAGCATTGGACGGGTGGCACCGGAACGCCGCCGGCAGATTGGTCGAAAAGTTGTGGCGACATTCAGGTTTCCTCTATAGGAGCTATCGCGTCCACAAGGCGGCCTCGTGCCGCCAGAATGCGTCAAATCTAGAGCGGGAAATCGGCGCGGATCAAAAGGCGAAGGAGCGGGCCTCCAGCACACAATCAAAAGCCTTTTTAGACAGGCTTAACCTACTTACTATCAATAATTTGGTGGACCCGATCAGGGTCCATCCTTTCACTATGGAAAACTTTCTGTTTCGCGTTTGCTTCGCGTTCCAAGGGATGTTTTCGCGATTTGACGATGAATTTCAGAAATGCCTCTCAGCGGAATCTCAGATGCTCGCGGGTTCCCTCTCCCAATTTTCTACGCTGATTCCAGGTACCCGTGAGAATTCTCCAACATTTGCGGTCACCATGGTCGCACCAATCGAAAGGGCATGGGCCGCAATGATTGTGTCCCTGTCCCCGATCTTCTTCCCTTCGGTCTCAAGAGCCGTCCGAACGGTTGCATAGCATTGAGGAAACGAGCTTCCGATCGGCTCGAGATCGAGCTGTTTCCGGAGCTGTTCCACTCTGCGGACGAACTTAGTTTCGCCCATCTTTTGCCGTGCCTTCTCAGCACCAAACTCCAATTCGGCCAAGACCATGACTGATAGCCGCAATTCCCCTGCCGCAAATGCTGATGTCATTCGGTCGGTCAATGGTTTGGACCGGCCCGAAAGGTAAGCTGAAAAGACGTTGGTGTCGGGAAGGTAGATCATTCCCAATCGCGTCGAACGTTGGGGCCGTCGTTGGCAGGAATCTCAGGAAAATCAGGACAGCTGCCTGCAAGAGCTACAAACGCCTTCAATCTTCGGGCGTGTGCAGCCGGATCGCTCACGGTGAATCCATCCGTCGTCTTGACCAGCGTGACGGTCTTGGATGAAAGCCTGAACGCCTTGGGTAAACGCACTGCCTGGGAGTTCCCGGATTTGAATACTTTGGCGGTCGCGGTTGTCATGCGTATATACGGTAGATACGGAGATGAACTCGTCAAGGAATTGAAGCTCCTTGAAGGCTATTCACCAGTGAGTCCGGGATGAGGGGTAGGACTCGATCTGCCCCAATCGTATGCCGCTGTGTGCCCGGCACCCAAGTGCTAATCCTAAAGGGCTAGTCGACCCTGGAGGGTCCAACAATATTGCCGCTTCCGTTATTATGTAACTTATTTATTATTAATAAGTTGGTGGACCCGATCAGGGTCCATCTTTTCGCTATGAGAAATGAAAGCGGTTTGGATCTGGTTTGGGTTCGCACAATTGAGTTACTGAAATCGGTACGAGATTCATTATCCTTGGCTTGACGCAATAGTTGAACGCCGACATGATGTCGGACATGAAGACTTTTACCGTTCGTGACTTAGATCGACGACCGAATCAGGTGCTTGAAGCATGCGACTCTTATGGCGAGGCCCGCATACGGTGCAGGGATGGCCGAACGTATGTGATCAAGACGGAGGGGAAGGAGGCTTCATCTATGTCAGCCCTTCCCGATTTCGCTGCGAGGCGTAGTGCGCTATTCGGAAAATCTGCGTCCCGTTCTTTTGCGAAGAAGTTTGATCAAGCGATTGCCAGCGAATGAAACCCTACGCCGACACAAACTTCTTCACCCGAGTTTACCTCGAGTTACCTGAAAGCGCAGAAGCCGATCAGCTTCTGGAGAAAGCTAAGGCCGGCGATTCTGAACCTGTCCCTGTCACCTGGTTTCACAGGATGGAACTCGTAAATGCATTCGAGATCTCGGTTTGGTTGAGCAGGCAGGGAGGACATCCAACGGTTAGCCGGGAACAAGCTGCCGTTGCCCTTGCTACATTTAGAGACGATCTGAAAAACGGTGAATTTCTTCGGTTGGTGCGGCCAGATACAGCGAAACTCGAAGCTCTTGTTGAGGAAGCCGCTTTGCGCCACACTGCCAGGAACGGCTTCCGTACATACGATATACTCCACGTAGCCGCAGCAGTGATTTTGGGATGCGACACGTTCTTCAGCTTCGATGTTCGGGCCAAGAAACTGGCCGAACTAGAGGGTCTAACCGTGATCGCCTAGCAACGAAGCAAGATGCTAAAAATAGTATTGTAATTCATTGTATGTTAATGAATTGGTGGACCCGATCAGGGTCCACCATGTCGCTATGAGAAAGAAAGTCAGTTTGGATTGAGTTTATGATTGCGGGGGTGTTTGCCCCGATTCATTGCACTTCATAAACTTCAACCAGAGCGATCCCCGTGTCCCCGCTGGCACCCGATACTTGCGCGGTGTAGGCTCCCGGCGGAAGGGCGATTAGGATAGCCGAGTCTGGCGTCGCGGCGCTGCCCCATGAAAAGGCGCTCACCCATGCCGCTGCTGTTTCTATCTGAGGGTTGGCAGCCCAACCAGTATTCGTCGCCAGCAAGGCGCTCCCCGATGCGGAACCATAGACCGTAAGCTCGGGATCGGGAAGCGTGCCGGTGAGTCCAAACGGAACAAGCGCTGGACCCGACGCCCGAATCAGAACCGTCTTCGGCGTAGAACCACCGATAACAAACCCTGCGATCAGAATACCGCCTCCCGAACCAACCTGTGACCGCGCTGAAATGTTGATCAATCGCGGCGAGGAAGGGCTGACCGTCCCGCCAGGTGTCGCGTCGTAAACCTCTGTCAAAGCCACCCCCGTGTCTCCTGATTCCCCGAAGAGGTTGGCGGTATAACTTCCTGGCCCCAAATCTGGGAGGAGCGCGACGTCGTGGCTTGATGGATTGGGCCACGCAAACGCACCCAGTTCCGCCGCCTCGCTTGATATTGCCGGAGCGCCGCCCCAACTGGTGTTGGTCGCAAGCAGACTTCCTCCCGAAGCCGTGCTGTAGAGCTGGAGTTCGGGGTCGGGGAGCGTATCGGAGACGCCAAAGGGGATGAGCGCCGGACCCGAGCCGCGAATAAGTAGCGGCTCGGAACCCTCGGTTCCTTGGCCACCGACGACAAATCCGGTGATCAAAGCATTTGCTCCCGTTCCCACCTGCGCGCGGCAAGACAGATTGATCAGTCGGCTATCGTAGGGCGCTGTTAGCTGGAGAATTGTCTCGTTTTCCCCGACGAAGTAGACGGAATCGCCTATGGCGGCGCCTGAGACAAGGTTTGCGGTCGTGCCCGAAGCAAGCTGCTCCCACGCTCCAGAATTTTGGGGCATTTGTGCCACGATCGAGCCGTTTTCTCCGGTCGCGTACAGCGAGCCGCCGCATTGCACGAGGCCCCGGAAATCCACAGGGACACCCAGGGTGCCGACCGAGATATACTCAGAATAAGTGATTAGCGCAGTGCCCACTGCTCCCCATTCACTGGTGACCACTGTCCCGTTTGCCCCCACGCCGATGAAGCCAATGAAACCCGAGGACTGCGTAGGGGCGAGAGCCTCCAAGTCCTCGCCGACGACCGAAGGGCTCATTCCATACAGAGAACCTTCGTTGCCCCATGTGATTCCGTCCGTCGAGCTGATTATCGCTCCCCCTTGGCCCGCCGCAATGAACCGTGACGGCACGGTCACAAGCACCGGCGGTGCGCTGTAGGTGTAGGTGAACGCATCCACGTATGTGAGTCCCCTAAGCCATCCGGTAAGATTAGAATTGCTAGCGGCCCAAGTTCGGCCGTCCGGCGAGGTAATGATTGTGCCACTTTCGCCCACAGCGACATATTTGCCCGCGGCGAAGATGACGTTGTTTAACCGCGCCGTCGTGGCCGATTGTGCCGCGCTGAACCAGACAACCGAGTCGGACGAAAGGAGCACGCAACCGTTGTCCCCGACAGCGATGTATTGGCCTCCTCCGTAAGTGACAGCAGTGAGCCAATTGGTCGTGCCGGAGTTGCGTTGCGTCCACGTAGAGCCGTCAGTCGAGCTAAGAATTGTGCCGCCCGTTCCCACGGCAACAAGGCCTGACGGACCGGCTGCGATGCCCCAAAGGAAGCTCCCTCCCGCTAAAGTGTTGCGGACAATCATCGACGTATCCGGGGGCAGCGAAGGAGAGATAGTCAGGGTTGCGTACGCAGAGCCTGTGAAGTTGGGATCCACGATTGTGGCAAAGACTGCGTAGCTCCCCGTGTTGGAAGGCGGGTTGGTGGACCCGTTTTCGTAGACGACAATCGTTGCCAGGCCGGCAGGATTCGTCGTGACTGTTGGACTCTTTTCCGTGCCGTCATGGCCTTGGTCGAGATTGCCCAGCGTCACCGTGGCCGGCGATTGGACGACGGGGGTTCCGGCCAGGATTCTGTTATTGTACAAATCCGATACGTAAACGTTCCCGAGTCCGTCGATCGCCACACCATAGGGGTTGAAGAACCTCGCAGCCGGGCCTGTGCCATCGGCTTTTCCCGTAAGGCCGGCGATCCCCGCCAGTGTGGTCACGGTGCCGGCTGGGTTTATCTTCCGGATCGTGTCATTGTACGTGTCCGCGACAAAGATGTCTCCATTGGTGTCTACTGCGATGCCGAAGGGGACGTAAAACAACGCCGCGCTTTCGACGCCGTCCGCACTGCCCGCTACGCCCGCAGTGCCTGCCAAAGTCGTTACGGCTCCCGCGGCGGTGATCTTTCGGATGGTGTCGTTGTACGAGTCCGCGACATAGAGATTGCTGTTTCCGTCGACCGCGATGCCGCTGGGACCATAAAACTGCGCGGAGCTGCCGATGCCATCGGCGCTTCCCTGTGCCCCTGGAGTTCCAGCCAGCGTCGTTACAACGCCTTCAGGTGCAATCTTGCGGATCGTGTTGTTACCCGTGTCGGTGACATAGACATTGCCGCTGCCATCCACTGCCACGCCATAAGGGCTATTGAACCGGGCAGCCGGGCCCGTGCCGTCGGCACTCCCTTTTACCCCCGGGGTTCCGGCTAGGATCGTCATTGCGCCCCCAGGCGTGATCTCACGAATCGTGTCGCTGCCCGTGTCGGCAACATAGAGATTGCCGTTTGCATCCACGGCCACGTCCATTGGTTCGGAGAACTGTGCCGTTACTCCTGCGGCCCCAGAGGTAACGACGAGGGTTGTCACGACGCCCCGGGCCGTAATCTTGCGAATCGCATCGTTAAACATGTCCGCGACATAGACGTTGCCGCTCGAATCGACCGCTACGCCATAAGGATAGTTGAAACGCGCTGCACTGCCCGTGCCGTCCGCGTAGCCCAAGGTTCCCCCCGCCAGCGTGGTGAATTGATATGACGTGTATGTCGTCTGAGCGATCAGGGGCCGCTCGAGCCCCAAGAGGAGAATCCCGAGGAATGCGGTGAAGCCATTTCGCAACGAGGTTAAATCGCGAAGGGTCATTGCTAACTGTATGACAATCGATCCGGGAATCTCCACCATTGGAACCTCGGATGGACCCGACGAACTGTCGCTGCTTTTTGAGGGGAGCCGGCAGCGCCCCCGTTTATCCAGCCCTCAACCTTCGCAGCTAATCTGTCCTGCCGCACCAAGTGTGGGCTCCCTTAGGAACGCCTATAAAGCGCATTCCATTGGATCTCTTGTGCGAGCAGCCGACGGACCCGATCAGGGTCCACCCGCTCCCAATGAAAAAGGAAAGCGGTCTGGATTTGGTTTGGGTTAGCGGCCTTCTTCGCAGGAATCACGTGCGTTCTTATTGTATCAGTAGACGGACCATATTCCAGGCGTGATCAATTCGAGCAAGTGACCTTCAGTATCGCGAAAATAAATGCTGCGGCCTCCCTTCGTCCATTGAGCTTCACTTTCGATCGAGATTTGCAGGTCCAGCAACCGTTGCCGCCACGCATCGTAGTCGGCCGCGGAAATGGCAAAGCCAATGTGAAGTGGGCCACTTCCATCATGCGGCGGAATAATGCCGCCCGTTACTCGCGTTGGGGCGAGAGTGACGCCACGTCTAAACAGAAGTAAAACGCGACCGGCACCCGAGTTGAACGCACGAAATCGTTCCGCGTCGCCGCCGATTGGTTTCAGCCCAATTATGTCGCTATAAAAGGAGATCGCTCGAGGGAGATCGTCAAAGTAGAGAATGGATTCGACAACTCCGTTTATTGGAGGACACGCCATTTTAGAATCGGCTATTTAGGAGCTACGCTCAAAGATCCTCGATTAATTCCGAGGTATTTGAATCGTAGCAAAGTTGCCCGGTGTTGCCCTATCGAGCGCTGCTTGGACGACCGTAAAATGCTGCCTTAAAGTCGGCCAATGGTTAGTGGACAAGAGAAGGATGCCGATCTTACGCCCCTTCAAATTCTGCTGATACTCCAGATTCTGGTCGCAGGTGAGGAACAGGTCAAATTCGACCTCGGCCAAACCGAGCAGCCTTCCATTACTAAAGCTACCCCATCCTTTCTGACGGGCGGTAGAAAAAATATGATTGGTCAGAAGACGCACCAGTTTTGCCGGCACGCATTCGTCGACCAATACCTTCACCGGCCCGCTTTCTCTAACGTCAATTCGTGAGCACCAGTCAGAACAGCCACCGCAGCCTCATGGGTTACAGATGGAAAATTCTCCAGGAATTCATCCAACGGGCATCCACTCTCTAAATGTTCAAAAAGGGATCCAACTGGCACGCGAGTTCCGCGAAAAACCGGCTCTCCGCCTAGGATCTCGGGATCGGCCAATATGTAGTCGCCGAGAACGACATGCTTTGGTGATTTTTCCCCTGAATTCATTTCATTACGCGCGACCCTAAAGTTCGCCATTTAGTTTGCAAGAACGACCCCTTGATCCTTCGGCACCGTGTTTACAGGCGAGCCAAATTTTAGGTTGTAAATTATTCCCTATAAATTACTTGCAAAGTGGTGGACCCGATCAGGTTCGAACTGACGACCTCCTCAATGCCATTGAGGCGCTCTTCCAACTGAGCTACGAGCCCATTCGCGTGTGCGAGAGTAAGAAAAATCGGCCTTTCAACGCGGAAGGCAAGGAGTTTTTGGGGTTCGAAGTGACCTAACCGTCGAGTCTTAGCCGTTGATGACCGGCGGATCGTCGGCTGGCGGCGTCGCCATATGTTGAAGCAAGGACTCCCGCCACTGTGCCTCCTCCACCTCGCGGCGTTTGACCGCGCGGTATTCGGCTTCGCCCGCCAGATATATGAATATGAAGATCGCGACGACCAGGTACCGGCCCAGATACAACTCCAGGATGATTGCCGGAATCATAATCACCTTCGCAATGGTCACGGCCCAATAGGTGGCCCGAAGATAGGGCAGTCGCATGGCAAGGATTGCGCGCAGTATCCGCCCGCCGTCCATCGGGAAAGCGGGAAGCAGGTTGAACAGGCCCATCCACAGGTTCCAGACCAGCAGTGTCCTGCCGAGATCAAGGGCGGAGTTGCTCGCCGCATCCATGGTCCAGCCACCCGGAAGGCCGATCACCAGCCACAAGAGCGCGGCGATCACGAAGTTGACCGCGGGGCCCGCGATGGTGATCAGGAATTCCTGGCTGGGCAGCCTCGGTATCCGGTCGAATTCAGCCATGCCGCCAATCGGCATCAGGAGGATTCGGCGCACGTGCACGCCAAACCGCATGGCGGTGAGCGAATGCCCAAGCTCGTGGAGGACGACGCAGGTGAAAAAGGCCAGGAAGGTCGCGGCGCTCCACCAGAGCCCCGTCATTCCGGCCTCCTGCCAGCCCTCCTCGCATACGTAGGCCAGCATCAGCAAGAAGCTGAAGTGGAGGGATAATCTGATTCCCCGTATCCGGAACAAGTTGATTGACCAGCCAAGCATGGCATCTAATGAAGCCCGGTTGCGCGAAATCGCGAGCCGAACCTTGGAAGCAAACATCAAAGCACCCACAATCCTCGTCATAGACGACGACGCCGAGATCCGTTACTCGCTCTCGCGCGTGCTCTCGTCGCGGGGCTACCAGGTATCCGAAGCCCCAAGCGGCGAGCAGGGCGTGGCCATGGTCAAGAAGGGGCCCTTCCCGGACCTCATCTACCTGGACATCCGGATGACCGGGATGAGCGGGCTGGAGGCGCTGCAGCACATCCGCTCCGCAAATCCCAAGCAGCTGGTGATCCTCATGACGGCGTTTGGCACCGCGCAGACCGCCATCGAGGCGATGAAGTACGGCGCGCTCGACTACGTCATGAAGCCCT
>CAZHPC010000033.1:0-26055 GCA_964534685.1 uncultured Opitutaceae bacterium
CCACGAACCACTGGTCGACGGCCCTGAAGATGATCGGCGTCTTGGAGCGCCAGCAATGGGGGTAGCTGTGGGTGTACTTGTGCTTCGCCAGGAGCGAGCCGGTCGCATCCAGCTTCCTGAGGACGGCGACGTTGGCCGGGCAGGTCCTCTTCTTCTGAAGATCCTCGACGGTTTCGAGGGTCGTCACCCCGACCAGGTCGGCGGGTATGCGCCCGTCGTCAAGATAGGCCCCGTTGTCCCCGACGGGGCAGTAGATCTCGAGGCCGTATTTCAGGCCGGTCTGGTAGTCCTCCGCTCCGTGCCCGGGCGCCGTGTGCACGCACCCGGTGCCGCTGTCCACCGTCACGTAGTCGGCGAGAACCACCGGGGAGGCGCGGTCGATGAAGGGATGGCGGGCGGCGAGGTTTTCAAGGGCGCGCCCGGCGGCGGTCCTCACGACCGCCGGGACCTCCTTCAGCCCCGCGGACGCCGCGACCTGCGCCAGGAGCGCGGAGGCGACCAGGATGCGCTCCGTGCCGAGGTCCGCCACGGCATACTCGACGTCCGGGTTGAGCGCGATCGCAAGGTTCGCCGGCAGGGTCCAGGGCGTCGTTGTCCAGATCACGATGCTCAGGGGTTTGTCGGCGGGAAGCCCGTATCGCGCGGCCTCCTCGGCGGGGACCCTGAACCGCACCCAGATCGAGGGCGACGCATGCTCCTTGTACTCGACCTCGGCCTCGGCGAGTGCCGTCTCGAAGGGTATGGACCAATAGACCGGCTTCTTGCTTCGGTAAACCAGCCCCTTCTCCACGAATGAGGCGAAGACCCGAAGGATGTCGGCCTCGAATCCCGGCGCCTTGGTCTTGTATTCGTGGGCCCAATCCGCGATCACCCCGAGGCGCTTGAACTGGCCCTTTTGCTTGGTGATCCACGATTCCGAGAAGGCGTCGCAGAGCCGCCGCAGCTCGGGGGTCGAGACCTGCCGCTTCGCCTCGCGGAGCTCGCTCGTTACCTTCTGCTCGATCGGGAGCCCGTGGCAGTCCCAGCCCGGGACGTACGGCGTGAAGAATCCCCTCATGGCCTTGTAACGAACGGTTATATCCTTCAGGGTCTTGTTGAGGGCCGTGCCGATATGGACGTCGCCATTCGTGAAGGGAGGGCCGTCGTGGAGCACGAATGCGGGCGCTCCGGCGCGCCTTCGAAGGATCGCATCGTATAGCCCGGTCTTCTCCCAGTGGGCCACCCGCCCCGGTTCGCGCTGCGCGAGCCCGGCGCGCATTGGGAAATCCGTCCTGGGCAGCTGCAACGTGTCTTTGAGGTCTTTCGCCAATCGAAAAAAAGGGTCCGAGAGGGTAAAGAGCCCCCCGGGCGAGTCAAGACACTCGCTTGGCGAGGGATATCCCGGAAAGGATGCAGTCGGGAAGCGCAATGCCATCCCGCACGCTTCCTCCAATCAGGAGGCCGGGATGATCCCGCTCAAAGCTCGCCATGGCGTCGAGGTGGCGCCCGTAGCCCAAGTTGTACTGGGCGATCGCGCGCGGCCAAAACGCGCGCCGCGAGAAGACGGGCTTGCCCCGCGCACCGACGTACTTGCCCAAGTCCACGCAAAGGCGCTCGACCAGCACTTCCTCGGGCAGCTTCGCGATCTCCGGTCGAAGCGCGCCGCCGGCGAACACGGTCAGGGCGACGTGGCCTTCAGGCGCGCGCCCGCCAAAGAGGCTCGACGAAAAGAGGATGCCCAGGGCCGTGCTGCCCTCGGTCACCGGGATCAGGGCTCCGAAGCCGTCCAACGGGTGGCGCACCTGGTCCCGCCGGAAGCCGAGGAAGACCGAGGCCACCGGCGAGTATTCGATGTCGGCGAGGCAGGAGAGCGGCCGCGCCCCCGCGGCACCGATCTCGAGCGCCGCCAGGATCCAGGCAGGAAGGGCGCACACGACGCTGTCGAATTCGGCGGCGGCATCGCCGTCCGGGCCGCGCCAGCCCACGCGCCAACGGGAGGCCGAGCCCGGCGCGATTGAACGCACATCCGCGCCAAGCGAGACCGAACCAGCAGGCAGAGCGGCGGCGAGCGCGGCCGGCAGCGCCCCGAGCCCGCTCCTGAACGAGACGATCGGGGCCGAGCGGGGCAGACCCTGTGCCCGGCGCCTTTTCGACCCGGCTATCGCCGAGCGGATGATTGATCCGGTGGTCCTCTCGGCCTCCCACAGCTTCGGGAATCCGTGCCTCGCCGAGAGGCGTTTCGCGTCGCCGGCGTAGATGCCGCCGATGAACGGCTGGAAGGCCCTCTCGAGAACCTCGCTCCCAAAGTGGTCGCTGATCAGTTCCGCGACGCTTGCGTCGTCCTGGCGGGCCCTGGGCGAGCGCGTGACCTCCATGAGGATCCTCATCTTGGTCCGGAGCGAGAAGAGCGGCGTCGAAAAGAACCCTCCCGGTCCCATCGGGGCGGCGACAAGCGCCCCGTTCAGGGCGAGATAGCGGTTCTTGGCGGCCGGCGCGGATTGGACGAGCTCCGGGCCGAGTCCCAGGTCCCTGAACATGGCGCTGATTTCCGGCGCGGACTCCTGGAAGGAGTTTGGTCCCGCCTCGACCAGCCAACCGTCGACCGACTCGGAGCGGATCGCGCCGCCGAGCCGCGGGGCGGCCTCGAACACCCGGACCGAGTGGCCGGCGCCCGAGAGGCGCCACGCGGCCGTCAGGCCCGTTATCCCGCCTCCAAGGACGGCGACCTTCACCGGATTCCCTTCCACGAAGTCACCGTTTCGACCAGCGCCTCGACGCAGCCGATCTTGGCCTGCGGGAGGATTCCATGGCCCAGGTTAAGGATGTGGCCTGCTCTCCCGTGCATGACCTCCAGAAGGCGCGTCGTCTCCCGCCGCGCGATCTCGGGCGTGGTGTTGAGGATCACGGGATCCAGGTTCCCCTGCACCGCGACGTTGCCGGGAAGGCTGCGGCGGACGGCGGCCAGCTCGTTCGAACTGTCGACACTCAGCACGCGGGCGCCCGTGAAGGCCTGGTCGCCGAGATGGGCGCTCGTTCCCTTGCCGAAGACTATCATGGGGAAGCCGTCGGGCATCGCGGAGATGATGGCCCGGATCCACTTGAGCGATGCCGCCTCATAGTCCTGGCCCGCGACGACGCCTCCCCATGAGTCGAATATCTGGATCGCATCGGCGCCGGCCTTGATCTGCATCCTGAAGTAGGCGATGAGCGCCGCGGTCAGCTTTCCAAGGAGGAGGTCGAATGTCGCGCGGTCCTCGTAGAAGAGCGCCTTCACGCGGGCGAAGTCCTCGGAGCTGCCGCCCTCCACCATGTACGTGGCGAGCGTCCACGGCGAGCCGCCGAACCCGAGCAGGGCCGTCGTGCCCGCGAGCTCCCTCTTCAGGATCGCCAGCGCGTCCGCGACGTAGGACAGCCGTTCGGGCACCGAGTCCTCGGGCGCGAGCGCCTCGATCATGGAGCGGTCCTCTAGGCGGCGCTCCATGGCGATTCCCCCCTCGTCACGGAACGTGTAGCCCTGACCGAGCGCCTCCGGAATCACCAGAATGTCCGAGAAGAGGATGGCCGCGTCGAACGCGAAACGGCGCACCGGCTGCAGCGACACCTCCGCCGCCAGCTCCGGCGTGCGCACCATCTTCAGGAATCCGTGCTTGGCCTTGACCTCGCGGTACTCGGGCAGGTAGCGGCCGGCCTGGCGCATGATCCAGACGGGCGGCCGGTCGAGGGGGCCGCAGGTGCAGGCGCAGAGGAATCGTTCCCGGGAGTTCAAGGGGTGTGCCCCAGCCAGTCGCGGGGCCTTAGGAAGTAATCAAGAAGGAGGGCCTCGGGCGAGCCTGGTTGTGGCGCAGCCCCGTAGTCCCAGCGCACCAGGGGAGGAAGGCTCATCAGGATCGCCTCCGTGCGCCCCCCGCTTTGCAATCCGAAGAGCGTGCCCCGGTCCTGCAGGAGGTTGAATTCGACGTAGCGGCCCCTGCGGCGAAGCTGGTGCTCGCGCTCGCGCCCCCCGTAGGCCGTGGCCTTCCTGCGCGCGACGATCGGCCGATAGGCCGCAATGAAGGCGTCGCCCACGCTCCTGGTGAGCGCGAAACTCCGCTCGAACCCGAGCTCGTCAAAGTCGTCGAAGAACAGCCCGCCGATGCCCCTGGGCTCGGCCCGGTGCTTGAGGTAGAAATAGTCGTCGCACGCTTTCTTGAAGCGCGCATGCAGGGCCGCGCCAAAGGGAGCGACCGCCCCCTGGGCGGTCCGGTGCCAGTGCACGGCGTCCTCATCAAAGCCGTAGAAGGGCGTCAGGTCCCAGCCGCCGCCGAACCACCAGGCCGGCGTCGGGCCGTCCGTCCCGGCGACGAAGTACCGGACGTTGGCATGGGAGGTCGGCACGTAGGGATTCCTCGGATGAATGACCGCCGACACGCCGAGCGCGCTCCACTGCTTGCCCGCGATGTCCGGCCTACGGGCGGAGGCCGCAGGGGGCAGGGCGGCGCCGACAACGTGCGAGAACGCCACGCCCGCCTTCTCAAAGACCGCGCCGCCGGAGAGGATCCGGGTGCGGCCGCCGCCGCCCTCCGCCCGCCTCCACGTCTCCTCGACGAATCGTCCCGCGCCGTCCTCCGACTCGAGCGCCGAGCAGATCGAGTCCTGAAGGCCCTCGAGATAGGCCCTGACCGTCGTCGGGTCCCCCGTCATCCTACTTTCCTCCAGCACCCGGAACGTGGATCACGGGGCCGCTCTCCGTGGCGGGAGAGGGCCTCGTCGGCGGCGTGGGATCGGGACGGCCGGGCGCCTTCTGGGAGAAGGGCGCCTCCGTTATGGGAAGCTTTATGAACGCCTCGCTGATCAGCTTCATCACGTTGAGATCGCGGGTCTTGTAGTCGGGGCTGTCCATCATGACCACGATGATCCGGTGGCCGTTGCGCTGCGCCGTGGCCGAAAGGCAGAAGCCGGCGCCGCCCGTGAACCCGGTCTTCAGGCCGTCGACGCCCGGGATCTTTCCCAGAAGGTGGTTGTGATTGTTCATCAGGACGGGCTGCAGCCTAATCCCCGCCCCGAACGTGCGGCTCTTCACCGACGTGTACTTGAGGATGTCCGTGTTGAGAAGAAGGTAGCGGCACAGGACCGCAAAGTCGCGCGGCGTCGTGAGGTCGCCGTCCTCTATCCTCCTGCTCGGCGGTGGGAACCCGTGGGGCGAGCGAAACGTGCTGCGGGTCATCCCGAGCTCGTGCGCCTTGATGTTCATCTGCGCGACGAACGCGCTCACTGTTCCGCCCGCCTTGTGTGCGAGCGCATAGGCTGCGTCGTTGGCCGACTGGATCATCATGGCATAGATAAGATCCTCGACCTGAAACGTCTCCCCCTGCCTCAGCCACACCTCGGTGCTGTCCTTGAGCGCCGCCACCCGGGCATCCTCGACGGTGACCGTGACCGGCGTGTCAAGGGAGATCCGGCCCTTCTTGATCTCGTCGTCGAGCACCGCGTAGGTCATCAGCTTGGTCATGCTCGCGGGCGGGCTCACCGCGTCGGCATTGTCCTCGAAGAGGATCGCCCCGGTGGCCGCGTCGGTCGCGATGGCGCCCTTGTACGGCAGCGCCGGGCGCGCGGACATGACGACCGCGGGCACCGCGGCGGCAGCCGCCAGAACAGCGGCGGAAAAAATGCGCTTCAGAAGCATGGCGAAAGGCAATCGGTGCTCGGCGGCATGGCAACAGGGATTCGCGCCCGGCGCCTAGGCCGGTGAGGGCGCCGGCTGCTCGAGCGGGAGCTCCCGTAGCTTCAGGTCCGGATTCTTCTCCACGAAATAGCGCATGGTCCAGTCGTTCGGGAAGAGCGCCACCGGCTGGTCGAACTTGTCCGAGCCGAAGCTGACGCCCGAGGCGACGACGATGCCGGAAGGGTTCCCGAGGGACGGGTGGGGCTCGATCCAGCGCAGGAGGGTCCACGGCGCCATCTCGAGGCGCGACTCCGCGCCGTATTCACTCTTTAGGCGGTACTGCACGACCTCGAACTGAAGGGGGCCGACGGCGGCCAGGAGGGTCGCCCCGGGCGGAGCCGACCGCGCCGACAGCGACTGCACGACGCCCTCCTGCAGGAGCTGCTCCAAGCCCGCCCGGAACTTCTTCGCGTCGGAGGGATTAGGGTTCGAGATGAAGGCGAAGACCTCCGGCGGGAAGCGCGGAATCTCGTCAAAGAGGATTCCCTTGTCCTGCGTGAGCGTGTCGCCGATCCCGAAGGCGTCGTGGCCCACGAGGCCGATGACGTCGCCCGGCCACGCCTCGTCCACCGTCTCGCGCTCCTGGCCGAACAGCTTGTGCGAGGACGAGAGGCGGACGGTCTTGCCGGTCTGCGCGTGCAGCACGGGCATGTCGCGCTCGAACTTCCCCGAGCACACGCGCATGAAGGCGATCCGGTCCCGGTGCCTCGGGTCCATGTTGGCCTGGATCTTGAAGATGAAGGCGGAGAACTTGTCCAGGGTCACCGCCACCTCGCTCGCGACCCCGCCGGCGACGGAAAGCCTCGGCTGCGGCGGAATCGAATCATCGAGGAAACCGTCGAGGAGGAGCTGGATGCCGAAGTTGTTGACGGCGCTGCCGAAGTAGACCGGCGTCTGCTTGCCGGCGCGCACCGCGGCAAGGTCGAAGGGATGGCCCGCGCCGTCGAGCATGGCGAGCTGCTCGCGGGCCTCCTCGAACGAGGCGTCGTCCAGCTTCGCGCGCACCGCAGGATCATCGAGGGACGAGACCTTCTCCGGGGCCCGGTACGCGCCGCCCGGAACGCGCTCGAAGAGATGGACCTGTCTTGTCCTGCGGTCGAACACCCCGCGGAAGGAGGGCCCATTCCCGAGCGGCCAGACGACCGGGGACGACTGGATCCCGAGCACCGCCTCAAGCTCGTCGATGAGCGCGATCGGGTTGCGCGTCGGCCGGTCACACTTGTTCATGAACGTGAAGATCGGGATGCCTCGCCGGCGGCACACCTCGAAGAGCTTGCGCGTCTGCGCCTCCACGCCCTTTGCAGCGTCGATCACCATGAGCACCGCATCGACGGCGGTGAGGACCCGGTAGGTGTCCTCCGAGAAGTCCTTGTGGCCGGGCGTGTCCAAGAGGTTGACCACCAAGTCGTTGTAGTCGAATTGAAGCACGGTGGAGCTGATCGATATCCCGCGCTGCTTCTCGAGTTCCATCCAGTCCGAAGTCGTCGCCCGCTGGTTCTTGCGGTCCTTGACGGCCCCGGCCAGGTGAATCGCATTGCCGTAGAGCAGGAACTTCTCGGTCAACGTCGTCTTGCCCGCGTCAGGGTGGGAGATGATCGCGAAGGTGCGCCGGCGGGCAATTTCTGGCGGGAGGGACATTGGAGTTTGTTAATCAAAACCCGCCCGCGCCGGCTTGGAAGCATTTTCGAGGAGATTTCCCCTCCATTTTGGGCTTCTACGCGCGTTCCGGCCGGCGATGATCGTCGAATGGCGGCTCCCTCCTACAAGCTTAAGGCCAACGCCAACTCGCGGGTGCTCTCGGGGCATCCGTGGGTGTTCGCAAACGAGGTCGAGGCCCCGCTTCCCCCCGAATGCGACGGCGAGGTGGTGGAATGCCGGGACCGCGCGGGGCGTTTCCTCGGCACGGGAATCTGCAACGGCCGCTCCCAGATCGTGTGGCGAAGGCTCGACCGGGATCGCGTGGCTCTCGACGAGGCCTACCTTCAGCGGGCCGTGGAAAGGGCGATCGGCCGCCGGGCGCCCGGCGACTTCCGAAGGCTGGTGTGGTCGGAGTCGGACGACCTCCCCGGCGTTGTCGCAGACCAGTACGGCGACACCGTGGTCGTGCAGATCCAGACCCTTGCGATGGAAAGGAGGTCGGCTCTCGTCGGGAACGTGTTCGACCGCCTGCTTCACCCGAAGGAGGTTGTATTCCGCAATGACGCCCACATCCGCAAGCTGGAGGGCCTGCCGATGGAGACCCACACCCGGTCCGGTCGCCCTTGGGAGCCCAGGTGGGCGCCCATCGACGGGTTCGAGGTGTGGCTGGACCTCGTGGGCGGCCAGAAGACGGGATTCTACCTTGATCAGCGCGCCCAACACGGCGCAGTGGCGCGGTACTGCCTGGGCCGCAGCGTTCTCGACGCGTTTTGCAACCAGGGCTCGTTCGCGATCCATGCCGCAAGGGCGGGCGCCACGAGGGTGCTCGGACTCGACAGCGCCGCTGACGCCGTCGGGGCGGCCCGGCGCAACGCCGAGCGCAACGGCGTGAAGGCGGCCTTCGAGGTCGCGAACGTGTTCGACTGGTTCAACGACGCCTCGAACAAGCCCGGCCCGAACTGGGACGTCATCATCCTGGATCCGCCTCCGTTCGCGAAGTCCAAATCGGCCCTTGAGGGCGCGCTCAGGGGGTACAAGGAGATCAACCTGCGGGCCATGCAGCGGCTGGCCCCCGGGGGCGTGCTGGCGACCTACACCTGCTCCCACCACATGCAGGACGCCGACCTGCGGTCCGTGCTCTCGGCGGCCGCCTGCGATGCGAAGCGCCGGGTGAAGGTGCTTGAATTCAGCCACCAACCCCCGGACCACCCGGTGCTTATCTCAATGCCTGAAAGCGAGTACCTGCGAGGGTACATCCTGAGGGTCGAGTGAGGGCCTTTTCGAAGGCTTGCAACAGGGCCCGGCCTTCTGGCACATCGAGCCATGCCAAGGCCCGTCAATGCACTGATCGTAGACGATGAGGCACACGTACGCGTGCTCATCCGGATGCTGCTCAAGCAGCTTGGGATCGAGACGGTCTGGGAGGCGGCCGACGGCTCGGCCGCGCTCGACCAGGCCGCCGCCCATAAGCCCAACGTCATCCTGCTGGACATCAACCTCCCCCAGGTGGGTGGTCTTGAGGTTCTCGCGAAACTGAAGGCCGCCCACCCCTCGATTCCGGTCATCATTGTCTCCTCGCAGAGCACGATGAAGACGGTGATCCAGACCCGCGAGCTGGGCGCGGAGGCCTACGTGCTCAAACACGCCCCGAAGTCCGAGGTACTCCAGATGCTTTCCGACGCCTTCGACAACATCGCCGCCGCGTCAGGCGGCGGCGCCGCGGCGTCGGACGAGCCGAAGCCCGCGGCGCCGGCCTAGGTGGCGGGGCCGTTCGGTCAGAGTTTTCCGCCGTAGATCGCGGAGGCGCCCAGCTCCTCCTCGATGCGCAGCAGCTGGTTGTACTTCGCGACCCGGTCGGTCCTGCAGAGTGAACCGGTCTTGATCTGTCCGGCGTTTGTGGCAACGGCGATGTCGGCGATCGTGACATCCTCGGTCTCGCCGGAACGGTGCGAGATGACGGCGGTGTAGCCCGCCTCCTTCGCCATCGAAACCGCGTCAAGCGTCTCGGTCAGCGTGCCGATCTGGTTCACCTTCACCAGGATCGAATTGGCCGTGCCGGCGTCGATGCCCTTTCTGAGGAACTCAGTGTTCGTCACAAAGATGTCGTCGCCCACCAGCTGCACCTGGTCTCCGATCGCGTCCGTGAGCGCCTTCCACGTCTCCCAGTCGTTCTCGGCGCAGCCGTCCTCGATCGAGATGATCGGGTACTTGGCGATAAGCTCCTTGTAGAAGGCCACCATCTGGGCGCCGCTCAGGGCCTTGCCGCCCGACTTCTTGAAGACGTAGCGCTTCTTCTCGGCCACGTAGAATTCCGAAGCCGCCGGATCCAGCGCGAACGCGATGTCCTTTCCGAGCTTGTAGCCCGCCTGCTTGACGGCCAGCGAGATCGAATCGAGGGCGGCCTCGATCGACTCGAGCTTCGGCGCAAAGCCCCCCTCGTCGCCCACCGCGGTGGACAGGCCCTTGTCCTTGAGGACCTTCTTCAGGGAGTGGAAGACCTCGCAGCCCATGCGCAAACCCTCGGCGAACGTGCCGGCCCCGATCGGCATGATCATGAACTCCTGGAAATCGATCGGCGCGTCGGAATGGGCCCCGCCGTTCATGATGTTCATCATCGGAACGGGGAGGACCTTCGCGTTGGGCCCCCCGATGTACTTGTAAAGGGGCTGGCCCAGGGCCGCGGCCGCGGCCTTCGCCGTCGCGAGGGAGACGCCGAGGATGGCGTTCGCGCCGAGCTTCGACTTGGTCTTCGTGCCGTCGAGCGCGATCATCGTCCGGTCGATGGAGACCTGGTCGCACGCGTCGAAGCCCACGAGCGACGGAGCGATCTTCGACTTCACGTTCGCGACCGCTTTCAGGACACCCTTGCCCGAGTACCGCTTCTTGTCGCCGTCGCGAAGCTCGATGGCCTCGAATTCGCCGGTCGAGGCGCCAGACGGGACCGCCGCGCGGCCGAAGGCGCCGGAGGCGAGCCTTACGTCGACCTCTACGGTCGGATTGCCGCGGGAATCAATGATCTCGCGCGCTGTGATGGAGGCGATGGATGTGTTCATAGGAAGGAGTCGGGAATGGGAAAGAAGATCATACTCACGGGTCGCCCCGGGGAAAAGTCCAAAAGCGCCATATCCGGACGATTCGCCGGCGTGTTCCCCGCGGACGTCCGGCGCGGCAGGCCGGGCCCAAGACCACCCCTAAAACGGTGAACGGGTCCTGCTGATCCTTCGCAGAAACCGCGAGACCGGCCCGTATGCCTTCGGCCTGGCCGCCTCGGGGACCTGTCCGATGAAGCCGCGCTCGGACGCGAGGAAGATCACCGAGACGCCGTCATAGTTGCGCGTCCCCGCGTTCTCTAGCGTCAGAACGGCCGCCGGGACTTGGTCCAGGTGCCCTTCGTAGGCCGCGGCGTGAAGGGGCGTGTCCCCGTTGTCGTTGCGGGTCGTGAGGAGCTTGACCGTGAGCTGCGCGGCGGGAATCTTGTCCAGCTGGCCCGTCTCGGCGGCGGCGTGCGCAGCCGTGAAGCCGGTCTTGCTCGGGATGGAGAGGTTCTCGAAGACGAGCTGCTCCTGCGGCACCTGCTGGAGGTGCCCGGAGATGGCGGCCGCATGGTAGACCGTGTCGCCCGCCGAGGTGACCTCCCGCATCGCGGTGACGGTGAGCAGGTCGGGCGGAAGCTGGTCCAGGTGCCCGTTGAAGGCGGCGACATGAAGCACCGTCTCGCCGCTCAGGTTGAGGCGTCCAAGGTTCGCCGCCGTGAGGAATTCCTTGGGGATCCGGTCGATTGTTCCGTTCTCGGCGGCCTCGTGCAGGAGCGTATTGCCGACGTCGTTTGCGCTCTGGAACGTCTCCGCGGTGAAGAAATTCGCCGGGATCTGCGCCAGGTTGCCGTTTGCGGCGGCGGAGTGGAACACGGTGAAACCCGAATTGCTGCGCAACGAGAGGTTTTCGAGCGTCATGACGGCCGGGGGCACCTGGTCAAGATGTCCGCCGATGGCGGCGTGGTGGAGCGGGGTGTAGCCCGCGTCGTTCTTGAGGGTTAGGAACTTAGCCGTCAGCGCCTCCGGGGGCAGGCTCGCCAGCTCGCCGTACCTCGCGGCGAGGTGGATCCTCGTATGGCCCGCGGAATTTCGCACGGCGAGGTCTGCAGCGGAGATGGGTGCTAAATCTGCCATGTGCTGAATATGAGCCAAAGCAATCCCTCGCGGCCATCCTAAGCAATTCAAAAGGCCCCCAAGAAGGGGCCGCGCCCGCGCAATGAATTCGATTTGCAAACGTTCGCGCGAGAAAACATCCTGAGCCCCGCATGTATCCAGCCGATTCGAATCCTGCAGCAGCCAAGGACGCGATCCTTGTTGTCGACGACGAAGTGCCCATCCTCCAGGCCTTTGTGGCAGCGCTCTCTCCCTATTTCGACGTGACCTCGTCGACGTCGGCGAGGGACGCGGACTCAATCCTAAAGACGAAGCCCTTCAAGGTCGTCATCTCGGACCATCTCATGCCCGGGGGCAACGGCATGAGCTTCCTGGTCCGGGCCAGGGAGGAATTTCCCCAGATGCAGCGCATACTCGTGACCGGCTACATGAAGCCCGAGATGCTGATCCGCAGCGTCAACGAGGCGGCCTTGTTCCGGTACCTGCTAAAGCCCGTCTCACTTTCCGAGCTCATCAAGGTCGTTGAGGAGGCGGTGCGCGCAGGGGGCCCCATCAAGACGTAGACGCCGATGGATGAACAGGCCCCAAACCAGCCTGCGCTCCCTGTCGTGCTCCTTGTCGACGACGAGCCTCTGCTCCTTGAATCCCTGGGGCGTGAACTGCGGGGTTTCTGCCGACTGTACACGGCAACCTCGGCCGCCGACGCCGACCTGAAGCTCGCCGCCAGGCATTACGACGTCATCGTCTGCGACCACATGCTTCCCGGGGAGCAGGGCCTGGATTTTCTCGGCCGTGTCATGGAGTTGATGCCGTCGACCAAGCGGATCCTCATGACGGGCTACATCAATCCGGAATTCATCTCGCGCAGCACGGCCATCGCGGGCCTCTCGGCCTGCCTCGTGAAGCCGCTCAAGGCTTCTGACCTCGCGGGTGCGGTAAGGGCTGCGATCGCGTCCTGAGGGCCGCCCTCGTCCTCGAGCGCAGGAACGGTGCCGTCGAGCTGCGGCGCGAGAGCAGCAGGCCCTTGAGCGCGCCCTGGTAGATCAGCTCGCCGCCCTCGGGGCCGCCGCCCGGCCCGAGCTCCACGACGTAGTCCGCCTCCGCGATGAGGTCCAGGTTGTGTTCGATCACGATGACGGTGTGGCCCTGGTCCACGAGCGAGTGCAGGACGCTGATCAGGCGCTCGCAGTCGCTCAGGTGGAGGCCGATCGTGGGCTCCTCGAGGATGTAGAGGTTGCGGGGGGCCGAGCCGCGGCTTCGCTCCCGGTAGGTTGCGAGCCCCTTCGCGAGCTCGGTGACGAGCTTGAGGCGCTGGGCCTCGCCGCCGGACAGCGTGGACGAGCTCTGCCCCAGGGTGAGGTAGCCGAGGCCACAGTCCGCCATGAGGCGGCACACCTGGGCGAGCTCCGAGTGAAAGCTGAAGAACTCCGCGGCCTCCTCGAAGGTAAGCTGGAGCACGGCGCCGATCGTGCGGCCCTTCCACGTGACGTCGGACAGCTCCGGGCCGTACCGCAGGCCCTGGCAGTCGTCGCACGGAAGGTAGGTGTCGGGCATGAACGCCATCTCGAGCCTTATCCGGCCCGCCCCCTCGCACGTCGGGCACCTCCCCCCCGCCGTGTTGAAGGAGAACCGCGACGCCGTGTACCCGCGGATCTTGGATTCGGGGAGCGCCGCGAAGAACTTCCTAATGAGGTCGAATATCCCAAGGTAGGTGGCTGGCGTCGAGCGAGGCGTCTTGCCGATCGGCGACTGGTCCACCTCGATCACCGAGCGGAAACGGTTCGCGTTGCGAAGTTCCAGGAAACGGGGGACGGGATCGCCCGAGAAACGTGCGAAGGCGCGCCCGGTGAGCCTCGGGCTGTCGCTCTTGATCGCGCACGCGGCCGCAGGGCCGAGGAGGTCGCGGAAGAGCGTGGACTTGCCCGCGCCGCTCGGCCCCGCGACCATCGTCAGGCGGCCCTGGGGAATCCGGACGTCGAGCCCCCTGAGGTTTCGGTGGCGCGCGCCGGTCAGCTCGATCCACGGTTCGCCGTCGGAGCGAACGTCCCTGTAGGCGCCCCGCAGCGGATGCCGGATGCCCCTAGAGAGGAAGATGCCGGTGAGCGACGAGCCGTTGGCCTTGATCTGCGCCGGCGTTCCCGTGGCCAGGAGCTCGCCGCCGTGAACCCCCGCGCCCGGGCCCAGGTCGATGATGACGTCCGCGCGCTCCATGAGCTCGTCGTCGTGCTCGACGACGACGAGCGTGTTGCCCTTGTCGCGCAGGGCCAGGAGCGTGGCGATCAGCCGCTTGTTGTCCCGGGCGTGAAGGCCGATGCTCGGCTCGTCGAGGACGTACAGCACGCCCGCCAGGTTGGTGCCGAGCTGCGCCGCCAGCCGGATGCGCTGCGCCTCTCCGCCCGACAGCGTCTTTGTCGGGCGGTCGAGCGAGAGGTACCCCAGGCCCACGTGGTCCATGAACCTGAGCCTCTCGCGGATCTGCGGTACGATGTCCCTGGTCACGAGGCGGCCGCGCTCGTCCAGGTCCAGCGCCTCGAGGTTCGCGATGAGCTGCGAGGGCGGGCAGCGGAGAAGCGCCGGCAGCGAAAGCGGCGCGCGGCGGCCCCTGAGGTGGAGCTTCACGGCCCGCGAGACGCGGTTGAGGCGTTCCCCCTGGCATTCGGGGCAGGGCTCGCCGCCCTCGCCCTTCTCGTCCGGGGCGAGCCCAAGATGGAGCAGGCGCGCGGCGTCGGGGTCCTCCTCGTCCTCCCCGGGCTTTGCCATCCACGGGTAGATTCTTCCGTACCCGCGGCATCTGGGGCACCAGCCGCGGGGCGAATTGAACGAGAAATCCTTCGGGTCGAGCTCGGGAAAGGACTCGCCGGTCTCGACGTCGGTCCTTGTGGTGGAGAACCAGGAGAGGACCTCGCCGCCCGGGGTCAGCAGGAAGCAAGCGCCCTTTCCCAGGTGGAGCGCGCGAGCGAGCGCCGGGGCCGCCTTGGCGGCGCCCTTCAGGTCCGCCACGACGACCTCGATGTCGTGCTCGCGGTAGCGGTCGAGCTTCTGGAAGGCGTCGACCCGGGTGAGGCGGCCGTCAACACGCATGAGCTCGAAGCCCTGCCTCCGGATCCAGTCCGCAATCGGCTGGTGGTGACCCTTGCGGCCGCGGATGAGCGGGGCGCAAAGGTACAGGTGCCTGGCGCGGCGGGCCCCGCGCGTGCGGAGCATGCGGGCCAGGAGCTTCTTGAGGACGCCGGGCGAGAGCGGCGTGACCGCGCGGTCGGTGTCGGGATGGTGCTGAATCCCCAGGCGCGCGTAGAGAAGGCGCAGGTACTGGGCCACCTCCGTGATGGTGGCCACGGTCGACTTGAGCGAACCGCGCGTGACCCGCTGCTCAATTGCAACCGCCGGCGGGATGCCGGTGAGCCGGTCGATAGCGGGCCTCGGCAGCTGCTCGACGAATTGGCGCGCATAGGGCGACATCGACTCCATGAACCTGCGCTGGCCCTCGGCGAAGATGATGTCGAAGGCCAGGGTCGACTTCCCCGAGCCGGAGACGCCGGTGACGACGCTCAGCTGGCGAAGGGGAATGGAGACGGACAGGTTCTTAAGGTTGTTCTCGCGGGCGCCGACGATCTCGATCGAACCCGCGACCTGCGCGGCGAAGGGGCTCTCGCCCGCGGGCTCGGCGGCCGCCAGGGAGCGGTCGCGCCCCCCGTCCAGCGCGTCCGCCAGGAAGGGGGAGGTCGCGGCCCGCGCGAGGCAGAGGGACTCCGGCGTTCCCTCCGCCACGATCCGACCGCCTCCGTCGCCCGCCTCGGGGCCGATCTCGATGATCCAGTCCGCGCACTTTAGGACGTCGAGGTTGTGCTCGATCACGACCAGGCTGTGGCCCCGCTCGACCAGCGCCTGCAGGACGGCCAGGAGCCTGCCGACGTCGTGGCGGTGAAGCCCCGTCGTCGGCTCGTCCAGCAGCAGGAGCGCACCCGCCTCCCCGGGCAACGCTCCCAGGTAGCGGACCAGCTTGAGCCTCTGCGACTCGCCCCCGCTCAGCGTGTTGAGCGGCTGGCCGAGCGCGAGGTAGCCGAGGCCGACGGATTCGAGCGACGAGAGCCTGTGGCGGATCGGCGCGGCGTCCGCGAACAGCACGATCGCCTCCGCCACGCTCATCTGAAGGATGCCGGCCACCGTGGTCCCTTTCCACTCTATGGCCAGGACCTCAGGCTTGAACCGCCGCCCCTCGCACACGGGGCAGGGGACGAACACGTCGGAAAGAAACTGCATCTCCACGCGCTCATAGCCCAGCCCCTGGCAGTGGTCGCAGCGGCCGTCCCCGCTGTTGAACGAGAAGCTTGAGGGACCGAGCCCCGCCTCCTGAGCGGCGGGCGTCGATGCAAAGAGCTCGCGGATGAGGTCCCATGCCTCGACATAGAGCGCGGGGTTCGATCGGGGCGTCCTGGAAACGGGCCCCTGGTCGACGAGGACCGCCTCGGAGACCGCCTCCGCCCCGCGGATTGCGGCGAAGGTCGCCGGATCGTCGGCGGGCCTGCCGCGCTGCGCGAGGAGACCCTGGTAGATGACGTTGTCAAGGAGGGTGGATTTGCCGGAGCCGGAGACCCCGCTCAGGCACACGAGGCGCCGCAGGGGGATCCGCACATCCAGCGCCCGGATGTTGTGCTTTGCCGCTCCCAGGAACTCGATGGCCGGCCCGCCGGCGGTAACGGGCCTTCGCGCCCCGGGGATGGCGATCCGGCGCCTGCCTGAAAAATACGCGCCCGTGATGCTCACGGGGTCGCGAAGCATCTGCGCGACCGTGCCCTGGAAGACGACGTTGCCGCCGCGCTCGCCCGGCTCGGGCCCGATCTCGATCACGTGGTCCGCGGCGCGGATCATCGCCTCGTCATGCTCGACGACGATCACGGTGTTGCCGGCCCCGACGAGCGTGCGGATGATCGCCACCAGGCGCTCGATGTCGCGCGGGTGGAGCCCGACGCTCGGCTCGTCCATGACGAAGAGGGTGTCGACGAGCGAGGTGCCGAGGCAGCCCGTCAGGTTGACGCGCTCGACCTCTCCACCCGAGAGCGTCCGGGAGGGCCTGTCGGGGGTCAGGTAGCCCAGGCCGACCTCGCGCAGGTAGCGAAGGCGGGTGAGGATCGAGTCATAGGCAAGCTCGGCGGGCCGCCCGCCCGCGGCCGGCCCCGACTCGCGCACGAGCTCGAGGAGCCGGTCGACCGGCATCGCGTAGAGCTCCGGGAGCGTGAATCCGCGCCACCTCCAGCAGAGCGCCTCGGGCTGGAGCCGGGCGCCCGCGCACGCCGGGCAGGTGTTGTACGAGCGGTACCTGGAAAGGAACACGCGCACGTGCATCTTGTACGTGTTCTTCTCGAGCCAGCGGAAGAAGCCCTTCACGCCGTACCAGTATTTCGGCCACTCCTTGCCGTTCTCCGCCCCGTATCCGGGCTCGCCGTCGACGACGAAGGCCCGCTGCTCGTCGGTGAGGCTTTCAAACGGGATGTCCGTCGGAATCTTTCTCCGCCTGGCGAACACCCCCAGGTCGTCCTTCGACGAGCTGTACACAGCGCCCTCCCAGCAGCGGATCGCCCCGCCGTCGATCGAGAGAGCGGGGTCGGGGATCGCAAGGCGGTAGTCGATCTCAATGATCCGGCCGAACCCCCGGCACGCCGGGCAGGCGCCGAGGGGCGAGTTGAACGAGAAGAGTGGGGGAGTGGCCGGCCTGAACTTGCGGCCGGTCTTCGGGGAATGGAGCCCGCGCGAGTAATGGCCAAGCTCACCGAGGCTCTCGGCGGCGAAGACCCGGACCTCGCCCCGCCCGAAATGCATCGCCGTCTCGACCGCCTCCGTGAACCGGGCCATGGACGCGGCCTCCACACCCATCCGGTCCTGGACGACGAAGATCCGGTCCGTGTGCGAAAGCGCCCCGGGGTCCGCCAGGAGCGAGTCGATGCGCTGGACGGCGAGGCCGGGGTCGCCGGGGCGCTGCACGAGCGCACGCACATAGGCCTGGTTCTTCAGGTTCGAGAGGATCTCGCTCCAGGCGAGCTTGGCGGGCCTTGCAACCTCGAACGCAACGAGGACCGCGGCGCCCGGGCTTGCGCGCAGCGTTTTCCTCCAGACGGACTGCGGGTTGTCGTCCTCGACCCTCTCCCCGGTCTCCGGGTCGAAGCATTCCGCGACGTGGCTGAACCACACCTTGAAGAAGTCCGTGAGCTCCGTCATGGTCCCGACGGTGGACCGGGACGACTTGACGGTGTTGGTCTGCTCGATGGCGATCGACGGGCGGATGTTCTCGATCGAGTCCACCCGCGGCTTGTCCAGCAGCTCGAGGAACTGTCGGGTGTACGCGCTGAAGGTCTCGACGTACCGGCGCTGGCCCTCCGCGTGCAGCGTCTCGAAGACGAGCGAGCTCTTGCCCGCGCCGCTCAGGCCCGTGACGACGACGTAGCGCCCGAGCGGAACGTCGAGGTCAAATCCCTTCAGGTTGTTCTGGCGGACGCCGCGCAGGCGTATGCACTCCGGCTTCGATGGGGAAGCGCCGGATCTGTCCCCCTTTTGGCGCGTCACAGGCTTTGGAAGGGGCCCGGGTCCCTCGCGAGGGACTCAAAGAGGCCGATGTAGGCGGCCACCTGGCGCGCGGGATCAAACGAGGCGCGAGCGAACGCCCGCGCCTCGGCCGCCCTCGCGGCGCGCTCCTCGGGTGCGTCGAAGGCGAGCTGGGCGAGGGCCTTCCTGAATCCCGGGAAGTCCCCCTGCTCGACCATCCATCCCGTCAAGCCGGGCACAAAGCACTCCTCGATTCCGAGAGCGCGGCACACGACGGCGGGCAGGCCGTGGGCCTGCGCCTCGATGATGAAATTCGAGAGCGCCTCCTCCTTGGAGGCGTGGACGGCAATGTCGGCAGCGCGGTAGAAGGCGCCGGGATCGGGCTGGAACCCGACGAAGCGGACCCTGCCGCCGAGCCCGAGGCTGCGCGCCAGCCTCTCGCATGCGCCTTTCTTGGGGCCGTCCCCGGCCAGCCAGAGCTGCCAGTCCCATCCCTGCGGGAACCCGGCCGCGATCCGGATCAGGTCCCGCTGGTTCTTCTCGGGCCTGAACATCCCGACGCACAGCAGCACGGTCGTGGCCGGGCCAGCCCCGAGCCTTGCCCGCAGATCCGCCTCGCGGCCGCGGGAGGTGTCGGGAAACACGAGGGAGTTGTGGATCACCGATACCTTGGTGCGCTCGAGGCCGTGGAGCGTCACGAGCTCGTCCGCCGCCTCGAGGCTGTTGGTGACAAGGTGCGCGGCGCGGCGCACCGAGCTGTAATAGAACCAGGGCAGGCGGCCGCCCGCCCTGAGCGTCGCCACAACCCGTGTCGCAAGACCGCGGCCCGCGGCGCGGCGCTGGAGGCCTCCGGCGAAGCAGTTCGCCGTCTTGCCCATGCACAGGACGATGTCGGGGGATTCGCCGAGGACGGTGCGGATGAGCCGCGGCGCGAGCCAGTCGATCCCCGTGTCGAAGGGCTGCAGGGCGACGTGGCCGTCCCCCGCCGTGGGGGCCAGCCTGCCGCCGGGCCGGAACGTGACCAGCCTCGCCGGATGGCCGAGGCCCGCGAACTCCCTAGTGAGGAGGATCGAGTGCCTCTCCGTCCCGCCGCTTCGCAGGTGGTCCTGCAGGACGATGATTTTCATTGCCGGGGGCTCCCGCCGGGGGAAAGTGGGACTACCGATGACGTCACCTTTCACCCAGCTCCTTTTGCGGTGGTTGATCCTTGCACTTGGCGTCGTTATCGCGGCCCACGTGGTTCCCGGGATTCATTACAGCGACGCGGGGGCGCTGGTCCTGGCCGTCATCCTGCTGAGCTTCTTCAACGCCGTCCTCAGGCCTGTGCTGGTGCTGTTCACGCTGCCGTTCATCATCGTGACGATGGGCCTTGGCATTGTGGTTATCAATGCCTTCCTGTTTTTGATTGTCGGGCGCCTGGTCGACGGCTTCTCGGTGGGCGGCTTCTGGCCGGCGGTCGGGGGCTCGCTCGTCCTCAGCCTCACCAATTTTGTCATGAACGGCTTCATGCGCTCGGCCGGTCCGCGCCCGCCGTCTCGCCCTCGCGGGCCGCCAGGAGCCGGTGGCGACGTGATCGATATTTAGTTGCGGGCGCGCACTACCGAAGCACGTTGACGGCATGTCCGAAGCGACCGAGTACGATCTCATTGTGATAGGCGGTGGGCCTGCGGGCTACGCCGGTGCGATCCGCGCGGGGCGCCTCGGCAAGAAGGTCGCCTGCATCGAGCTCGAGAGGGCCGGCGGGACGTGCCTCAACTGGGGCTGCATTCCCACGAAAGCCCTCCTCAAGAGCGCCGAGCTCTACCAGACGATGAAGAAGGCGGACGTCTATGGACTTAGCGCCTCGAACGTCGGGTTCGACTTCCCAAAGGTGATGGAGCGCTCCCGCTCGGTGGCCGGACAGATGGCCAAGGGCGTCGAGTTCCTCTTCCGCAAGAACAAGGTCGAGTACTACGTGGGCTCGGGCACGGTGAACGCACCCGGGATGGTCTCCATCACCCAGGGCGAGCACAAGGGCAAGTTCTTCCGCACGAAGAACATAATGATCGCGACCGGCTGCAAGATGCGGAGGATCCCCGGGCTCGAAATCGACGGCGTTCGCACGATGACCTCCCGCGAGGCGCTGGCCACGAAGACCCTCCCTAAATCCATCGTGATCGTCGGCGCCGGGGCGATCGGCGTCGAATTTGCCTACTTCTTCAATGCGTTCGGATCGAAGGTCACCCTTGTCGAGATGCTTCCGCAGATCCTGCCGATCGAGGACGACGACGTCTCCAGGGTCCTGCACCGTGCGTTCGAGAAGCAGGGCATCACGATCCACGTCGGGACAAAGTGCGAGAACTTCAGGGTCGGCAAGAGCTCGGTTAGGGTGGACCTCGTCGCGGGGGATAAGAAGTCCACGGTGGAGGCCGAGGTGTGCCTTTCGGCCATCGGCGTTGTGGCGAACCTGGAGGGTGTGCTGGCCCCGGGGCTCAAGCCCGAGCTGGAGAAGAACTACCTCAAGGTTGGGGACGACTACCAGACCTCCATCCCGGGGATCTACGCGGCGGGCGACATCATCGGGCCCCCGTGGCTCGCCCACGTCGCAACCTACGAGGCCGTGAGCGCGGTCAACGGGATGTTCGGCCACGGGAAGTCGAAGCGCGTGGGCAACTTTCCCGGCTGCACCTACTGCCATCCCCAGGTCGGGAGCACCGGGCTCACCGAGAAGGCCGCCCGGCAGAAGGGCCTCGACATCAGTATCGGGAAATTCCCCTTCACCGCGTCGGGCAAGGCCGTGGCGTCAAACGAGACCGAGGGTTTCGTCAAGGTGGTGACCGACGCTAAGACAGGGGAGATCTACGGCGCGCACATCATTGGCGCCGAGGCGACGGAGCTCATCGCCGAATACGGGCTAGCCATGGAGCTCGAGGCGACGGTCGACGACGTCCACCGCACGATCCACGCCCATCCGACCCTGAGCGAGGCCGTCATGGAGGCCGCGGCCTCCTCGACCGGCGACGCGATCCACATCTAGAATGGAGCGGGCGCGGCCGGGCCCTTGAACCCGCCGGTGCAATCTGCGTAGGCTTGGCCGCCATGACTGCGGAACACCCCCCGTTGCACCTGAACGTCCACAAGCTCGCCCGGATGGCGCTCTTCGGATTCATCCTGACGTTCGTCGCCGCGCGCGTGTGCGTGCTCCTGATCATGGCCCGCAAGTTCCCCAACTTCTATTTCTTCCTCCAGGGAACCCACGTCCACCACCTCAACTACGGCATCTTCCTGCTCGCGGCGATCGGCGGCTACGCCGTCTTCCGCAGGCCGGTCGGCCGTTCGGCCGAGGTCACCGCCCTTCTCTACGGAATCGCCATGGCCCTCACATTCGACGAGTTCGGAATGTGGCTGCACCTGGGCGGCAGCTACTGGCAGCGGGCCAGCGTCGACGCGGTGATCATCGTCGCGGCGGTGCTCGGCCTCTGCGCCTACCTGCGCTCGATTGAGCGCTTCGAGTCCCGCCATCGCTGGGCGGCCCTGGCGCTTCTGCTTGCGCTCGCGGGCTTCTGTTGGGCCGTGTACACGGCGGGCCTTCGGGTGGGCGGCCTTGTCGGGCCGAGGCTCCTCGAACTCGAGGCGTCGTCGTCGCCCTGACGCTCGCCTCAGGCCCGGATCTCGCGCAGAAGGCTCGCCAGGTAGGGGATCAGCTGCTTCTTGCGGCTCACGATCCCCGGAAGGTCGAAGATCTCGTCCTTCTCGACATGGGAGTAGGTGATCCGTTCGATGAGCTCCGGGTCCCCCTTCACCATGAGGAGTGAGTTCTGGGTGTTCACGTCGGTGACAAGGAGCGCCGCAAAGGAGAGCCCTTCCCTCTTCCTCAGCTCGCCCAGAGCCGAGGCGATGCCTTTCGCGCGGCCCCAGAAGCTGGCGAAGCCGAGCTCCTCCACCTGGGAGACCGAGAAGCGGACCCCCTCCTCCTCGTAGACCTTGTGGTCGGCCTGGACGATGGCCTCCGCGGTGCTCGCCTGGATCACGGAGCCCGAGGAGAAGATGGCCTCGGCCAGCGCGCGCGGCTCCTCGCCCGCGATCCTGGAGAGCCACGCGAGGATGTCCGCGTCCTTGGGGGTCGTCGTGGGGCTGTTCAGGTGGAGCGTGTCCGAGATTAGGCCCGCCATCATGATGCCGGCAATCCGCGGGGCGGGGACGAGTCCGCCGGCGCGGAACAGGTCCGCGACGATGGTGCAGGTCGAGCCGACCGGCTCGTTGATGAAGAGGATGGGAGCCGGGGTGTTCACCGGCCCCAGGCGGTGGTGGTCGATGATCTCCGTGATCTGGACCTCCTCCGCTCCGCTCACGGCCTGCGTGATCTCGTTGTGGTCGACCAGCACAAGGCGCGTCTGTACGGGCTTGAGGATGTCGCTCTTGGAGAGGACGCCCGCCAGGGTCCCCGCGTCGTCCAGGACCATGAGCGCCGGGCTGGAGAGCGTCGCAAACTTGCGGCGCACGTCGCCGATCCGGGCGTCCCGCCCGACGGAGCCGAAGCTCCGCTCGACGACCCGGTCGATGCTGGAGGCCGTCCTCACGACCCACGCCGTGGTCGAGGAGTCGTAGGGGCTGCTGATGACGCTGACGCCCCGCTCGCGGGCCCGCGCGATCACCTCGTCGTCCACGGGAAGGCTGCTCGTCACGATGATCCCGCGAAGGCCCAGCTCGATCGCGCGCAGCTGGATGTCGCGTCGGTCCCCCACGATGATGAGCGACTCCGAGGCGGGAATCCCTTCCCGCTCCGAAATCGTCCAGAAGGAGCGGATGTCCATCGTGCCGAGGCGCACGTAGAACTCCTCGTGCCGCGCCTCGTCGACCGCGTGGATGATGGTCGCCTTGAGCGCGCGGGCGATGTTGGAGAGCGTCCCCCGGACGTGGCGCATGAGCTTCGGCTGGCTCACCCGCGGGATGAAGATGCCGCCCAGGTGCGGCAGGGAGATCGTCCCGACCACCCTTCGCTGCGCGTCAACGACGGGCAGGAGCGCGACGTCGTGCCTGTCGATGAGTTCGAGCGCCTCGGCGCAGGTCGCGTTCTCCGGGACCGTGACGACGCTCGTGTCCATCAGGTCGCGCACCCGCGGCCAGACGTCGCTCAGGTAGAGGGGCAGGGGCTGGCGGAACCGGTCCAGGATCGTGTCGATCCGCGCGTTCGAATTGCCGCAGCGGGCGGCAACGTGGCCCTTCTCGCCCCGGGCCTCCTTGAGGGCCGCGTACGCGATCGCCGAGCAGATCGCGTCGGCGTCGGGGTTTCTGTGGCCGATGACGTAGGTTGTGTTAGGGCTCGGCGCGAAGGGCGCGGTAGACATGGGCCGACAGTCATAAGGCAAAAGATTCGGGATTCAAGGAACTCGACAAGGCTTTGGAGCGAATCCGGCTTTGTTGCATAATCCAGGCTGATATCCAGTGCGGTTATGCCGCCTTGGGGAAGACCTGGGGAATATGGGTCGCAGGAGCGACACGCTGGAGGCCGGGGATGAGCCCGGCCTTTGCCAGCGCAACTTTCGTACTGATCCACGCTCTGGAGGAGAGGCCGCGGGGGTGCGGCATCCTGACGCCCGGGCTTGGTGCCGGTACGTGACGGCCATTCACGTGGAGCTTCCGGGGCACGAGCCTTGTGCCCGGAGAGGATCCCAGTCGCCCTATGAAGTCACAGAGCCACTTCTCTCCTCCTGCCTTTCTGCCGATTCCTATGCAGCCGTTGACGTCGGCCTGAAGGACAAACCCCATGCTCGAATGAAAGCAGCCTCGTGTGCTGCGTGATCCCAGCCAGCGGCATCCTTCCGGTTTAGGCCCCATCGCCTCACGGGCAAGATGGTCCGTCTTTGACGTGAACGACTCCTCGGTTTCAACAAATTCTATGCCGGAGCGGGCGCACTTCGCTCGCAGGGCCTCAATCAGCTTGCCGTGCGGGATGAAGGTGAAGAGCTGGTTCTGCTTCTTGCCCAGATTTACCTCTTGCTTCCAATCTTTGTTTCGCCCGACTGCGATCCGGGCGATCCCGTTGGCGACGCAGTACGTGACGAGCAGCAGGGCGACCTTCTTCATGAGGTCCTCCATCTGTCGGGCGCTGCGGGCGGCCAGGGCTCCGGCGCGCGCCTTGCCGTGGCGCGCCTTGAGGGCCGCTTCGCTTTTCAACTGGGCGTGCCACTTGGCCCCGCGCTGCAGGATCGCCTTTGCCACTCCGCCGCCAATGAAGAAGGCGACGAGGTTATTGTCATCAAGGCAAGTGGCCAGATTCACCACTCCGAGGTCGACCCAAAGGTTGCCGGAGAAAGCCGGCTTCGTGGCAGATTTCGCTCTACGAAAAACGAAATCCAGATGCACCCACTTGCGGGAGCGGCACGGCTCGACTCGGACTTCGACCAGTCGGTCGCCGGGGTTTAGGAGAGGTTCGCCGCCTCGCTCGACCAGCAGCACGGGCCCTATGCCCATGCTGGCCGGCAGATACAGCCGATTGTCCAAAATTCTAAACTCCTGATAGTCGAAGCGCACGCGGGCTCGCTGGCCGTGCCGGTAGAATCTCGGCGGCCGCGGTTTGCCCGGCCGCGAGGCAGGGTGCTTCGCCCAGGCGAAGAAGTTGCTGCGAAAGGAGCGGAACATCGCGAAGGCATCGTCGATCGCATACTGCACCTGCTTGGCCCTGCCCAGGGTGGTCCCAGCTGGGGCCATCTTCATCTGCTCGCGCATCACCTTTACCGACGGGAGTGATTTCTTCAGCTCGTGCGCGCTCCGCAGCGCCGAGTAGACCTCATTCCTCACCTGGGCCGCGGCTTCCTGCGCCATCAGCATTGCAGCCGACGCCCGCACCCGGCGCCGCCGCACCTCGGGAGGACAGGTAGATGATTTTGTCTCCTCTTTTTTCACCGTACCGTTCAATTGAACGTGTTCAAATGAACGTGTATCGCTTTGGGGCCTTTTCAAACAAAAAATGCACTGGAAAACATATAATCGTGAACGGGCCAATCGCGGCAGCTTGACCGTCTGCCTGGGGGACGATCTTGCCTCCAAGTGGGCATCGAATGAGCGCGCCGTGGCAGACCGGGGTCGTCCAATCGTATACTCGGATCACGTCGTCCTGTTGGGGCTGCTCCTGCAGCAGATTTATCGCCTGCCGCTTCGGCAGACCGTCGGCCTCATGCGTTCGGTACTCAAGCTCTCGGGCGTGGCGCTGCCGGAGCCCGATTCGCTCGCGCTGTGCCGCCGGCGCAGGCACCTGATGCTGCCTCACTGGCCGAAGGGTAGCGCCTGCATTGTGATCGATTCCACCGGTCTTCAAATCCGAGGCCCCAATACCTGGCTCACCACTGTCCCTGGGCAGAAGAGACGCGCCTACCGCAAGATCCATCTCGGCGTCGATCCAGCCTCCACCTTGATTGTTGCCGGTCTCGTAACCCCATGCCAAGCCCACGACTCGGAGGCCTTTGATCCCCTTTTAGCTACCGCCGATCTCTCCGTCACCCGGGCAATCATCGGCGACGGTGCCAATGACCGGCGCTGCTGCTATGTTTCCGCGCGCAAGCGGCGATTGCGTCTGATTACACCACTACGATCTGGCGCGGTCCTGCGCCTCGAGCCCGGCTCGCTCGAACGAAATTGTGCCATCGAACGAGTCCGCTTCGTGGGCAAAGCGAACTGGAAACGCTCCAAACATTACGGCCGACTATCCCTCGCCGAAGCCGCGATGCATAGACTCAAGGCAGCGTTTGGTCCCCGCCTGCGCTCCAGGCTCTGGCCTAACCAATAGATGGAGGCTCTCTTGCGTGCTCACCTCCTTAACTCCTGGCGCACACCAAAACGTATCTTCTGTGATTGACCGACCAATCTAAGGAAACGAAATTGGATTTATGCAACATGGCCGCGAATCCTATCATGGCAGCATGAAGGTCTATATGGACGGAAAGTTTGTGGACGAGGCCGACGCCAAGGTGTCGGTTTTTGACCATGGGCTGCTCTACGGCGACGGCGTTTTTGAGGGGATACGCCTCTACGGAGGCAACGTGTTCCGCCTGGACGAGCACCTGGAGCGCTTCG
>CAZHPC010000034.1:0-25967 GCA_964534685.1 uncultured Opitutaceae bacterium
CCGACGCCCAGATCCAGTGGGCCTTCCAGCGGGCGGACAACTACAACCCGCAGGTGGCCCAGGGCGGCCAGCCGTACGGGGCCAGCTTCGAGGAGAACAACGTCACGGTCGGGCTGAAGCACAAGTTCAGCGACCGGCTTATCGGCGAGGGCAAGGTGGGCTACCTGCGGTGGACGGATCCCACGGCCGGCGGGTTCACGAACTACAACGGCCCGCTCGCCTACGTCTCCCTGACGTATTCACTCTAAGGAAGCCCTGCTAGCCAAACCCCCTGGGGCCCGGCTTCGGCCGGGCCCTTTTTGCTGGGCGGATTGGCCGAAGGGCGGTCAGGCCCCGCCGCCGCAGGCGCAGCCCGACGCGTCGCCTTCCGCCTCGTGCATGTGGTCGGTTGAAATCTCATCCGCCATGGCGCAAAGCGCCGCGTAATACTCCTCCTGCGGGATGCCGAGGGCGGCGGCTCCGAAGGCCTCCGCATCGTCGTGGGATGCGAAGGCCCCGTAGTTGACCGCGACCAGCTGGTAGAGCGCGAGCAGGGGCACGCGGTCGGGGTCGACCGCGAAGTACGGATGGACGCAGAGCCGGAAGCCGTCCTCGGGGCGCTCTCCGTTGGGCGCGGGGTATGCGCATTCGTCGGGCTGAAGCGGCGTAGCGTCGAACACGAGCTCGCAGGGGTAGCGGACGCATTCGCGGTCGGCCAGTATCCGGGCGAGCTGCACCCATCCTATCCGCGGGCCGTATTTTGCGCGGATTTCAGCCCCCTTGGCGGCGACGTGGGCCGCGAGCGACTCCCGGCCGTCCTCGAGGGTGAGTCTATGCGGCATGGCGGAAGGAGATTCGCAGGTTGCCGATCACGATTCGGTCGCTCGTGAGAGCTCCCCCTGCAGGATCGGCACCGCCATCCGCAGGAGGATGGTGAAGCAGAGGAGCCCGAAGGCCCAGATGCCGATGCAAACCAGCGTCTCGTTGAGTGTCGGCAGATACTCGACAAGCTCGCCGAGCGGCGTCGGGACAAAGCCCGGTATCACCAGGCCCATCCCTTTCTCGATCCATATTCCAAAGATGCACATGACGCAGGCCACGTTCAGCCATTTGAGGCTGCGGCTGAGCGGGAGCATGAGCAGCACCATCGCCCCGACATTGAGCGTGATCGCAGTCCAGAACCAAGGCACGAGCGCATGGTGGCCGTCCAGGCCGAACAGCAGGTACCGCCAGGAGATGTCGTGGCGGTTCGAGTTGTAGAACTCGGTGAAGAGCTCGTTTGCCAGCAGGAACACGTTGATGATCATCGACACCTGCACGATGGCCCGGAGGATCAGCAGGCTGCGATCCGAGATCATGAGCCGCTCGCCCATCCGCCAGGTGATGATTTCCTCCATCTTCGGGGTCTTCATGAGCCTGCGCAGGGCGTCCGCCGTCAAGCAGAGGACCTCCGTGGGTCTCATGGCTATCGCGGTGGCCACCCGCGGCGTTCCCGCGATCGCGGAGACTTCGCCGAACTGCTCGCCCGGACCGACGTTGCGGGTGATACGGGTACGGCCGGCCTCGCTGCGTCTGACCACGACGCGGCCCTTCAGGACAAAGAAGGCGTCATTATCCAACGCTCCCTGGCGCAGGAGGACGTCGCCCGGGGCCGCGCTCAGCACCTTTGCCGCAACCAAACACGCATGGCGGTCCTTGACGGAGACCGACGCAAGCTCGGGGAGGTGTTGGGCGAGCCTGTCGAGGTCCTCAAAGGTGGCGGTGCGGCTCTGAATGACGTGGGGCGAGGCCGCTGGCGGCTCCGGCAGCTGTCCCTCGACGGCCTTCGCTGACGCGCTCGTGCGGCGAACCACCTGAAGCGCCAGGATGACGAACGCCGGGCCGGCGGTGAATGCGGAAGCGAGGAAGCGCGGACCCACAATCGAGGAGTTCCAGAACGGGCGTCCGCCGAGGCCGACGTACAGGAACGCGGTCACTGTGTGAATCGAGATGGCCCAGACGATGGCGGCGAAGACAAAGGGGATGTAGAACCACTTCGCGGGCTTTCTGTTCTGGTAGCGGCAGTAGAGCAGGTAGCCGCAGATGTAGATGTTGAGGACAAGGTAGCCGTTGAGGACGAGGACGTCCCAGCTGAGCATCGAGCCGGGGAAGTGGAAGACGCCGATGCCCGGAATCAGGTGCCAGAAGCGGTCGGGGCGGCCGAGATCCACGGTGACAAAGGCGAGGCACATCAGGATGGCCGCCACCGCAAGCAGCTCGCCGAAGATGACGAGGTCGTGGAGGTCCTCGTTCTTGTAGATGTAGACCGGGATGACGAGCATGACGGCCGCGGCCGCCATGCCCACGAGGAAGGTGAAGTTCGCGATGTAGACGCCCCACGAGACCTGGTCGCTCATGCCGGTGATCTCGAGGCCCGCGACGACCTGCTTCGCATAGGCATTGAGCCCGATGATGCAGAGCGCCGTCAGGGCCCCGACCCACGTGTAGTAGCGCCAGTCGCCCACCAGGGAAACCGAGGCGCAGCGGCGAAGGAATCTGAGGTAGTTTCTCATGGCGGGGTCAGACGTCGAAGTAGTAGAAGAACCGGGGCAGGGTCCCCAGTTCCGCCTTGAGGACCAGGACGCGCTTGTTCTTCAGGATGTAGGAGACCTCGCTGTCCGGATCGAGGATGTTGCCGAATTTGCGCGAGCCCGTCGGGCAGACCTCCACGCACGCGGGATAGCGGCCGACGCGGCTGCGCTGGATGCAGAAGTGGCATTTCTCGACCACGCCCTTGTACCGCGGGCGGTTGCCCAGGTAGGACATGTTGGTGTTGAGCTGGTCGCTCGGAATCGAGGGGGAGGCGAAGTTGAACCGCCGTGCAAAATAGGGGCACGCGGCCTCGCAGTAGCGGCAGCCGATGCACCAGTTGTAGTCGATCACCGTGATGCCGTCAGGCTCCTGCCATGTCGCCTTCACCGGGCAGACCTTGACGCAGGGCGGATTCTTGCACTGGTGGCACTGGACCGGCATGAAGAAGAACCCCGGCTCGGGCACGGATTTTGGCGCGTAGTTGTGGTCGCTCTTGTCCATGTCGAAGGTGCCGTCATTGGGCATCTTGAGGACGCGGATGTACTGAATCTCGGGATTGCGCGACTGGTTGTTCTCCGCGACGCAGGCGTGGACGCATTTGCGGCAGCCGACGCATCGGGTGAGGTTCAGGGCGTAGACATACTCGACGCCGTTCATGGGCCTGTAGTCGCGCACGTGGGGCCGGATGCCGTACTGGCGCTGCACCTCGTTCTCGATCCTCGCCAGAACGACCTTCATCTCCTCCGGGGTGAGCTCCTTGTAATACTTCTGGAGAAACTGGTCCACCGAGGTGAACTCCCCGAGCTTGCGCAGGGGCGCCAGGCCGGCAGCGACGGCGGCAACACCGGCCGAAAGCACCGTTGAGGTGCGGAGGAAGCTGCGCCGGGACATGCCGGTTTCCTCGGTGTCAGAGTGCATGGCTGTCCTTCTTTTCGGGCTGTGCCTGGGCTTCGGGAGGGCGATGGAGCAGATGGGGCCCGGGCATGGGAATCAGGCCCGTGAAGGCCGGCGCATGGGGATCGTGGCAGGAGGCGCATTGCTGCCGGTCGATGGGGCCCGCCTTGCGATCCCAATGGCCGGCCGTGCGGCCGTGCGCACCGGCCATCCAGTCACGGTATGTTGGGCCGTGGCACGAGGCGCAAAGGAGCGTCGCCTGCTCAAACTTGAGCTTCTCGCCGTCAGGCGTGTGCAGCTGGTCGAGCTGGTCGCGGTCGTGGCAGTTGTAGCAGTTCTCGTTGCGGAAGTTGCGGCCGTGGGCCATGGAACCCAGGCCCTTGTGCGCCTTGGGGAGGACGACGTTGCCCGAATCGTCGTATTCGAGCTTGACCGGGTCATTCGGCGGGTGGCACTCGGCGCAGTTGCGCATGCTGATGATCAGGTCGGCATGCTCCCTCGGCAGGATGATCCGGCGTGCCGAGTCAAATTTCACCTCCGGGGGGGAATCCTTGTGATGGCAGGCGTAGCAATCCAGGCCGGACACGTCGCCGCCGCTACGCATGAGCTGCGCTGCCGAGATGCGCACGGTCTGCGTGACAATGGCAAGGGCGTCGCGCGGGACGATGGGCGCCCGCATGGGCGCGCCCGGCTGTGCGGGAACCAATGCGAATCCGACCGCGAGTGCCAGGAAGACGGCGGTCAGGAGGGCTAGAACCATACGTGCCTTCGGATCCCAATTCATCAGGTTGTGGTCCCAGTCTAGGTCATGGCGCGGCACCCGTCTTGCCATCCCTTGGCCTTCTCTGCGCACTTCTTGACGGGCTCTGGGCAAGCATCGCGCAGCGAATCGCAAGAATTGCCTATACTTTCCCTTGGACAGGCGGCCGCGATGGCCCAACCATTGCACGGTCCGCAGGCGATCCGCCGGCGGACGAATTAACAGAACCGTATGAAAAAAACCATGTTACCCCTGTTAGCGGCCACCGTCTCGGTGCTTCTTGGCGGCGTTGCCCGTTCGGCTGAAATACCTGAGAACTGGAGCAAGAACTGCGCATCCTGCCATGGTCCCGATGGCGCCGGGCACACGAAGGCGGGGAGGATGGCCCAGGTTAAGGACATGACGAGCGCGGACTATCAGAAGACCTTCACCGACGAGCAGGCCATTAAGCAGATCAAGGAGGGCTATAAGGACTCGTCGGGGAAGGAGAGAATGAAGGCCTTTGCCGACAAACTCTCCGACGACGAGGTTAAGGCCCTCGTAGCCTATGTCCGTTCGCTGTCGAAATAACACCGTCGCATGCCTTGCGCTCGCGCTAGCGGGCTGTTCCGACAAGGATATCACGAGCTACCGCGTCCCCAAGGACCCGGGCGCGGCGGCTCCTGCGGCGCAGATCGCCGCGGGCGCCGCGGCGGCGCAGCCCGGCCTTCATTGGGAGGCGCCGGCGGGCTGGCAACCCCAGGCCGCGAGCGGACTGCGCGTCGCAAGCTTTCTGGCGCCGGCGCAGGGCGGGGCGGGCGCCGACGTCTCCATTGTGACCTTTGGCGGCGCGGGCGGCGACACGCTGGCTAACATCAACCGCTGGCGGGGCCAGCTTAAGCTGGCCCCGATCACGGCGGAGCAGCTGCCGGCGGAGGTGAGCGGCATCGAGGCGCCGGCCGGGCATCTTTCAGTTGCCGACATTCGCGGGGAGGCCGAGCAGGGGAAGGCGGCAGCGCGGATCCTTGGCGCGTGGCTCGAGCAGCCCGGTCAGGTCTGGTTCTTCAAGATGATGGGGCCGGTGGATGTCGTGGAATCCCAGAAGGACGCCTTTTACGGGCTTCTGAGGTCCGTTTCGCTGGGGGCCGCGGCTCTCGTGGCGGCCCACGCTGAGCCGGGCGGCGCCAGGATGGCGTCAAACACAAATGACCTTCCGCATGGCAACTTTGCCGTGGTGCCGACCAACGAGGGGGATGCGGCCGCGCTCACGTGGCAGGCGCCCTCGGACTGGAAGGCCAAGCCTGCAACCGCCATCCGCAAGGGCAGCTTCGCAATCGCCAGGGGCGCCGAGGAGGCCGACCTGTCCATTACGGCCTTCCCCGGGGATGTGGGCGGCCTGTCGGCGAACGTGAACCGCTGGCGCGGCCAGGTGGGCCTCCAGCCCGTCGACGATTCCTCCATGGGCACGGTTACCGAGTCGTTCGACGCGAACGGGCTCCATTTCACGCTGGTCGACTTTGCCGGGCCCGAGCCGTCGGGCCCGCAGCGAATCCTCGCCGCGTTTGCCCCCTGGCAGGGGGGCACCTGGTTCTTCAAGCTGACGGGCCCTGCTGCGCTGGTTGAGGACGAGAGGCCGGCCTTCGTCGCATTCCTGAAGACGGTGAGGGCAAAATGAGCAAGGGAGAAGCAGGTCGAGCGATGAAACAGGGTCAGACCTCGCCCGGACCCGGGTCAGGCGGCCCCTCATTTGCTCGCTCCCTCGTCTCGGTTCTGGCGTCCCTGCAGCTCACCGTCGCGCTGCTGGCGCTCTCCCTGGCGATGATCTTCGTCGCCACGCTTGACCAGGTGCACCTGGGGGTCTGGGGCGTGCAGCAGAAATACTTTCATTCCTTCTTCGTCATGGCGAAGGTTCCGGGGACGGATTTCGCGGTCCCGGTCTTCCCGGGGGGCTATCTGCTGGGCGGCGCCCTCCTGCTCAACCTGGTGACGGCGCACGCCGACCGGTTTCGCCTGTCGTGGAAGAAGTCGGGCATATGGCTGACCCATTTGGGCCTCATCCTTCTCCTGATAGGGGAGGGCCTTTCCGGCCTGATGCAACGCGACGGGCAGGTGCGCATCGACGTGGGGCAGACCCACCGCTTCGTCGAGAGCTTCCGGGAGAGCGAGCTGGCCGTGGCGGACGTGACCAATCCGGGCTACGACGACGTCGTCGCGATTCCCGTCGCCCGGCTGATGGGCCAGGACGTCATCCAGCACCCGAAGCTTCCCTTCACTCTCAAGCCGCTCGCCTATTACCCGAACGCGACCCTGCGCATGCGCAGCCAGGTCACCAACGCCCCCCCCTCGATGGCCACCATGGGAGACGGCACCGAGATGATCGCCGAGCCGACGCCGGTCACCTACAAGCCGGACGAGAGCAACTGGCCGACCGGCTACGTGGAGCTGGCCGGGCCCGAGGGCGCGCTCGGCACTTGGCTCGTGTCCGAGATGCTGGACCAGCCTCAGACCTTCACCTACCAGGGGCGCACCTGGCAACTGGCCCTGCGCGCGCGGCGCGACTACCTGCCGTTTACGCTGACGCTTGGCAAGTTCACCCACGACATCTATCCCGGAACGGACATTCCGAAGAACTTCGCGAGCACGGTCCATCTGCGCAGTGACGACGGCCGCGACGACCGCACGGTGCAGATCTCGATGAACAATCCGCTGCGCTACGGGGGATACGCCTTTTACCAGGCCGGTTACGCCAACAACGACCACACCTCCGTCCTGGAGGCCGTGCGCAATCCCAGCTGGCAGATTCCCTACGCCTCCTGCGCGTTGATCTCCCTGGGCCTCGTGGTCCAGTTCGGCATCAGCCTGTTCGGGTTCTTCCGCAAGCGCGGGGGAGCCGTCCCGCAACCGGCGCCCGCCCGCCCCGCTCCGTCGTCGCCGTGAAGAAGAATCTCTCCCTCATCGCGCTTGCGCTCTGCCTGCTTTGGGTGGTCTCCACCCTGGTGCCCCGCGGGAATTCGGGGCCCTTCGACCTGGAAGGTTTCGGCCGCCTGCCGGTGCTGGCCGGAGGGCGGATCAAGCCCCTCGATACGATCGCGAGAACCGGCCTCCTCATGCTGCAGGGGCGCCAGCGGGCCGTCGCGCCGAACGGCAAGGAGGTGACCCCGGAGGAATGGCTGCTCGACGTCTTCTTCGTTCCCGAGACAGCGGACGCCTATCAGGTTTTCCGCATCGACAACTCCGACGTCCTTTCGATCTTTGGACTGACCCGCGCGGACGGAGACGGCGGCGTGCGCTTTTCGTACCGCCAGATGCAGGCGGGCATGGACGAGCTTGATCGGCAAACCCACCTGGCCGAACCGGTTGAGAACGCCGAGAGGAGCGCGTTCCAGAGGGCTGTCGTTGAACTGCGAAGCCACGTCGAATTCTACGTCCGCCTGAAGTTCGGGCTGCAGGCCCCTGGGATCGCCGACCTCACGGCGGAACTGTCCGACACAGGCCGGATCCGCGCGCTGCACGCGGCGTTCGAGTCCATGGACACGTTCAGTTCGCTGCGCCCCATCCCCCCACGAAAGCCCTCGGCCGACCCCGCAGGGTGGCAGAGCGTGGGACGCTCCCTCCTCGGCGCCGCGTCGCCATCGGAGGTCGACCCGCATGTGCTCGTCTACGCGGTCCTTGGCAAGGATTGGCGCGAATTGCAGCCGGCCGCCTTCAACGGCGCGTTGCGGTCCTACAGGGACGAGCTGTCGCTCAGGTTTCCGGAGGCCGCCCGTCGGTCGGGCATTGAGGCGTTCTTCAACCAGGCGGAGCCCTTCATCACGAGCCTCTTCCTGTACGTCGTCGCATTCCTCCTGGCGGCCATTTCCTGGCTCGCGTGGCCCGAGCCGTTGGGGCGCGCAGCTTTCCGGGTAATGGGCCTGGCCTTTCTGGTGGCGACCCTGGGCATCCTGGCGCGCATGTGGCTCGAGGGCAGGCCTCCGGTCACGAACCTCTATTCCTCGGCCCTCTTCATAGGCTGGGGCTCGGTTGCGCTCTGTCTTGTCCTCGAGCAGCTCCACCGCAACGCCGTGGCCAGCGCGGCGGGAAGCATGATCGGGTTCGGCACGCTCGTCATCGCGCACCACCTCTCCCTTAGCGGCGACACCCTCGAAATGATGAGGGCGGTGCTGGATTCCAACTTCTGGCTGTCAACCCACGTTGTGACCGTCACCACGGGATACGCCTCGACGTTCCTGGCGGGCTTCCTGGCGATCATCTACATTTTGCGCGGACTCCTCACGCGGTCGCTCGACCGGCGCACCGCGGATGCGCTCGCTCGCATGGTCTACGGCATCGTGTGCTTCGCGACGCTCTTCAGCTTCGTGGGAACCATGCTGGGCGGCATATGGGCCGACCAGTCCTGGGGGCGTTTCTGGGGCTGGGACCCGAAGGAGAACGGAGCCCTCCTCATCGTGATCTGGAACGCGATCATCCTGCATTGCCGTTGGGGCGGGCTGGTGAGGCAGCGCGGCATGATGGCCCTGGCGGTCTTTGGAAACGTCGTCACCGCATGGAGCTGGTTTGGCACCAACATGCTGGGCGTGGGCCTGCACAGCTACGGTTTCACGAGCGCGGCCTTCTACGGCCTGATCGTCTTCGTGGCGAGCCAGCTGGCCGTCATCGGGCTTGCCGTGACGCCGCTCGCGAAATGGCGGAGCTTCCGGGGCGTCAAGGCGTGACGCACCGGCTCAGAGCGGATTGACGGTCCTGGCGGCCCAAGCGTCGCGGACCTCGACCGGCTTTAGCTCCCCGCGACCAGCCGGGGACGGGTCCATGGGAAAGTGCTGAAGGGGGTCGTTTGGGGTGACAGTACCATCGGGTGTTACCCAGTATCCCCAAACCACCTTTCCACGCCCGCAATCCTCGGAGCAAGCCCACCCGCTAGACCGAAAGAGCCCAACCGGTGCTCCCAAGCTGTTGCCTCTGGAAAAGGGGGCCATGCTGCTGAGCCGGCTGATGGAGACCATGAATGCGATCATGCGCGCGCAACGTTGACCATCTGAGAAATCGCTGACGCCGCTGGGGGCCGTCTGTCCGGAGTTGGACGCCTACCGGCCTTCGCCCAGGTTATGACTCAAAATTGCGGCCAGCACGTCGGGGCTTAAGACGGTGATTGCCTTGGTCGACACAGCGATCACGCGCCGGTCGCGAAGACGGCCCAGCGTGCGCGAAAGCGTTTCGCTGCTGGTGCCTAGCTCGGCCGCAAGAACGCGTTTGGTGCCGGGCAGAGCAACCGTCCCGGACTTGCCGTGGCAGCTCTTCACGAGCCAGTTGACCAGGCGTGTCTCAACGTCCTTCAGCGTCAGGTCATCGAGCATACCGACCAGAACACGCAGATGGCCGCTCAATGAGCCAAGCATGCGCAGGGCGAGGTCGGGGCGCCGGCCAATAAGCTCAAGGATGTGAATCTTTGGGAGCAGCAACACGGTGCTCGGCTCGATCGCGCGCGCATCGGCGGGGTAACCGGTAGGGGAGGCGAGGGCGGCCTCGGCAAACGATTCGCCGGCGCGGAACACGTGGATCACCTGCTCCTTGCCGCCCGCACTCACGCGGTGGACGTTGATCGCCCCGCTCTGCATCACGTAGAACCCCCGCGACTGCTCGCCAGCGTGGAAAAGATAATTTCCCTTCGCCAAGACCAAGGTTATTGCAAACCCCGCGACCTCTGAAAGGTCCTCGGCGGGCAGCCCGGTGAAGAGCTGGCAGCAGCGAAGCGTGCCAATCAGGCCTGTCAGCCTAGCGTCGCTCGTGCGCGGGGTCGTGGGCATCGCGCGGAAAATACCACGCGGCCGGCGCCGTAGTCGCGCATATTTTCAGGGTGTGTCATCCCTCCAGAAGTTGACGGCCCATGTGCCATCGAGGCGGCGCTCCATGGTGGACTGGAAACCCTCGCTCTTTAGCAGCTCAATCAAGGGCGCGGGCATGAACGGGGCGATGAGGGTCAATCCCTGGCCGGTCTTCAGGGAATCGACCCTGGCACGAATGAGGGGGAACGGCTCCTCGCCGCTCGCGAGTTGGCGCCTCACGTCGAGGATCTTGAATTTGGCTGCATTCATCATCCGCGGTGCAGGTGTGCCGGATCTACTTGCTCGCTGCGACGAGCGCGGCAACGGCCTGGTCCACGCCGCCATTCAGACCGAGGCGCTGGTAGGTGATTTCCCCCTGCGGATTGAGCACCGTAATGATGTTCGAATGGGAGAACGCCCCGTCGGATTCCTGCCTGTACTTTACGCCCAGCAGGGCGGCGAGTTCGCGGACCCCGTCGCTGTCCCCGTGGAGCAGCGTCCACTGGCTGCCGAGCGAGCGCTGGGCTCGGTACTGCGCCAGACTCGGCGGCGTGTCCCGGGCCACGTCGAACGAAACAAGCACGAACTTGGCGCGCTCCCGCACTCCGGGCGGCAGCTTGGCGCGTATCCTCTGCATTTCGGTCACCTGAAGCGGGCATGCGTAGCCGCACGAGGTAAAGAACATGGTGAGCACGACGGGGTGGCCCCGAAGGTTGCCGAGCGCGACCACCTTGCCCGAGTCGTCGGTGAAGCTGGCGTCGAGCTGGTAAAGGGACGTGGACGTATAGGTGCCGGTCGAAGCGGGAGCGCTCTCAGCCTTGCAGCAGGCGCACGCGCCGTCCTTCTCGGGTGCAACCGCGGCCGCGGCGCCACGGGCCAGCAGCAGGCACGGAATGAGGAGCAGTGGGGTGATGTTTCTTATCATAGGTGTTGGCGGTCAGCGGATCTCGTCACGCGCGCACCGGAACCCGAGGGACAGCGTCGTGTTGTTGGCCCTCAGGGAGGAGCGCAGGGCCATGCGCATGAACGCGGCGTAGTCGCTTGCGTCCTTGGCGCCGACGGAGCCGGCGCCGCAGAACAGGTCGCGTTCAAGGCCCGAGTCGGCGCGCGACTCGCCGGTGACCATCGCGGTGCTGAAGTCGTCGACCCATTCGAAGACGAGGCCCGAGAGGTCCCGCGCACCGAAGTAATTGGGTCGTGTGAGCGCGACCGCCTGCTGCACTGCGGGAACGGGGCGCGCGAGCCAGGCGTACAGATCGCGCTGAAACTGGTCGTCGTTCCTTCCGTCGGCACGAGAGTACCCGGCTCCGGCCGCGACTTCCCATTCGGCGGTGCTGGGGAGGCGCTTGCCCATCCATCGGGCGTAGGCTCGGGCGGCGAACCACGACACGCACACCACAGGGGCGTCGGATGGAGCGTTTGGACCGGGGTTCAGATCCTCCTTCCACGTCTGCAGGTACGATGCGTCTGCAAAAAGCGGGCTGACCTGCGACCTGCGCCACTTGCGCCGGGCCTCGACGAAGGCCAGGAACTCGCCGTTGGTGACGGGCCGCTCATCCAGATAGAATGCGGGGACGGGGATCCGGGCGGGGTCCTTGACCGTCCGGAGAAGCGGGACATAGAAGCCGTCGGGAATCCTCACCATGCCTGCGGGAGGATTGGGGCCCGCACCCAACACCCCCCAGGCCTGCGCGCCGCAGGCCGCGAAGCACAGGAGGAAAAGCGGTAGGGATCGTGCGGTCACGGGGCAGCGGCTTCGATTGCGCGTTAGCGGACCTCGTCGCGGATGGCCTTCACCTGCTCGGCCGTGAAGGCGTCGCCCTGGTTGCCCCAGCTGTTGGAGACAAACGTGAGCGCGTTGGCGATCTGCGCGTCGGTGAGCACGGCCTCCTGCGGCGGCATGACACTGTTGAACGTCTTCCCGCTGACGGTCACGGGGCCGCTCAGCCCCTTGAGCACGATGCGGACGGCGCGCTCCCGGTCGGCCAGCAGGAAATCCGAACCCGCCAGGGGCGGGAAGGCGCCGGGCAGGCCCTTGCCGTCGGGCTGGTGGCAGGCGAAGCAGAGGCCCATGAAGACCTGCTTGCCCTTCTCGATCTGCGCCTCCTTCGTGAGGCCCGCGATCGCCGGGTTGGCCTTGATCTCTGCGGCAATCTGGTTCTTGAGCTCGGCCTCTCGCTTTACGGATTCCGAACCCGCATCGGCCTGGGCCCCGAGATAGACGGCGTCGATCTCCTTTCCCGAGTAGATTGCGCGGTTCCTCGGGCCGGTGACCTTGAGCATCCCGAGCGCACCCTTGTTGAAGGCCCGCGTGAGGGAATGATCCACGAGGATAAACGTGCCGGGCACCTTGACCGTGAATTCCACGATCGTGGCTCCGCCCGAGGGCACGAGCGTCGTCTGCACGTTTTCCTGCACGAGGGCCGTCCCAGCCTCGGGGTAGACGCGTTCGAATATCTCCCCGATGACGTGGAAGGATGACGTAAGATTGGGCCCGCCGTCCCCAAAGTAGATTCGCACGGTTTCGCCCACCTTGGCGGTGAGGGCCTTGTCGCCCACAAGGGAGCCCACGGAGCCGTTGAACACGACGTAGGGCGGACGCTCGTCGATCGCCTTCGCCATGTCGAATGACTGAAGGCCTTCCTCGCCATATTTCCCGGTGGTGTAGAACTCGCCCTGCATCACGTAGTACTCCCTGTCAACGGGAGGGAGGCCGTCCTTAGGCTCGACCAGGATCATGCCGTACATGCCGCTGCCGATGTGCATCGGGACCGGGGTGGTCGCGCAGTGGTACACAAACAGTCCCGGATTAAGCGCCTGAAAGGTGAATTGGGAGCTGTGTCCGGGTGCCGTGAACGCCGATGCCGCGCCTCCGCCCGGGCCGGTCACGGCGTGAAGGTCGATGTTATGGGGCAGCTTTGACGACGGATGGTTGTTGAGGTGGAATTCGACGAGGTCGCCCTCACGGACGCGGATGAACGAGCCGGGCACGGTCCCACCGAAGGTCCAATACGTGTAATCGACGCCGTCAGCGAGTTTCCCGACCACCTCGCGGACTTCGAGGTTCACGATGACATGCGCCGGCGTCGTCCTGTTGATCGGGGGAGGGACATTGGGCGGCGCCGTCAGTATCGCGTGTTCCACGGGCAGGGATGCGAGCTCGGGCGGAAGATCGACCGGTCCGTTCGGGGTTCCGGGAGAATCGTCCTCAGCCCAGGCGACCGGAGCGGCGGCCGAGAGAAGGGCGCTTGCGATAATGGGCAGGAGGATGCTGCGGTGCTTTTTCATGTTGGCTGGGCAGGAAAGATGTGGAGGTTTCGCGGAAGCTTATCTGAATCCGCCTGGGTGCGTATTGATCTTGGTCAAGGAGTTCTCGGAAAATGCCCGGTTCGATAGCCAAGGTACGTGCCGGCGACATAGAGCGCCCCGAGAGTCGCCTCGGTGATTCCGATCCGTCGCGGCGAGAAACTGATCCCCCATGGGCTGAGCAGCACGATTGCCCGGGCAACGAGCACGAGGGAAAGGAAGGCGGCAACCCAGGGCAGCAGCGAAGATGACGCCAGAAGAACAAGAAGCAGAAGAGCGGCGATTGCCGCAATCACGGGGACTATCCGGCTGACTTCCTGGGTCTTGTTCAACCGGAGTCTGTTGCGCACCACAATCACCGTAGGAACTGTGCGAGCTAGCATGACAGCGGCAAGTGCCAGCGCGCTTTTGAAGTCCCATCCGGCGAGCGTTGCAGACGCTGCGGGAATCAGCGCAAAGGCGGTTCCTCCAGCCAGCTCGGCCGACGCGGCTCTCGCCTCATTCTTGAGGTCATAAAACAAGAATAGGCCTCCGATTGGAGCCGCGATCAGGAGCGGCCAAAGGGCTGCACGCCCTCCAAGGATGGACGCCTCGACCATGCCGGTGGCGGCGCAGAGGACAAAAAGGGCCGCCGCGGCGCGCGTCCCGCGCCGGGTGCCGGGGGTTCCAGAGAGCAGCGCCTTTGATGGTCGGCGGCAGAAGAACGCCGATGCGGCGGATGCGGCGAGCGCGGCGCCCGCGACTGAAGGGACAACCAGAAGTCCGAGCACCAGGGGCTCAAACGCCAGCGACCACGAACCGTGCTCCTTCGGCAGGAACACCGAAAGCCTCGGGTCCCTGTTGGCGGAGGTCATTTGGCCTTTTTGTCTTGGGATTCGGCCCCCAACGTGAGGAGCATGGAGAAGGGGCCGGAGCTCGCGCGGACGGCGTGGACGTGCCCGGGAGGCAGGTGGAGGAGCGAGCCGGCGGCGAGGCAGTGCCACGCGTCGCCGAAGAAGAACTCGCAGGCGCCATCGAGCACCTGGACGAGCGCGCGACGGCGGCTTGAATGAGCGGTGAGTTCCTGGCCATCGGCAAAGGCGAAGAGGACGACGCGGAGCTCTTCGGTTTGGATGACGGTGCGGCTCACGATGCCTGAGCTTGATTTTTCAGCCGCATCGGCGAGCACAAGGCTTTGCGCCTGATCCGGGGCGAGTAGGGTGTGTTGGCTCATCGCAACCATCATAGCGCAGGTCTGCCCGGTCTGCATTGACCTGGATCAAGTAGAGCCGGAAAACCGTTTTTTCGGGGAACTAGCCGGAACGACCCAAGGAGTCACGTGGGTCATCGACAACTTGGCTAACTAAGATACTGATTCACGGTTACTAACCTGATTTGTATGCCCGGCATATGGCCGGTTCACGCGCATTGTGGCCCTTCCACTTGCTTTCGCGGGGGCGCTGACAACGTTAGCGAATGAAAATCGGAATCATTGGCTCTGGAGACGTCGCGAAGACCTTGGGCGGCGGTTTCCTGACGCATGGTCACGAGGTCACGATGGGAACCCGAGAGACTTCGAAGCTCGCGGAATGGGCGAAGCAGAACCCAAAGGCGCGGGTCGGCAGCTTTGCGGACGCGGCGAAGTTCGGCGCGGTGGTCGTGCTTGCGGTGAAGGGGACTGTGGCATCGGAGGCCCTTCGCGGCGCCGGGGCCGCCAACCTTTCGGGAAAGTTGGTTGTCGACGCCACCAATCCGATTGCCGATGCGCCGCCGACCAACGGGGTGCTGAAATTCTTCACGAACTTCGAGGAGTCACTGATGGAGAGGCTGCAGAGGGAATTCGGAGCGGCTCGCTTTGTGAAATGCTTCAATTCGGTCGGGGCTGCCTGCATGGTGAACCCGAGCTTCCCGGGCGGGAAGCCGACCATGTTCATCGCAGGCAACGACGCCGCTGCGAAGAAGACCGTCGCGGGCCTCCTCACCGAGTTCGGTTGGGACACCGAGGATATGGGCGGAGCCGAGGCGGCGAGGGCCATCGAGCCGCTCTGCATCCTCTGGTGCATCCCGGGGTTCCGGCAGAACGACTGGGTTCACGCCTTCAAGATGCTCCGGTGAGCAGCGGTGGGCGCCGCCTTCCGCGCGCGCAATAGCCCGCCCCCGCGGATTCGCCCAGTGGCGGACGCCCTCAGCCCCAGACCTCGTCTCCGAAGTCCCAGCCCCTTCGGGCCGGTTCGCGCACGAATCGATCGAAATCGCGGTGGTTGGCGACCCGCATGTTGGCGGAATCCCACTCGATGTCCTGGTTCGTCCGCTGGGCCATGACGCCCACGAGGGCCATTTCGGTGAGTCGTGCCGAGTAATCGAAACTGGAGCCCGGCAGCGGGCCCTCGCCCTTGATCGCCCGTGTCCATTCGCGGAACGGCCCGCCCTTGACGCGCGGGATAACCTTGGGCGGGAGGTTCTTTTTGAATTCCTCCCAGACCGCGTCATTCAGAAGCCGCGGACTGTCCGGGCGCTCGCCGGTCATGAGCGTGTTCTTGGAGCCGACCATGAGCATGCCGCCCTTCGGGAATGGCTTCGACCTGTCCCAGTCCAGCGGCGGGGAGGGATGCTGCCCGCCGTCATACCAGTGAAGCGAGACGGGCGGCTTGGCGCCTCGGGCCGGAAAGTCAAATTTGAGGTGTGACGAGCGCGGGACAAACCCCTCGTGTATAAGATCGATATTCTCCACGGAAACACGGCTGGGTGAGCCAAGATCGAGGGACCAGAAGGGGGCGTCGAGGGTGTGGCAGGCCCAGTCGCCAAGCTCGCCGCATCCGAAGTCCCAGAACCCCCGCCAGATCAGGGGGGCGTAGCCGGGGCTGTAGGGCCTCTTCTTCGTCGGCCCAAGCCAAAGGTCCCAGTCCAGTGTCGGGGGCACCTCGGCGGGCGCCGGCGGGAAGGAGGAGGGTATCCGGAAGTACGGGCCGACGGTGAAGTCCGGTCCGTCGAACCATGCGTGGACCTCGCGGACGTCGCCGGTCACGCCCGCGTCGTACCATTCCTTGACATAGCGGATGCCCTCGGTCGTATGGCCCTGGTTGCCCATCTGCGAGATGACCTTGTAATGGGCGGCGGCGCGGCGGAGGGTTCGGGCCTGCCAGATGTTGTGCGTGAGCGGCTTCTGCACAAAGACGTGCTTGCCGAGCTGCATTGAAAGGTAGGCGGCCGAGAAATGGATGTGATCGGGCGTCGACACGACGACCGCATCGATCTCGCGGTGCATCTTGTCCAGCATCACGCGAAAATCCTTGAATCGCTTCGCGCGAGGATACTTGGCGTAGGCCTCGGCGGCCCGCGTGTCGTCCACGTCGCAGATCGCGACGAAGTTCTCGCCGTCGCATCCGGAGTACGCCGCTTCAGCTTGGCCGCCGGCTCCTATGAACGCGATGTTGAGCTTTCGGCTCGGCGACGGGCCCGCCTGTCCGATGGCGAAGCGCGGCAACACGAAGAGTGAGGCGGCGCCAAGGGACGTCTTCAGGAAGTCTCGGCGGGAGCAGGCGTAGCGATGGGACATGGGGTCGGGGGTTGGGATCTGCGCGGAGTACTCAACAAGTACACCAGAATGCGGGATTTGTGAACTGAAGAGGTTCACGGCGAAAGCGGTCCTCTTCAAACGTCAAATGCGCCGCGCCGAATATTTTCCTCCACGCGACGGTGCCGGAAGGCCGCGTGGAAATCGGCCGGATCGATCAGCCCGCGTTCAGCCCGCAGAACCAGAGCGCGAACGGGAGGGCCCCCTGTGGGCCCGCTTGAGCTTCCTTATGTCGAGCCTGCCCATCTTGAGCATGGCTCTCCACGCCCGTTCCGACTTGGCGGGATCCCGGTCTCCGAGGAGCTGCGCAAGGACTGAAGGGACGATCTGCCATGACAGGCCGTACCGGTCCTTTACCCATCCGCAGCGCTGTTTTCTGCCCCTCTTTGAGAGCCGGTGCCACAGCCTGTCGACCTCCCGCTGTGACGTGCAGTCGACAGACAGTGAGATTGCCTCCGTGAACTTGAAGACCGGCCCGCCGTTGAATGCCGTGAGCTCAAGGCCGTCGAGTCGGAAGGTGACACTCATGACCCGGTCGCCATCCCGTCTGACATTCAGGATCCTCGAATTTGCGAAGGTCGAGACGTAGAACTTCGCGGCCTCTTCAGCTTTGTCGTTAAACCACAGAAACGGTGTGATCTTCTTCATAGTGTGATTCTTAGGGGGACGTGGGATTGGCTGACGGCGGCCGGTTGGCTCACCGCTCTACGAATGAGAGGGTTTGCCTTGGACGCCAAGGCTTGGATTTCAATGACCTAACTCTGTCTGGGCGGGTAGGGTGTCGACACAGGAGCGTCCATTGGAAGCAGACACATTAGTTCGGGTCAATTAGTACACATATATTTACAGAACAACAGGATGAGTGCCTTTTGGTATTGGGTTCTCGAGGAAGGGTGGGGTGATCGCCCGCGCGAGCTATCAGTCCCCTATCATTGCAGCTTCAGCAGCGAGAACCATTGCTTATTGCAAAACAGCTGTGTTGGCCGCATACTGCATGACGTCCAAAGGGATGCATGAAAACATCCGCCCCACATCAAATCAGCTCTAGGATCTGCAAATCGTTAGATTGCAGGGCCTCGGGAGACAGTTTTGGACGGCGATGCGGCTGGCATGTGCAATGGCTCGCCGTGGCCGCTATGTTCGTCGCAGTCGCACGCCTAAATGCCGCCAACGACAGCTGGACGAGCACGACTTCCGGCCTTTGGGGAACTCCGGGCAATTGGAGTGCTGGAGTTCCAATAAACACCAGCACGGCTCAGTTCAACACGGGGGCCGGCGAGCAGTCGGCGATAACGCTTTCGGCCGCATCGGTCGCGAAAAACCTGACGTTCAGCAACGCCGGTGGGGCCATCGCCTTCACGTTCGACACCTCACTCACGCAGAACAACGACACGCTGACTCTCAGTACCGGCATCACGAACAGCGACACGGCCACGCAGACGTTCTACAACGCGTTCACATTGGCGGGCGCCCAGACGTGGTCGGCTACCAGTGGGTCCATGAATTTCAACGGCAACGTGAACCTGGGTTCGGGCGCCAACTCCTACACGCTGACCGTTAGTGCAGCCGTGGATTCCACGATTGCCGGCAATATCGCGAATGGAGGCACGCCTGCCGGATTGCTTACAAAGACGGGAGCCGGCAACCTGACCCTGACCGGCAACAACACCTACACGGGCGCGACAACGGTGTCCACAGGAACGCTGACGGCGGGCTCGTCAACCGCCCTTGGCGCAGCGACTTCGGTTACGACCGTGGCCAGCGGCGCCTCGCTGGCTGTGACAAATGGCATTTCCCTTTCGAACGGGCTTTCAGTAAAAGGCGTGGGTGTGTCGGCCAACGTGGGTGCGGTCTCCAACTCTGCGGGTACGAACACGATCACGGGGAACATCGCCCAGACGGCCGCCACAACGTACAGCGCCGCAGCCGGCACGCAGCTTACGCTTGCTGGCAACACGACGGGGAATTTCGTCGCCACGTACGGAAAGGGGACCGCAAACGGGACCATTGTCCTTACAGGCACGAATTCCTACACGGCGAACACGTCGGTTGCATTCGGGACGGTCATCGACGGATCTGCCGGCGGGCTCGGCACGGGCACGACCACGGTTGCGAGCGGTGCAACCCTCGGCTTTCAAAGCGGCATCACGGACAACCAGGCCATCGGAATCAGCGGGGCGGGCATGTCGGGGTCGGCCGGCGCCCTTGAGAGTTTCTCCGGGACGAACATCACGAGTGGAACGGTGACGTTGAATGCAGCGTCGACGATTGGAGCCATCACGAACCAGCAGCTCAATGTCAACGGAACGCTCGCGCTGGGTACCAAAGCCCTGACGATTGGAACGTCGCCCGGCGCGGGGACCGTGGACATCGCCGGCCAGATAACAGGCTCGGGGACCATCACGGACGCATTCGGGACCGCCGTGCTTTCGAACAGCACGAACAGCTACTCTGGGTTGACCACCATCAACTCGGGGGCGACGCTTGTGGCCGCCGCCAACGGCGCCCTCGGCACGACAGCCGCGGGAACAACGGTCAACTCCGGGGGCACGCTGGGCTTCCAGGGGGGGATCAACTACGCCACCGCGGAGGCCGTGACGCTAAACGGCGCCGGGGTCGGCAGCAACGGCGCCATGCAGAACGTCTCCGGAACAAATACCTTCGCCGGGAACGTGGCGCTGGGTTCCGCATCGACGATTGGCGCGGCAGCGGGCTCCCAGCTGAACCTTTCGGGCACGATCGGCCTCGGAAGCGGCAACAACCTGACGTTCGGGTCGGCGTCCTCCACCGGGAAGGTAAACACCACGGGGATAATCAGCGGCACGGGGAACATCACCGCCGCGGGCGGGACCACCGTGCTCGGGAACGCAAGCAACAGCTACACGGGGACAAACCAGGTCAACTCTGGGGCGACACTCCAGGTGGGCTCGAGCGGGGCGCTCGGCAACGCAGCGAACGGAGTCAGCCTGAGCGGGGGAACGCTCCAGGCCAGCTCGGCCTTCACGCTCGCGGCAACGCACGGGATCACCCTGGTCAACGGCGGCGGCGGCGGCACAATCGACACCCAAGCGAACAACGTCACCGTTGCGGGAGTGATCTCCGGCACCGGGACCGACGCCTTCACCAAGCTCGGAAGCGGCACCCTCACCCTGAGCGGCGCCAACACCTACAGCGGAGCGACGAACGTCAACGGCGGCATCCTTGCCATGGGTGCTTCGAATGCCCTCAACAACGCGGCGCTTCTGACCATCAACTCCGGGACGTTCTCCCTGCTTACCTTCAGCGAAACCGTGGGCGCGTTGGCGGGTTCTGGAACGCTCAATTTCGGCACATCGGGCGCACTTACGCTTTCCAGCGGATCGGGAACCTTCTCCGGGACAATGAGCGGAAGCGGGACGCTCACCATCGGGACCGGCGCCACCCTGACGCTAGGAGCCGGCCAGAACGATTCGAACCTGAACCTGATCTTGAATGGGGGTTCGCTCTTCCTCAACGGAACGACCTCGACCCTTGGCAACCTCACGTTGAACGGGAATTCAATCATAGACTTCGGCAGCCCGAGCGCGACGACGTTCAACATCTCAAACCTCAACCTCAACGGCTACACGCTTACGGTCGAGGATTGGACCAAGGCCCTGGACTTCATGTATTCGCAGACCTTCACGGGCGCGACTCACGACGCAAGGGGGACCGCCCCGGAGAACCAGATCACGTTCAACGGCTACACGAACAATGATTCGGTCTGGCAGTCGATCGACAACCAGGTCACCGCGGCACCCGAGCCTGCCGTCTACGGCGCGATTTTTGTTTCACTTAGCCTCGGAATCATCGGTTACGTGGGCCGCAGGCGCCTTAGGGTTGCTGCCTGACGGGCTAGGCGCCTGCAATTGACGGGGCGGCGCGGCTTGTGCGAATGTGCCGCATTCCGCCGAATTGCCCGATTTCAAATTGCCCGCAGAGATTAAACACCCATCCCGTGAAGAAAACCGCCCTTGGCTCCGCGTCTCTCCTGATTGCGTCAGCCGTCCTAGCCCTCAATGCCGGCGCCGCCCAACCCGCCGAGGCGCAACCCTCGCGGCCACCGTCATTCCTTCCCTCGATGGATGTCGCCACGGTGCCGCTCTGGGAGGGCGGCGCCCCGGGCGCCCTGGGAAACGCCGATGAGGACGTACCGACACTGACCATATTCCAGCCTTCATATGGGGTAGGCAACGGGACCGCTGTGATCATCGCCCCCGGAGGCGCCTACCGCGGACTCGCGATGAACCATGAGGGCAGGCAGGTCGCGGACTGGTTTGCCGCGCGCAAGGTGACGGCGTTTGTGCTCAAGTACCGCCTTGGCCAGAAATACCTCTACCCGGTTCCGCTGCAGGACGCCCAGCGCGCGGTGCGACTGGTGCGCTCGCTACAGGGCAAGTTCAAGCTGGCTCCAGACCGGATCGGGATGGTGGGGTTCTCGGCCGGCGGCCACCTGACGGCGATGACGGGGACGTCGTTCGACAACGGCAGGCCCGATGCCGCCGACCCCGTGGAAAAGTACAGCAGCAGGCCGGACTTCCTCGTGCTCGGTTATCCTTGGATCAACGCGATGCAGCCGGCCAAACCGAAGATGATAGACTCGTACCCGACACTGATGAAGATTCCGAAGGAGAAGCAGGCGGCCTTCGAGGAGCTTTACACGCCGACGCGCCTCGTGACCGCTCAGACCCCTCCGGCATTCATCTTCAGCACCTCCGACGACGGTGTCGTGCCCGTCGAGGCGAGCGTCGAGTTCTACAGCGCGCTCAAGAAGGCGGGCGTTTCCGCGGAACTGCACATCTTCCGCCACGGGCCGCACGGCGTGGGACTTGGGGGAGGCGATGCGGTGCTGGACCAATGGCCGGTGCTCCTGTCGGAATGGCTGCGCGACCAGGGCTTGCTAAGCAAGGCCGCGCAGGCGCGGTGAGCTGGCGGAAACGGCGCCAATTGCGGGTGACAATGGCGGTTTGCGTGGATTTCCTTGTCATCAAGGCAATATAGGCGCCAGCGCGTCCTCAGCGCCTATTTGATCCCGCCCAATTCCTGTGTCATCTACCTCCGCACGAATCGATCGCTACAGGAATTCGTATCAGCTTCACCTGGAGCGATTGCGCAGGGAACTCGGGGATGAGGACAAGGCGATCGCCGCGACCGTCGGAGGAAATTTCGACGTCTTTGGGCAGATCGAGTCCGATTTGCTCCGTGCCCTTGGCTTGCTGCCGGATCATTCGGTCATTGACGTCGGCTGCGGATGCGGCCGGCTGGCCTTCTTCCTTAGGGAGTTCACCCGCGCAAAGTACACGGGGATAGACGTGATACCCGAGCTGGTCGCGTATGCGAGGAAGATGGCCGGCCGAAGCGACTGGGAATTCCTGGTCGGCGACGGCGCCGGCATACCCGGCGAAGTCGCACCGGCCGACGTCATCTGTTTCTTTTCGGTCCTGACCCATCTGTCGCACGAGGACGGCTACCGATACCTGCAGGACGCCTGTAGGTTCCTCAAGCCCGAGGGCATTCTGATCTTCTCCTTCCTGGACTTCACAATCCCTTACCATTGGCCCCATTTCCTGGACAGTGTTGGCAGCCAGGACGACGAGAAGGTGATGGTCCAGTATCTGAACCGAGACACCGTGGTGTCATGGGCTGCAAGGCTGGGCCTCAAGGTTTGTGCCGTCTTTGATTCGGATCGGTTGAGCATCCCGATCTCGAATCCGCTCAGGTGGCAGAACGGAGTGGTGACCACGGGTTCGATTAGCCTCGGCCAGTCGGTGGCCGTGTTGAGCACCCGCCAGGATCGGATTCCCAGTGCGGTCCTGACGGGCCTGGGCGACTGTTTGCATTCGATCGGCCCAGGCACGTACCGAGACCTTCTCGAATCCGTCCAGGAGGCTGCGAAATCCGTCCGGGAGACCGCGAAATCCAGCCAGGATAAGGCGAACTCAAGGATTGAGGAACTTAAGGGGGTCTGTTCGGCGCTCGGCGCCTATGTCCAGCGGCTGAGGGCTGAGCTCGAGGGCCTGCATCGCCGGATGCGGGCCGTGGAGGACGAATGGGCGGTGGAGAAGGGGCGCCGCGTCGCCCTTGGGCGGTCCTGGCTTCCCGGCAAGTTTCTTGACCGGCGCTTGCCAAGCAGCGACCTCCTGCGCGCCCAGTCCTTTGGCGACAACGGGGCCGATATCTACGGCCCTCCGATAACGTACTATCTCTTTACGCCACCTTACCGGATCTTTGCACCGGGGAGGCATTTCCTGAGCGGCTGGTGTGCCTGCGAAAGCGCCCCGATAGCCGGAATACGGGTGCGGCTGGGCGATAGGGAGTTTGCCGGAACCTATGGGGTGGAAACAAAGGGAATCGCGGGTGCGGAGCCGGATGAATTCGCCGTGTCGCGCAAGGACGGGTTCGTTGTGGACTTTGAAATTCCCGCTGGCGGGCGGCATTTTTTGAGAATTGAGGCGAACGTTTCGGGCGGGGGTTGGAGCACCTTCGTCTCGTGCCCCGTATGGACGACCTTGGATTGAGAGCCGCAAGACTCCCTCTCGAAAACGCACGATGCTGATTCACTAATGGAGGGCATTTCACGCAGGCATAACATGCGCAGCGAGGCCGGGGTCCGTTGACGCGTTTACAATCAAGAGCAAGCGTTACAACGAACCCAGAGGCTCCCGATGAGGGCCAGACTCCATGAGACCGCGAGCTAGCCCGGCATTACCGGCGGACATCTTTTCTTGAAACCACGAACGCCATGCGCGTCGCCCTTTTATCCGTCCTGGCTGGCGTCATCCTGGGTGGATGCTTTGGCTGGGAATACGACACGACCTATGCGGGCGTGGCGTTCCGCAAGGTGCGCGTTGAGCGCGACCTGGCGATAGGCGTCATCCGGGAGGACACGGTCATCGCGGGGCGGCCCTGCAAGCGGGGATGGGTCCATGTGAGGTCCAACGGCATCCCGGTCGGCTTTACCGCGTCGCGGGACTTACCCCTCGCGCGCCTTACAATACCCGCAGACACCTGGGTGTTCCAGGACGCGGCCGGAATCGTCACCGTGTGTGCCTTCCCGCGCGACACCGAGGTGCAAGGCCACGTCTGCAAAGGCGGGTGGGGCGGGTCCGAGGGAATCCAGGCTGCTTTCTACCCGGACGGCGCACTCAAGCAGTATTTCCTCAGGGCGGACACCGATATCCAGGGCGTGCCGTGCAAGGCCGGCGCCTTCAACGAGTCGGTCGAACTCTATGCGAACGGCCGAATCATGGCGTGCGCGCTTAGCCGCGACTTCGTGAGCGGCGGCCGGACGTATCCGAAGGGCGCACGCGTGAGATTCAATCCTGAGGGTCGGGTGCTCGACTAGGCGGCGAGGTGTGTGGATTGTGCGAAACCAGGACGCGGGAGAAATAGAGCCAAAACCGATTTCTTTCGACGAAAGTGTTACGTTCGGAAATGACGTTTACCCTCGTTAAGAGGGCACTCGTCCATTTGTGTTTCTGCCGCTTTCCTTTACACTGAACTGTGATCCTCAAGGCGAACATTTCGCTGTGTGAGGCAAGAGATACCAGATGAGCAACACGGGGAATATTCCGGCCGCCGTTGAGATAGGCGCCTCGTCGACATCGGAAACGCGCATCGCTCTGAGCTTCCTGGATCTTCTCTTTGACCGGGAATCCCTTAGGAATGTGGCTTTTCGCCTCTGGGACGGAACGTTCTGGCCGACCAGGGAGACCAAGTCGGCAACCCTTGTGCTCAAGCATCCGGGCGCCCTGCGCCAGATGTTTGGCTCTGGCACCGAAAAGGCGCTTGCCGAGGCCTATTTGCGCGACGATTTCGACGTCATCGGCGACATGGAGGCGGCATTCGAGTTGGCTGATGCCCTTGCCAACAAGATCGGCTGGCGGCGGTCACTGAAGCTAGCGCTATTAGTGAGGCGGTTGCCTAGGAGCCGGTGGCGGGAGATTGATCATCTTGCGAATCCGGACCGGAAACAGCGAAGGCACTCCCATTCGCGCGACAAGAGCGTCATCGCTTTTCATTACGACGTATCAAACAGCTTCTATCGCCTATGGCTCGACCGGCGGATGGTCTATTCCTGCGGATATTTCGAGGGGACTGCCAACGACCTCGAATCCGCCCAGTTGGCGAAACTTGACTATCTATGCCGCAAGCTGCGCCTTCGGGAGGGGCAGGAGGTGTTGGATGTCGGGTGCGGCTGGGGAGGATTCGCGGTCCACGCGGCCAAGAACTACGGAGTTAAAGTCACCGGGGTTACCTTGAGCCGTGAACAGGCCATATGGGCCGAAGATCGCGTATCTGAAGCGGCTCTGCGCGAGCGAGTTAGGATCCGCTGCCAGGATTACCGCTCCCTGGAGAAGGATAGGTGTTTCGACGCCGTCGTCAGCGTTGGGATGGCCGAGCACGTCGGTACGGAAAACCTCTCGGGGTATTTTGGCAGCATTTGGGGAGTCCTAAAACCGGGGGGCGTTTTCCTGAATCATGCGATTGGCGAGGGCTGCCGCTATCGCCCGAGCCGCGGTCCCTCCTTCATCGACGAATATGTCTTCCCGGACTCGGATATTCCACCGATCGAAGTGGTGCTAGCTTCTGCGGCCTCCGCAGGTTTTGAGGTGCGGGACGTGGAAAACCTGAGGGAACACTACGCGCTCACCTTGCGTCATTGGGTGCGACAGCTGGAATCCAACCACGATGAGGCGGTGAAGATTGTGAATGAAGCCACCTATCGGGTGTGGCGGCTATATATGGCTGGCTCGGCGCACGGGTTTGAACATGGCCGGCTGGCTGTTTACCAAGCCCTTCTCGTCAAACCCGATGGAGTGGGCCGTGCCAATCTGCCTTTGACCCGCCGCGGTTGGTATACGCAGGAACCCTTGGGGCAGGCCCGCGCCACGTAGAGACGGAGCCGATGATTGCATGAATGCGAGGGAGCACGGCCGCGCAAGCAGCCATCTTTCTCCGAGGAAAACGCCCTCTATAAATCGCACAATATACATTATGTTAAGTACTAAAATTGCCGAAAACCCCTCCTCCCTCGTTGGCTCACCATGCGCCTTCGAATCTTGAGGCCTTTCCCGAGTCGGTGGGC
>CAZHPC010000035.1:0-25464 GCA_964534685.1 uncultured Opitutaceae bacterium
TTGCCCGCTGCCTCATCGACGAATGCAGCGAACTCCTCGACACGATAGACCGGCTGGACCTGCCGCACATGCGCGAGGAACTGGGGGACGTGCTCATCCAGGTCATCTTCCACGCGCAGCTAGCCGAGGAGGCGGGCCATTTTGACCTCGAGGAGGTTGCCCGTGAGGTCAACGAGAAGCTGGTGCGCCGCCATCCGCATGTCTTCGGCAACGGCAAGCTCGAGACCTCCGAGCAGGTGCTCGTCCAGTGGGAGAAGATCAAGGCCGGCGAGAAACGGCCGCAGGGTGCCGCCGGCCCGTCCCTTTTTAAGGAGCTCCCGCCCAGGCTTCCCGCGCTCATGTACGCCGAGGCGGTCTGGAAGCAGATACGGAAGAAGGGGCTCATGCGCGAGTCGGGTGTCGACCAGGAGCGAATCGCGAGGCTCGCGGCCGAGCTCGACGCTGCCGCCCTCGGCAGGATGCTCTTTGAGATCGCCGCCGCCGCACAGGCAACGGACCTGGATCCCGAGGGCCTGCTCCGCAGGCACGCGGACGGGCTGATGCGCCATGTCGAAGGACGCGCCCCAAAGGCCTCCGCCACTGCCTGAGGACGTTGTCGCCTCCTGGTGGACGCCCTTCGGCGAGCACCTGGAGCGCGAGCGCCGGTGCTCGCCGTACACGGTGCGCAATTACCGCGCGGCGTTCGAGGATTTCTACCGTTGGCTTGTGCCGGCCGGCCTGTGGGCCAAGGGGATCGGCGCGCTCGGCCCGCGCGAGATCCGGGACTTTGTGATCGAGGCGCAGCGCCGCTATGGCCGCCGCACGCTCCACAACCACGTCTCGGGTCTCAGGTCGCTGTGCCGATTCTGGATGAGGAAGGGGCGCCTGAAGAGGAATCCGTTTTCAGGAGCGCCGTTGCCAAAGTTGGAGAGGCGCCTGCCGCAGTTCCTGACCGAGGACCAGGCGAGGGCGCTCCTCGCAAGCCCGGCGCGCCTGCTGGAGAGCGGGGGCTGTGACGCCTTCACGGCGTTGCGCGACCGGCTGGCAATGGAGCTTCTCTACGGGGCTGGCCTTCGCGTGAGCGAGCTGGTTGGACTCGACCACGGGGCCGTCGAGCTTGGGGAGGGCGTCGCGCGGGTGACGGGAAAGGGCCGCAAGCAGCGCCTGTGCCCCCTTGGCCGGGTGGCGTGCGCCGTCCTCGCCCGGTTCAGGGATGAGTTCACGCCCGGCGCGGCGCCCCGGGACCCGGTGGTCTGCAACCCGGGCGGAGGCCGCATGACGGTCCGCTCCGTCCAACTCATGCTCAAGCGGCACCTGGCGCTGGCCGGCCTGCCGCTCGACCTCACTCCCCACAAGCTTCGCCATTCGTTCGCCACCCACCTGCTGAACGCGGGGGCGGACCTGCGGATCGTGCAGGAACTCCTGGGCCACGCGCAGCTCGTGACGACGCAGGTCTACACGCACGTCAGCATTGCCCGCCTCAAGGACGTCTACGACAAGGCCCACCCCCGGGCCTGACTCCTCGGCCTCAGAGGCTCAATCGGCGTGTCGAGCCGTTCCCCGCCGCGTCATAGAGCGTCACCTCAACGGAGGTGGCCCCCGCCACGCGCTCCGAAGGGAGTTCCAGAACGAAGGTCTCCTCCCTGCCATCGAGGATTCCGTCGGCGGGCTGCTCCACCGTCTCGTGCACGCCGTTGTTGAAGGTGTACTCGGCGCTGTCGAGAAGCGAAAGAGCGTCGCGGCCGCGGATACTCACGATCACCTTTCCCGCCTCGCGCCGTGCGAGCGCCTCCTCGATAACGGGCGGCGTGTGGTCGACCACGAGGTCATCCGTGTCAAACGTGACGGAGAGGCGCTCGGCCACGGGCCGTGGCGCGGCCTCGGTGGCGACAAGGCGGGTGAACCAGGTCCCCTCCTGCAGGTGCCGGGTGTCAAACTGGACATAGGATTCCCGGATTCCCACGGCGATGTCGGTCCAAGCCGGGTCTCCGTCACGGCGGATCGAGAACGTGTAGACGAGGTTGTCGCCATCCGGGTCCGCCACCGTCCAGAATACGACGCGCATCCCGGGAGAAGCGACGACCTGGCTTCCCAGGAAGGCGGACTTGCGGTGCTCGCCGTCGTGTTCGCCGGCCTGCATGAGCTGGCCGACCGTCGTAACGACCGGGGGCGGCATCTCCGGAGGCACCACGATCGCGAAATTCGGCGAGAGCACCCTGAAATCCTGAAGCTGGGGCCGGTGGTTCTGCGTGAGGAAATAGAGCGATGCCTTGGCGAGCTCGAGCGTTGGCGGGGTCGCGGCGGGCAGCGCTAGTTTCAACTCGGCATAGCGCCCTGCGGGCGCGGCGGCTCTCCATCCGTCGTTGTCCGCCATCTCGGCCCACGGGCTCCATCCTTCCGGCTCTCCCGAGCCGTTTGTCGTGCGCACCGAGAGGGAGAGCTGCGCCGGCTCAACATCCCGGATGCGGTTGAACCTCAGGGCCCCCAGGCGCGCAGGTGCGCCGAGATCGATCCGCTTCGTCTGCGCCGTTCGCGGCGATGACGCGTTGAAATCCAGAAGCGAGAACCCGGGAGCGTTGTTTCGGATCGCGAAGAACCTGCCGGGCGATCCCGGGACCTGTTCGAGCGAATTCACCTGGGCGGACACGCTGCCGGAGTATGTGAGGGCTAGGCGGTTCTTCAGGTCGAATCCGGACATCTCCCCCAGCTCGCCTCCCGATATCACCAGAAGGTCACCCATCATGCTCATCCGGTAAAACGCGACCCCGGCGCGCGAGGTGAGCGTCTCTGGGAATCCATCGGCTGAGAACCACTTGAGCGTGCTCCGCCCCGAGAATCGCTCGACCTGAATCGGCGCGTTCACGACCTCGATCAAGTTTTCCTTGGGCTTATGGGCGGCGCCGCTTGGCGCAGGGGTCGGTGTCGGACCGGGATTGGGCGCGGGGCCGGTGACCACCGTGGTGTCGGCGGCCTCGCTGGGCTCCGTCACCTGGATGGTGGCCTGCACCGGATGGATCTCGCCGCCCGAGAAAACGATCGCGGCATAGTATCCGCCCTTTGCATCGGCGACGATGTCGGTCACCTCGGCGTCCTGGTTCTCCTCTGCCACGTAAGGCGAGCCTCCATCCGCTCCGAACAGGTAGATGTTCCCCATAGGGGCGGAGCCCGCGGCAATCCTGCCGTCTGCCAGCCTTGCCATGCGGCGCAGGTTCCTGTCGCTCACCTGGCCGAACAAAGTGACGCCCCGGCCGGCCAGCGCCTTGGCGTCCGCCATCCGCTCTTCCGACACTCCGGCCGCACTGAACCTCGCCAGATCGACCTTGTAGATGCGCCCCGGGTTACCTGTCGCGACAAGCGCCGACTTGCCGCCGTCCGCCAGGACGAAGTCAAAGATGGAATCGACAGGAAGACTCGTGCGGGCCGCGACCCTGCCGTCCCGAACAAGGTACAATCCGCCATGGGGCGACGTGCCGGCCAATAGGGCGCCATCCGGAAGAAGCTTCACTGCGTAAACCTGGACATCGCCGACCCGGGCCAGGTCCCTGGACGAGAACGTTCCGGCCGCGAGGTCCGCAGTGATCTCCATGATCCTGCCGCCGGGTCCGCCGCCGACGATCCACTTCCCGCCCGCGCCGGGCTCCAGGCACCACAGGAGCTCGCACGGGGTCTGGCCCTTCAGGTCGGTGAGCACGGGTCCTGCGACCAGGCGCCCGTCCGAGCGTGTCGCGAGGCCGTGAAGGTCGCGGCTCGGCACGTCGCGATAGAAGTCAACATCGACCTTCTTCGAAAGGGGGTCCGCCCATGCGCCGCAAGCGGCCGCGATAAGGAGCGCGAAGGGAAGGGCCCGCCGGCCTGGGATATCTTTGGGCATGTAAAGGAACCTTTCGGGTGGCTATTCGACGACGCGCACGGTCCTGTGAAAATCCGAGAACGAGACCTTGCCGGCGAGGACACGCGTCTCCCACAGCGGGACCAGCGCCTCGCGCCTCTGGTAGCGAGCGGAGTCGGCGGCACCCGCTATGCGCGCGATCGAGGCGGGCGCGTCCGGCGTTGCGTCCGCCTGGTCGAAGAAAAGGGCGGACCTCTCCAAGACGGCGACGCACAATCCGTCCTCGGGCCGGCTGCCCTTCATCGCGTCCAGGAATGCGCCGAAGCTCCGAAGCTGCCCGGGCCGGAACATCCGCCCGTGGCCCGTGAGCTCGTCAAGAATCCGGCCTGGCACCACCAGCACCTCGAGCGTCTTGCCCGTCCATGACGGGTCGACGGGGATATCGATCGTGCTCGAGTTCTCGGCGCCCTGGAAATTCCTCCAGGCCAAGGTGACCTGGAGCGTCTCGCCTGCCCGGACGGTCGTGCGCGAGACCCGGAACTGCTCCACCGTGACCGCGGGATTCTCGTCAAGCGGCTCGACCCGGAACTGGACCCTCCTTGGCAGCGCCTTCTCGAAGGGGTTCTGAAGCTCCGCGGAAAGAGCCGACATGAAGTCGAACATGCCAATCAGGAAGCCCTGCTCGCCCGCGTAGACGAACTCCCTTGAAATCTGCTGGGTGGGAGAGAATGTCACCGTGGTGACGATCCGGAAACCCTCCTCTTCCTGGCTGTCGTTCGAGCCGAAGACCGCCTCGACGATCCCGGTGAGCATGATCATTGGCGCGAGGCGCTTGTCGCGCACGGCCTGGAAGTGGATCGTCCTCTGAGGAGCGCCTGCGCGGCCCGCTACGACCTCGACATCGGTCATCTCCGGCCCGGCTCCGAGCAGGCCGGACACGGCCGAGAGCCGGTCCTGGCTGATGCAGCCAATGACGGGGCCGATGTTGGCGATCTTGAATGACTCCATCGTGGAGGGCAGAATCGCGACGACCTCGGCGGAGCACATCGGAAGCTGTACGTCGCCCAGCCCGAGCATGGGATGGCCGAAGGCGACGATCCTGTTGCCTTCGACGCGGGACACCGTGCCCGTGCCGGCGAGCGTGATGTCTCCCGTCGTGAGCGCCACCGACACCGCGTCGCCGGGCTGGAGCGGGGAGGTGGCTCCGGCCTGTGAGGCCGCGCCCTGCTGGCCCTGGCTGCTGCCGCCGGCAGCCACTACCGAAAGTCCGAGCGACCCGAAGCGCGGCGCCATTATGGACGCCGTCCGCGGGGATACTCCCCCAAGCGCGAACACGGGAGTCATCGCGCTGAAGGCCGATCCAGAGTCCGCGGCGGGGACCTGGGAGGGCGCCGGGCCCCCGGAATCCGCCTGCTGGGCGTCCGAGGCCGCCGACGCGCCCACGCGGTTTGCGACCTCCTCCATGTCTGTGGCCGGCGTGAAGCCCGCGAACCGAACCGTCTCGAAATGCTGCATCTGGTAGCTGAGCGCGCCGGCAAACCTCCCGTTGATGTACAGCGGGCTCCCGCTCATTCCCGCTACGGCCCCCATATCCTGGACCCGCGGGTCGGTGAGCTTGCAAAGGATGATCGATTTGCCGGGCCCGAGCGCGTTCAGGACGACGCCCGACACCTCGACCGCGAATGCCTCGGGCTTGACGCCCTGGAACACCGTCCAAACCTCCCCGCGCTGTCCGGCCTTGATGTCGGCCAGAGGCATGATGTCCCCCGATACGGGCTGCGCGGCGGCCATGGACACCTCGCACACCAGCAGGCAAAGGGTCAAAAGCGTTCGGCCCATTTTCAGGTATCCGAGACTGGCCACGTCCGCGTGTGTTTGCGAGGCTTCAAAGGCCCCGGATGACCGACGCCATCACGTCGCATGCGCGGTCGATCGCCGCGCCCTCATGCGCCGTGCTGATGAACGCGGTCTCGTAGGCGCTCGGGGGCAGATAGACGCCGGCATCCAGGCAGCCGCGGAAGAACCGCGAGAACAGGCGGGCGTCGCCGGTCAGCGCGCCCGCGTAGTCGTGCACGGCCTGAGGCGTGAAGAAGATGCTGAACATCGAGCCCGTCTGCGGCACCTGGGCGGCGATGCCCTTCGCCTTGCACGCTCCCGCGAGGGCGTCGCGCACCCGCTGGCCCAGGGCGTCGAGGTGCTGATAGGGCAGGGACTCCTCAAGGAGCTCGAGCGCCGCGATCCCAGCCGCGAGCGCGAGCGGGTTGCCGCTCAGCGTGCCCGCCTGGTACACGGGCCCGAGCGGCGCGATCAGGTCCATGATCTCGCCGCGCCCGCCGAACGCCCCCACGGGAAGGCCGCCGCCGATGATCTTCCCGAGGGCGGTCAAATCCGGAACGATCCCCTCGATCTCCTGGACGCCGCCCCTGGCGAGCCTGAAGCCGGTCATCACCTCGTCGAAGATGAGGAGCGCGCCGTTTGCCGTGCAGGAGGCGCGCAGATGCGAAAGGAAACCCGGCATTGGAAGGATGAGCCCCACGTTAGCCGGATAGGGCTCGACGATGACGGCGGCGATCTGCCCGGGGTTTGCCGCGAATGCGGCGTCGAGCGAGGCCGGGTCATTGAACGGGATAACCACCGTCTCCCGTGCAAACGCGGCGGGTATTCCCGCGCTGTCCGGATGGCCGTGGGTGAGCGCGCCCGACCCCGCCTTGATCAGAAGCGAGTCCGAATGGCCGTGGTAGCAGCCCGCGAACTTTATGATCTTGTCGCGCTTCGTGAAGCCCCTGGCCAGTCGGACCGCTGACATGGTCGCCTCTGTCCCGCTGTTGCACATCCGGACCTTCTCGACCGACGGAACGAGACGGCAGATGAGCTCGGCCATCCGCACCTCGTAGGGGTTTGGCGTCCCGAAGCTCGTCCCATCCTCGAGGGCCGCCGCAACGGCCTTCTTGATGCGGGGGTGGTTGTGGCCGTGGATCGCGGGTCCCCATGTGCAGACGAAGTCGATCAGCTCGCGCCCCTCCACGGTCACCAGGATGGCGCCCCGGGCGCACCTGACGAAGAACGGCGCTCCGCCTACCGAGCGGAACGCGCGCACGGGGGAGTTTACGCCGCCGGGTATCCGCTTGAGCGCGCGGGCGAAAAGTGTTTCGGAGGTGTCCATCAGCTGATGTATTTCTGAACGATGGGAATGCGGCGCCCCACGCCAAAGGCGAGGGGGGTTATCTTGAGTCCAGGCGCCGCCTGCTTTCTCTTGTATTCATTGAGGTCGACCTTGCGGGCCACATCGGCAACGACCGTCTCGGAGAACCCCTGGGCCACGAGGTCGCGGCGCGACAGGCCCTCCTCGACGTAACCCTTGAGCACGGCGTCGAGCACGTCGTACGGCGGAAGGCTGTCCTGGTCGGTCTGGTTCGGGCGAAGCTCCGCGCTGGGAAGCTTGTCGATGCTCGACTGGGGAATGGGGGGCGTGCGGCCCGCCCTCTTGGCGTCGGCGTTGATCCAGTTAGCGAGGGCGTAGACTTGCGTCTTGTACACGTCGGAAATCACCGCGAGCCCCCCGCACATGTCGCCGTAGAGCGTGCAATAGCCGACCGCCATCTCGCTCTTGTTCCCGGTCGTCAGAAGAAGCGCGCCAAACTTGTTGGACATCGCCATCATGAGGACCCCGCGAACCCGCGCCTGAATGTTCTCCTCGGTGACGTCCCGCGGCCGGCCGGAGAAAACGGGGGCGAGTGCGCCCTCGCAGGCGGCGACGACATCCGCGATCCCGATCGTCTCAAGGCGGATGCCCAGGTTCTCGGCCAGGCGCTGCGCGTCGTCGCGCGAGTGCTGCGACGAGATCTCCGAGGGGAGCGAGACGCCGATCACGTTCCGCGGCCCGAATGCCGCCGCCGCTATGGTGCCGACGACGGCCGAGTCGATCCCTCCCGAGAGCGCGACCAGGGCGGTGCGGAATCCCACCTTCTGGGCGTAGTCCCTCAGACCGAGCGTGAGGCCCGATAAGATGTCGGCCATCTCGGATTGCTCAAATGTCGGCGACAGCACGCTCGAGACATGCCCCGGCCCCGTCTCGGCCACCGTCAGGTCCTCCGCGAACGCCGCCATTCCGGTCAGGACGCGGCCGGCCGGGTCGCTCACGAGCGACCTGCCGTCGAAGATCAGCTCGTCGTTGCCCCCGACCGCGTTCACATAGGCGACAGGGCAGCCCAGGGCGCGCGCCGCATCCGTCACCAGCGTCTGCCGGACGCCCGACTTGCCGTGGTTCCAGGGGCTGGCCGACAGGTTCACCATGAGGCCGCACTTCTGAGTCGCCAGCTGCTTGACGGGATCCATCCCGTTGTAGAGGCGCCGGGTGCTGATCATGGGGTGGGCCCAAATATCCTCGCAAATCGTGACGCCTATCCGGACCCCGGCGTGCGCAATGACCGTGGTCTGGGTCGCGGGCTCAAAGTAGCGGTCCTCGTCGAACACGTCGTACGTGGGAAGCAGGCATTTGCGGGCGACCGAGACCACCTTTCCCCGGTGGCAGAACGCGGCGCTGTTGTAATAGGACCGCCCCGTCCCACTCGTGTTCGACTCGACGGTTCCGACGATCGCCGGAATCTCGCCCACGGCCGCGGCCACGGCCAGCAGCGACTCCTCCACGTCCGGAACGAACCGGCGCTTGAACAGCAGGTCACGAGGCGGATAGCCGCACGTCACAAGCTCCGGGAAGACAACCAACTCGGCGCCGCGGCCCACAAGCGTCTTGTAGGCATCAAGGATGCGCTGGCGGTTTCCGGCAATGTCGCCGACCGTGGTATTGATCTGTGCAAGTCCAAGACGCATGCGAGTGGAGGTAAGGGGTTACCATGGACGCCATTGGGTTTTCTTTCAACATATTCGGCAGACTGCTATGCAATCCAACGTGTCCCGACCCAGCCGCCTAATACTTGCATCAGCCTCTCCCAGGCGCCGCGAGCTGCTTGCCCAACTTGGCATCCCGTTCGATGTGGTCGTGGCCGAGGTGACCGAGCACGAGGATCCCGAGACGGATCCTCGGATCATGGTCGCCCACAACGCGGCGCTCAAGGCCGACTGGGTTGCCGTGCGGCACCCCGATGCGGTTGTCCTGGGCGCGGATACAACAGTCTTCCTGGATGGGCTTGCGATCAACAAGCCGCGCGACCTGAACGAATCCCGATCCATGCTGCGCCGGCTGTCCGGCCGCGAACACACGGTCTACACGGGCATAGCCGTGCGGCGGCATTCAGCCGGGGTCAGGATAGACGAGGGCGTCTCAAGTCAGGTCGTGTTCAAGCCGTTTGGCGACACGGTGATCGAGGACTATATCCGCCTCGTCAACACGCTGGACAAGGCCGGTGCCTATTCCATCCAGGAGCAGACGGAGATGATCATAGCGGGCTACCGCGGCTCCTTCTCGAACATCATGGGCCTCCCGATGGAAGCGACGAAACAAATTTTGACCAGGGACGTCGTACTGGGTTAAACCTTCTCTCCCTCCGATTCCGCCAGATGACGCATTCCCTCACAGCTCCCTCGCCAGCCACCGCCCTGAGGCGCTATGTGTCGCGCCTTTGGCTGGATCCTGACTCTCGCTCGGTGCTGGTCGGCATTCTTGGCGTCCTGCTCGTTCACCTTCTCCTGTTCGCGTTCGCTCCGTACCTGCTTCGGACCGATGAATACCGTGCCGCTGCGAAAGACCGGCTGGCCGACCGTCAGTTCAACATCGAGATTACCCCGGAAGCGTTCATGCCCCTGCCCAAGCCGCCGGCTCCGAACAAGTATATTGAGGCAAATCCGAACGCGCCCGACATCGTCCCCGACAAGACGAACAATTTCAGCTCAAAGAATCAGCAGCTTGCACAGGAGAAGCCGCAGCTGGACCAGCACAACGACAAGCCGAAGCTCGAGGGAAAGAAGGACATTCAATCCAACCAGACGGTGAGCGGGCAGCTCACGAAGCCCATGGAGTCCGTGCCGGTGGTCCAGACCGTGGCGACGCCGTCAAAAACTCTGACGGCTCCGAAACAGGCGCAGGATCCGCTCGCCGGATTTGAGAAGCTGAAGGAGGGCAACGACGGCATTGGGAGCAATACCGGCAAGGTTCCGGAGGTCACAAAGCCCATGCCGGAGAAGGTTGACGGGGCGAAGGATGTTCCGCGCGTGGAGGGAGCCGCGAGCATGGAGCCCGTCATCGACCCGAGGAAGCCCAGGGCGAGGCCGGTTCTCGCGCAGGAGCACACGAGGCCTGCCGTTTTTGAGGAGAATAATTTTGGGACGAGCAACATCGGCCCGGTCGCCTACAGCGCCAAATGGAGCAGTTACGGAGCATATCTCCACAAGATGATGGAGGCTATACAGATACAGTGGGACCGGATCTTGTTGGACAGCCGGACGGAACCCCCTTCTGGAACCTACGTCACCGTCAAGTTCACGATGGATTCCAAGGGCAAGATCACGGAGATCGTCGATGTCGAGAGCACTTCGAGCGAGCAGGGAAAGCAAAGCTGCATAACGGCCATCACGATGACCGCCCCCTATGGCGACTGGACCGATGACATGATCGCCGTCCTAGGCAACTCTCAGGAACTCACGTTTAGGTTCTATTACGAATGATGCCGCCCGGAGAAGACTTCTGGTCGGGCGTGCCGTTCGGCCCCGGGGTCAAGGTGGTGGCGTTCGATGCCAACGGCCTTGTTGCCCTCGACAAGCCGGAGGGCGTGCTTTCCCACCCCAATGCACCGGGGGACGAGCGACGCTCCCTGGTCAGGGCCCGCTATGACGAGAAGGAGGAGCGCTTTGAATGGCCGGGTGCCAAGGGCGCCGCGCGAAGGCTCTGGCTCATCAACCGGCTCGATTCCGCGACGTCCGGGCTCATCCTTGCGGCAACCGACGGGGTGCTCGCCCACGAGGTTCGGGCGCAGTTCCAGCGCAGGCTGGTCAGGAAGGTCTACCAGGCAGTCTTGTTCGGCAAGCCGAGGCATTCGACGGAGACCTGGAAGGACGTCCTCAATGTGAAGAAGCTGGGTGGGCAGATTCGGACTATGGCAGCCGGTGGCAGTCTTCATGCCGAGTGCGTGATGACGCTCGTGCGCTCCGGTTCGCAACCCGTCAGGACTTCGCTTGTCCGCCTTGAGCCGCGCACGGGCCGAAGCCACCAGCTGAGGGTCCAGTGCGCCAAGAGGGGCCTTCCGATCGTCGGAGACAGAACCTACGGGGACTTCGGAGCCAACCGCGAATTCGCCAGGGCGGGAGGACCGAAGCGAATGTTCCTCCACTCCCTCGGGATCTCCTTCAAATACGATTTTGGCGGCAAGCCATATGAGTTTGCCGCCACCGCGCCTCTTCCGCCGGAGTTCGAGATCCTCGGCTGAGATTCGGAATGGACGGTTAGGCCTGTTTTTGGCAGGATCGACACTCCCGCTCGCGCGCCAATCCATCCATGATCCTGCCAAAGTCCAATCGCCTTACTCCCGAACAGATTGCGGAAGTCACGGCAATCGTGAGCGAGTTTGGCTGCTCGATTCAGCCCATCGTGGGCGCCGTCAGGACGATCTACGCGATCGTGGGCGACGAACGGGACGAGTTGATGATCAACCGCTTGGAGGGTCTCACGTATGTCGAGCGCATCGACCGGATCCAGTCCCCCTTCAAGCTCATGGACCGCAGGTCGGACCTTTCGAGCCACCGGATAAAGATCGGCGGGGTGACATTTGGCGAGGAGCTGGCGATCATCGCGGGCCAGTGCACCATCGACCCGAAGAATCCCAACTATTTCCTCGATACCGCCGTGGCGGTGAAGGAGGCGGGAGCCAATGTCATTCGCGGCGGCGTCTGGAAGCCGAGGACCAACCCCTACACCTTCCAGGGCGACAGCAAGTCAATTGAGATCTTGATGGAGGCGTCGCGCCTCACGGGCTTGCCGGTTGATACCGAGGTGATGGACGAGGAGCAGCTGCAGGTGGCGCTCGACGCCGGCGTCCAGATGCTCCAGGTCGGCGCCCGCAACGCGCTCAATTACTCGCTTCTCCGATCGATTGGCCGCGCCGTCGCAAAGCGCAGCACCGTGGTGCTTCTCAAGCGCAGCCTGCACATGGGCTCACTGAGCGAGTTCATCTCTGCGGCCGAATACATCGCCGCGTTCGGAAACCCGAACATCGTCCTTTGTCCGAGGGGCACGGCGCCCGCACTCGACGGGTACCGAAACCAGCCCGATGAGAGCATTACGCCGCTCCTCAAGGAAAAGACATGGGCTCCCGTTGTCGTCGACCCTTCGCATTCGGTCGGCAAGGCGTCCTATGTGCCCGCGTGCGCGCTCGCTGCGATCGCGTATGGCGCGGACGGGCTCTGTATTGAGGCGCATGTGGAACCCAGCCACGGCATCGGCGACGACCCCAAGCAGGCGGTTACGCCCGCCGTGCTTGCGGAGACCATAGCCCAGGCGAGGCAGATTTGGGCCCTTCGGCACAGTGAAGTTGCTTAGGCGTCCCCACGACACGCTTGCCGGCTGCATGTGGCTGCCGCGCTTCATCGACAAGGCGCGCCACCATTCCTCCGGGACGCTGCCGCGCGATTATCAGCGCGCCTTCTGCAGCTCGATGGGGATGGACGGCGTGTTCTTTTCCCATTTCAAGCTGGCGAAGGAGGAGATCCTCTCGGCCGTTCAGCGCGAGGGGTCCGACGAGGCGATCGCGCTATGGTTTTCCCGTCGCCCTGATTCCAGCGTGGAAAGGATCCGTGAATGGAACCTGCTCGCGCCGAAGGTCGGCATGCCGGGCCAACCTGGCCACCGCGCATTCGCGTGGGGCCTGAAGCATATCTACGTCGGCTGCACTGACCCGAGGGTCAACAGCGGGTTCACGGCGATCGCATGGGACGAGGGCTTCCTTGACGAGGCTTGTCCAGAGAGGGAAAGCCTGTCTCCGGACTCGGCGCCCCGGCCCGTTTCGCCTGCTGAGGGAACCACGCCGTCCGCGACCACGGGGCATTAGGGCAATCGACGGCACCATGGAGCATTCTGACATAGTCCCGCGCTTTCTTTCCGGACCGGGGATTGAAATCGGGGCGTTCAAGACCCCCATCCCCGGAATCAGGCCGATCTATCTGGACCGGTTTCCCAACTACGCGGGGGAGCCGACCCTGGCGGATTACTACGGCGATGCGTGCGAGCTGCCCTTTTTCGACTCGTCGGTGCCGTATGTGGCCACGTCGCACGTCTTGGAGCACGTGGCGAACCCTCTATTGGCCCTTTCGGAATGGTTCAGGGTCACAAGGCACGGCGGGATCATCTACATGGTGATTCCCGACCGGCGGAGGATATTCGACCGCCTGCGCCCCCTGACCGATCCGGATCACATGCTTGAGGATTTCCGCAATCGGGTCACCCAGGCCGACGGGACCCACATCGATGACTTTGTGTACGGTGTCGATTGGGCGGTCTTTTCCCCGTCAACACCCGCGGGCCAGGAGAAGGACGCGCGGGACAGGCTGGCCTCGACCTACCACGCCAGCGTCAGGGCGGGGCTCGAGATCAACATCCATTTCCACACGTTTGAGAGCGGCAGCCTGGTCGATCTGATTGGGATCGGCAATCGCGAGGGGGTGTGGAACGGAAAGATCAAGGTTCTGGAGGTGGTGGAAGAATTTCCCGATTCGAATCCGATAGGTTTTCTGATTGTGGCGAAGGTGCACAAGAAGCTGCGTGCGCGGTGGCACTCGCTGTTTGCCAGGAAGGGCCTTCGGGACAATGCGCGAAAGCCCTGAGATGCCGACGCGCCTGTCAATTCCGGCGCTTGTGCTTGCCATGCATTCCCCGAAGCCCGAACAATGCCCGAAACGGGGAGCGGGTCGCCGCGGTGCCCGGGAAGACGGCAACAAACAGGAGGCGGCATGGCAGACAGTCAAAACGGACAAGCCACGGAACTTTTCATCTTTGCGCGGTTCCGCGCCCGCGAGGGTAAGGAAGAGGGATTGGAGGCGGTGTTTCGCGAGCAGCTCGCCTTTGTGCGCACGGAAAGGGGATGCGTGTCCATCGACGCCTTCCGCTCCGCGCGCGACCCGGGGCTGTTCCACTACCATTCGCGCTGGGTCGACGAAGCGGCATTCAGTGTCCACGCCGAATTGCCGAATACCGCGCGGTTCTTGGAGCGCGTGCAGCCAATTATCGATCATCCGCTCGACGTGACACGGGCAAGGGTGCTCGCGTAGGCTCTGGTCGATGAAACAGGGACCTAACCCTTCAATTTCCGGCCAGGCACCGTCTCCCGGTGGTGGGGAACCGCGGGCATTTCCCGGTGTTTTCAGGGACGCGGTGCTGTATTGGGAGGGTCGCCGGATTGGCTACAACGCAATCCTGGTTCTCGTGACGCTGGCGTGGGTCCTGTTTACGTGGCCGCATTTCCGGCCGGCGTTGACCTGGCGCTCGGGGCTGTTGCTCCTCGTCTTGGCGGCGGCTGCGAATCTGTGCTACTCCGCGGCATATCCTGTCGACCTTCTGTTCCAGCACTCGTCGTACCGGTCCGCGTGGAGGCATCGACGCTGGATTCTATGGTGGGGCGGGGCTACCTTGGCCGTCGTTCTTGCCTGCTATTGGATCGTAGACGAGATATATCCCGCGGTGGGCTGAGTTGGCGCGCCCGGTCTTAAAGCAAATCGAGCTGGTTTGTGTCGGCCGGCGACACGGTGATCTTCTTCTTGGGGCGTGCCTGGGGGGCGGGCAGCGAGACGCTTGGATCATCCCCCTCGAGCCGGGCCAAAATGGCCTTGGCACGATCAATCACGCTGGGCGGCAGGCCCGCCAGCCTCGCGACCTGTATGCCGTAGCTCCTGTCCGCGGCGCCGGGCACCACCCGCCTGACAAAGACAATGTCGTCGTTCCATTCTTTCACGGCGACCGATAGGTTCCGCATCCGCAGTAGGTGCTTGTCGAGCTGCGTGAGCTCCTGGTAGTGGGTGGCAAAGAGTGTGCGGGGGCCGCGATCGGGATCGCGGTGGAGATGCTCGACGACGGCCCACGCGATGCTGAGCCCGTCATAGGTCGACGTCCCGCGCCCGATCTCGTCGAGGATGATGAGCGAGCGGTCCGTGACGTTGTTCAGGATGTTGGCCGTCTCATTCATCTCGACCATGAACGTCGAGTTGCCCCTCGCCAGGTCGTCGCTTGCGCCGACCCTCGAGAAAATCCTGTCTACAAGCCCGAACCGGCAGGACTTGGCGGGGACCCACGAGCCAACCTGCGCCATGAGGACGATGAGCGCGACCTGGCGGATGTAGGTCGACTTCCCCGCCATGTTCGGCCCGGTGATGAGGGCAATCTGTGCGTCGTCGCACGCCAGGGTGGTGTCATTCGGGACGAAGGTCTGGGCGGCGCCGCCGACGCCCACCGCGTCCTGCCGGAAGCCCTGCTCGACGACGGGATGGCGTCCGTCCGTAATTTCGAGCGTGTCTCCCTCGTCAATCTCGGGGCGGCAGTAGCCCCATTCGCGAGCGATTCCGGCCCAGCCCGCGAGCACATCGATCTCTGCCAGGGCGTCCGCGGTTTGCGACAGCGCCTGTGACTGCCCGAGCACGGCCGCGATCAGCGCCTCCATGATCTCCTTCTCGCGAAGGAGCGCGTTGTCCTCGGCGTGGAGGATCTCGCGCTCCTTCTGCCGGAGCGCATCGGTCACGTAGCGCTCCCCCCCCACGGTGGTCTGCCGGCGGACATAGTCGGGCGGGACAAGGTGGAGGTTCGCCTTGGTGATCTCGATGTAGTAGCCGAAGTTGTTCGTGAACCTGACCTTCAGGCTGCGGATGCCGGTGCGCTCCTGTTCGCCGCGCTCAAGGTCCGCCAGCCACGCCTTGTTACCACTCATGAGGGCCCGGAGCCGGTCGAGCTGCGCGTCATAGCCCTCCCTGACAAAGTTGCCCTCGGACACGTCCGCCGGCGGCTCGTCGGCGAGGGCGGCTGCGAGAAGATCCCGCAGCTCCGGAAGCTCGTGAATGCGCCCGCGCATCGCGTCGGCATTGGGCCCGATGGCGCGGAGCTGCTCCACGATCTGCGGGAGCCGGGCGAGCGTGTCGCGCACGCCGCAGAGTTCGCGGGGGTTGCGAAGGCGGTTCTGGAGGCGGCCAAGAATGCGCAGGATGTCCCGGACTCCCCGCAGGGATTCGCAAAGCCCGGCGAGGTGAGCGGGCTGCGAGATTAATTCCCCCACGAGGGCGTGGCGCCGGCGCACCTCCGGCAGGTCGAGGCTGGGCGCGGCGAGCCAGCGCTCCAGGAGCCTTGAGCCGGCGGCCGTCGCCGTCCTGTCCATGGTGGCGAGGAGCGAGCCTTGACGGCCGCCGCGAATCGCGGAGAAGATCTCCAGATTGCGCAGCGTCGCCGGGTCCAGGAGCAGGGTGTGCGCGCTTCGGTATTCCTGGAGGCCGCGCAGGTTCTCGGGCCGGGCGCACAGGTTGTCCGTCGCATATCCCACGAGCGCGCCCGCCGGCCCCAGCGCAGGATGGTCGCTCTCCAACCCGAAACCCTGGAGATTGAGGACGCCGATCGCCTGCGCGACGGCGTGCGCGCCCGCAGGGGTCTCGAATCGGTACGCGGGAAGCTCGGTGAGAGTCCGGCCCGCGGCGAACGCATGCAGGGCATGCACCGAGGCCTGGTCATGCGGCGCGGCCTTCCAGCGCTCGACATCGCCCTCGGGGGCGAGCAGCTCGGCCGGATCCAGGGAGGCGAGCAGGGGCAGGAGGTCCCCGATCCTCGGGGCCGTCGCCACCTTGAATTCGCCCGTCGAGAGTTCGATCCAGGCCGCGTGCAGGCCGCGCTTGTCCAGCGACAGGGCGCACAGGTAGCGGTTCCGGGCCGCCTCGATTTGGCTGGCGGAAAGGGTCGTGCCTGGACTGAGGATGCGGGTGAGCTTCCTCCGGACCAGGCGGCCCTGCTGGGCCGGCTCGTCCTGGTCGCAGATCGCGACCTTCTTGCCGGCGGCCAGCAGCTTGCCGATGTAGGTTTCGGCGGCATGGTGGGGAAGCCCGGCCATCGGGTGTTCCTGGCGCTTGGTGAGGGTCAGTCCGAGCAGCCGGGAGGCCACAAGCGCGTCGTCAAAGAAAAGCTCGTAGAAATCGCCCAGCCGGAAGAGCAGCAGGGTGTCCCTCGGCAGCCCGCGCTTCACCTCGAAGTACTGCTGCATCATCGGGGTGAGTTTCTGGGATTCGGCCATCGGGGGCCATTCGAACCCCTAGATTTGCAGAATTCAATGTTGGAGCGTCGCGCGCCATGGGCACATTGGGGGTCGAACCGCCATGGCAACCCGACCCGACACTCCTGCCGTCACGCTCTTCCATAGGGACCTCGGCGGCAACGGCGCGCCGCCGATCGTGCTCCTGCACGGGATGCTGGGCTCGTCCCGCAACTGGCAGACGGCCGGCCGCGCTCTGGCCGAGGCGAGGAGGGTGTTCGCGCTCGACCTGCGCAACCACGGAATGTCCCCCCACGCGGACCGGATGCCCTACGAGGCGATGGCGGCCGACGTGGCCGCGTGGCTCGACGCCCACGGGATCGAGCGGGCCGAGCTGGTCGGGCACAGCATGGGCGGGAAGGTCGCGATGCTGCTGGCCTGCAGGCACCCAGGCCGGGTGAGCCGCCTTGTGATTGTTGACGTTGCACCCAAGGACTACAGCTGGCCCGCCCGCAGAGCGGAGTTTGCGGCCATGAGCGAGCTCGACCTGGGCGACTTGAAGTCTCGGGCGGAGGCGGAGGTCCGGTTTGAGGCCAGGGTCCCGGGATGGGCGATGCGGAAGTTCATGGCCACCAACCTTGAGAGGACACCGGAGGGGGGCTGGAAGTGGCAGATCAACCTGCCGGCGATCGCCGCGGCCCTGCCGGAGCTCGAGCGCGACCCCCTCGCGGCCGGGGACCTGTTCCTCGGGCCCGTGCTCGTCATCGCGGGGGGAACGTCGGCCTACGTTAAGCCGGAGGACCGAACTGCGATCCTCGCACACTTTCCCTCGGCCCGGATTGAGACCATTGCAGGCTCCGGCCACAATCCCCACATCGAAGCCCGGGAGGCCTTTGTCAGAGCGGTTCTTTCCGAGGGCTGACGGACCGTCCGCTCAGGCGTCGGCCTCGACCCGCTCGGCGCTCAGGCGCTTCCAGCGGCCGAGGACGCGCCGGTGGGTGTCGTCCAGCGAGATTCCGTAGGCGGCTCGCAGCGGTTCGACCCCCGATCCGTGCTCGACGAACTTGTCGGGCCAGCCTATCCGCTCGACGGCCGTCGGGCATTCGGCCTCCTGCAAGGCTTCGAGGACCGCGCTGCCGAAACCCCCTGCGAGAACGTGGTCCTCAAGGGTCACGATGAGAGGCACGACGGCCGCCTGGCTAAGAAGGAGTGTGCGGTCGAGCGGGCGGATGAACCGGGCGTTCACGACGCCCACCGAGATGTTCTCCTCCGAGCGCAGCCTCTCCGCGATCAGCAGCGCGTCGCGCACCATTGGGCCGATGGCCCAGAGCACGATGTTCGAACCTTCCCTGAGGACCTCCGCGTGCCCCACCTCGAGGCGCTCGGGCTTGTCCTTCACCCTGACGCCGGTGCCCGCGCCGCGCGGGTACCGAATGAATGCGGGCGTCCCGAGGTCGATTCCCGTGCGAAGCATGTCGACCAGCTCGTCCTCATCCTTGGGCTGCATCACCGTGACGTTTGGGATGCAGCGGAGGTAGGCTATGTCAAAGAGCCCGTGGTGCGTGGGCCCGTCGTTGGGGGAGAGGCCGGCCCTGTCCATGCAGAACGTGACCGGAAGATTCTGGAGCGCGACGTCGTGGATGATCTGGTCATAGGCGCGCTGCAGGAAGGTGGAGTAGATGGCGCAGACCGGGCGCATGTCCTTGGCCGCCATCCCGGCTGCGAAGAGGACGGCGTGCTCCTCGGCGATGCCCACGTCGAAGAACTGCCGCGGCACCTCGGCGGCGAGCTTCGAGAGTCCCGTGCCGCTGGGCATCGCCGCCGTGATGCCCACGATGCGCGGGTCCTCCTTCGCAAACCGGACGAGCGCCTGCCCGAACACGTCCTGGTAGGCCGGCGGAGTACCCGGCTTTGGCGTGACAGGGTCGCCCGTGACCGGGTCGAAGCCTCCCACGCCGTGGAACTTCTCGGGCGAGTTGAGCGCCGCATCCAGTCCCTTGCCCTTCATCGTGATCACGTGGATCAGGACGGGGACGTCGCTCTGCTTGGCGAATTCGAGATTCTTCTGGAGCTCGTCCAGGTTGTGGCCGTCGATGGGACCGATGTAGCGGAGCCCGAACTTCTCGAACAGGCTCGAGTTCACGAAGAAGTCCTTGGTTTCCCGCTTCCACTTGACCCAAAGCTGGTTCATCTCGTGGCCGTGGGGCAGCCCCGTGAAGAACTTCTCGAGGTCGTGGTGGATCCGGTTGTACGTCGTGCTGGTGCTTAGGCGGTTCAGGTATTTCGCCATGGCGCCCACGTTCCTGGCGATGGACCACTGATTGTCGTTGAGGACAACGATGAGGCGCTTGGTCGAGGTGACGACGTTGTTCAGCGCCTCGAGGGTTATGCCGCAGGTGAACGCCGCATCGCCGCAGACCGCGACCACGTGCTCGCCGGTCCCTCGGAGGTCGCGAGCCGTCGCCATCCCGAGCGCGGAGCTGAGCGCCGTCCCGGCGTGCCCGGCGCCAAAGGAGTCGTGAGGGCTCTCGGGGCGGTAGAGGAAGCCGCTTGCGCCGCCACCGTGGCGCAGCTTGCGGAAGAACTCGCCACCGCGACCTGTCAGGAGCTTGTGGACGTATCCCTGGTGGGCGACGTCGAACACGAACGAGTCACGGGGCGTATCGAACACTCGGTGCAACGCGATCGTGAGCTCGACCACCCCGAGGTTCGGCCCGACGTGGCCTCCCTGGGTCGCGGTGACCGAGATGATCTCGTCTCGTATCTCCTGGGCGAGGCGCGGCAGGTCGGCCGGGGCCAGGGCCTTCACGTCGGCTGGGCCCCTGATTGTGTCGAGGAGTCGGGGTTGGGCGTCCTTCATTCGCCCGCGCGCTCCGTGTCAAACTTGGTGAACGCCACGCCGTCGCGCTCCTTCTTCAGCTGTTCGATCTTGAGCTCCGCCTCCTTCAGGCGAGCTTCGCAGTGCCTCAGCAACTTATTGCCCTCCTCAAACTTAGCAAGGAGGTCGGCCAGCGGCACCTCACCTGATTCCATGGACTCGACTATCGTCTCAAGCTTGGAGAGGGCTGTTTCGAAAGAAAGCTTCACTTCCTTGGTTTCCACGGTCTCCAAGATTGGTGCGCACCCCCCGCTTTTCAACCTATCTTTGGCGGGGAGCGCCGCCACCGGGCCGGGATCTATTTGCCAGCACCGACCGACACGGGAACGCTCACCTCTCCGCTGCCGTAGCCCTTAAGGAACAGGCTGCCGCTGCCGGGCTTACCGCCCTCGACCGTTACCGAGACCGTCGTCTGGCCCTCAGGCACGATTACCTCGGGCATGACCACGCTCTCGGGTACATCGGTGGTGACATCGAGCAGGAGTCCGCCGGCGGGTGCCGGATGAGAGATCGTGAAGGTGAGGGTCTGCTTCTGGCCGGAAGCGAGCGTTAGGGCGGGCGGGTCGACCGTCACGTCGCTCGCGTCTATCTTGAACGTGCCCACCACGGAGTTGCCCGCGGCGCTGGAGATCGTGACCTTGTACGTCCTGCCGGGTGTGAGCGCGGGAACGAAGAATCCGAGCGAGGTCGGCGACTCGTAGACCGTGCGCACGGCCGTGCCGTCGAAGCCGACCAGATCCTGCGGCGTGAAGCCACGGCCAAGGACGCCGATCCTCGCGCCCACGGGGCCGCGGTTGACCTCGAGGGAAAGGACGTAGCGATGCACGACGCTCGCATTGGCCACCGCGGTGTAGGCCTCGCGGCCCGCGGTCATGCCGTTGCCCTCGGTCGCGTAGTTGACCAGGTAGTAATAGCGGATGTTGTCCTGGCCCGAGGGGAGCTTGTAGTCGAACTCGTAGATGCCGGGCACCGAGTCGCTCTTCTTCATATCGTGGCTCTGGGAGCCAACGACGACGTGAGGCGCGATGCTGTCCGGAACGACCGTGCCCGACTTGGGCGTCACGCGCAGCGTAAACGTGTAGATCCCGGACGGGTTCTCCGGCAAGGATGACGGCGTGAGGTTCGTCAGGCTCATCGTTGCGCAGCCGCACAGCAGCATCGTTGCGAGGGCCGCACTGGAGGCGGGCAGGAATTGTCTCGCGAAGGAAATTCGTTTGAGGTCCATTTGGGTGATATTAATGAGGGCTGTCGCCGCAGAGGAGCAAGCCAAAGCTGAGCGCCCCGAACCGCTCGGGCTTTACGTCCACGTGCCGTTCTGCGCCTCCACCTGCGACTTCTGCGCCTTCTACCAGGTCACTCCGACCGCCGAATCGGTGAAGTGTTTCGTCAATTGCCTGTCGGCGGAGGGCGGGCTCGTCGGCTGGGATAGGCCCCTTTCGACCGTCTTCTGGGGAGGGGGTACCCCTGGGCTCCTGTCGGCCGCCGACCTGGGGCGCCTCGGGGACGTCGTCCACTCCATCCCGGGCGGGGCCGCGCCCGCGGAATGGACGGTCGAGCTCGCGCCATCCTCGGTCACCAAGGAGAGGCTGGCCGCGCTGCGGTCGGCCGGGGTGACCCGGGTCTCGCTCGGAGTCCAGAGCTTCAGGCCTGCGCTTCTGGAGGCCCTGGGCCGGGCCCATACCCGGGAGCGGGTCTACCGGGCCTATGAGCGCGTCCGCGCCGCCGGCTTCGCCAGCGTGAATCTGGACCTCATGTTCGCCCTGCCGGGCCAGACCGCCTCCGAATGGGAAGCCGACATCGACGAGGCGGTCTCGCTGGCACCCGATCACATTTCGACCTACTGCCTCACATTCGAGGAAGACACGGCCCTCTGGGTCAAGCTGTCGCAGGGCCGGGTGCGCCTCGACACCGAGAACGAGGCGCGAATGTACGAGCGCACATGGGAGCGGCTGGGCGCCGCGGGCTACGAGCAGTACGAAATATCAAATTTCGCCCGCGCGGGCCACCAGTGCGCCCACAACGTCAACACGTGGAGGATGGGCGAATGGGCGGGCCTCGGGCCGTCCGCGGCGTCCCAGAAGGGCGGCTGGCGGGGATCCAACATCGCCGACCTATCCAAGTGGGCCGTCCTCGTCGGGCGGGGAGAGCGCATGACCGAGGACCGCACGGCGCTTACGCCGGCCCTCCTCGCGGAGGATGCCCTAGTCTTTGGGCTTCGGATGAACCAGGGCGTGGACCTCGGGAGGCTGCGCACCCGGTGCCCGGACGCCCCCTGGGGCAGGGTGGGTGCGCTCATCGACCGGCTTGCCGCCGAGGGCCTGGTCGCCCTCGACGGCCCTTGGGTCCGCCTCGAACCCAGGGGCCGGCTCCTCGCCGACTCAGTCGGCTCGGAGATCATGGTCGCCTTCGCCCCGCCGGCCGCCGCCGTGGCCTGTTGACGCCCGCTAGGCGGCAGCCTGCTTGCCCACGACGTGGGCGAAGAAGGCGTCGCGGCGCGAGCGCGCGACCCCCAGGTCCTTCGTCCCGAGCGAGCGGCGGATGCGTTCCTTCGTAAACGGCGTTGGATGCACCGTGTAGTGCAGGAACCATGTCCCGTGGTTGTTCCAGAGGTGGTGGTTGGGGTTGTCCGCGGCAATGCGGATCCCGGAGTGTTCGGCTGTGCTTGTCATGATGCGTGATGTTCGTTGTGGATCGGATCGCGCAGCAGGGCTGAAAGCAAAAGACCGACCTGGGCATCAGGTCGGTCATCGCTTTCGGGAGCGTTTTGGTTCGAGGCCTTTCGGCCTCGCACATCCGGGCTTTCACCCGTTCCACCGTGGCCGCTCCCGGCCCGGTTGGCAGAACCGGCTTTTTTAGGGCCGGCTCGTTCCTGATGCGTCGGGAATCATGAAAATCTCGGCCCTTCCGTCCAGAGTATTTTTCCCATTAGAGCTTGGTTTATTGCAACTCGTTGGTTATCAGTTTGAAATCATACGCCTCAAAGCCATCCGCTAGATGCCAACGCTTCGGATCACAGTCGCCGTAATCACCTTCAACCGCTCCTCATTCCTGAGGGAGACCCTGGCCGGGCTCGTGCGGCAGAACTATCCGGCCGGATGCTGGGAGCTCCTCGTCATCGACAACAATTCGACGGACGACACGAGGGAGGTCGTGTCCTCCTTCATGGCTGCGACCCCGTCTCCGCGATGGATCCTCGAGGAGCGAGCGGGCCTTGATTTTGGCCGCAACAGGGCCATCGACGAGGCCCACGGCGAGGTGATCGCGCTTGTCGATGACGACATTCTCATGGAACCCGACTGGCTCGCACAGCTTGTCGCCCCGTTTTCGGGCCAGACGCCACCGCCCGTGGGGGTGGTCGGCGGCGAGGTGGTTCCCATCTTTCCCGACGGCATCCCCGAATGGCTCAAGGGCACCCACAGGCCCCTCAAGTTCCGGAAGGACCCGGGTCCCCTGCCGCCCGGTCAGGCGCCCATGGGCGCCAATTTTGCGTTCCCTAAGTGGGTGCTCGAGCGCTTTGGCAAGTTCGACACCCACCTTGACCGTAAGGGCGCGGCGCTCTTTGGCGGCGGTGACAGCGAGATGATCCGGCGGATCCGCGCGGGCGGGCTCGAGGCCTGGTTCGTGCCCGGGGCGAAGGTTCTTCACCAGATACCGGCCGCCAGGCTCACGCTGCGCTACGCCCTGCGGCACGCGTTCGACTCGGCCCGCTCGCGCGTGGTCGACCACGTGCGCGTGCTGCGCGAGTCCCGCCGCTCGGCGCTGCCATTCCTGGCCTCGCGCGCGATCGCAAGCGCCTTCAAGCTTGCCGGCTTCCTCATCGCATGCGGGGCCTGCTCGGTGGTCTTTAGCCGCGGCCGGGCGAAGCGGGCGCTTGTCCGGGCGTGGCGGTGCTGCGGATACCTGTATCAAATCGCTCGCTCTGCCGTCGGAAAGATCTGAGCCTTTCCCGCTGAGCCCCGCCATGGCGTCCCAACCACCGGTTTCCGTTTTCATCCTCTCGCGCAACGAGGAGCTGAAGATCGGCGCAGCCCTCGAAAGCGTCTCCTGGGCCTCGGAGGTTGTGGTGATCGACTCGTTCAGCACCGACAGGACAGTCGAGATCGCCTCGGGCCACGGCGCCAAGGTCGTGCAGGTTGGGTTCCAGAAGTTCGGCGAGCTGCGACAGGCCGGCATCGAGCACACCACGCAGCCCTGGATCTTCAGCCTCGATTCCGACGAGCGCTGCACGCCGGAGGCGAGGGACGAAATCCTTCGGATCGTCGCCGACTCCGCGTCGGCCGACGCCTATCTCATTCCCCGCAGGAACATCCTCCTCGGGCGCACGATCCGCCACAGCGGATGGTTCCCCGATTACCGTCAGCCCCAGCTGTTCAGGCGGGGCCGCATGACCTATTCCACCTCGGACGAGGTGCACGAGGGCTGGGAGCTTGACGGCCGCCTGGGACGGATGCGGTGCCCGATCGTCCAAATTCCCTACGGGACGCTGTCCGAGGCCATCGCCAAGATGGACCGCTACACCTCGCTCGGTGTGGCGAAGCAGGAGCGCCTCGGCGCTCCCGCAGGCTATGCAAAGGCGTTCTTCCGGGCGTCGTGGGCCTTCTTCAAGGCGTACTTCCTGCAGCTCGGCGTGCTGGACGGGGGACCGGGATTGGTCATCGCGGTCCTCCGCTTCGAGAACTCGTTCTACAAGCACGCGAAGCTTGTCGAAAGCCGGCTTCCGCCTCGGCGCGCCGGCTAGCTCAGGACGACGCCCCTGGCCTTGGCGGCCCTGATGAGCGCATCCGCCATGTCCGACGGCGTCACGGCGACCTCGATCCCGCATTCGCCGAGGATGGCGATCTTGGCGGCTGCGGTGTCCGCGGCCCCGCCGACAATTGCGCCGGCGTGGCCCATCCGCCGTCCGGCCGGGGCCGTTGATCCCGCGATGAAGCCCGCCACGGGCTTCCTGCAATTCGCCTTGATCCAGCGCGCGGCCTCGGCCTCGGCGTTGCCGCCGATCTCCCCGATCATGATGATCCCGAGGGTTTCGGGGTCGTCGTTGAACATCCGGATCACATCCAGATGTGACGTTCCGTTGACCGGGTCTCCGCCAATCCCGACGCTGGTGCTCTGGCCTATGCCGCGGACCGTGAGCTGGTAGACCGCCTCATAGGTGAGGGTGCCCGAGCGCGAAACGACGCCGACCTTGCCCTTCTTGTGGATGTAGCCCGGCGCGATCCCGATGCGGCACCCGCCGAACGATTTCTCGCCGGCCCCCGGCGCCACGATTCCCGGGCAGTTTGGGCCGAGCAGGCGCGTCTTCCTGCCGGCCATCGCTCGCTTAACGCGCACCATGTCCTTGATCGGAATCCCCTCGGTGATCGCCACCGCGAGGTCGAGGCCGGCATCGACGCACTCGAGGACCGCGTCGGCCGCGAACGGCGGGGGCACAAAGATTGCGGAGACCATCGCACCGGTCGCTCGCGAGGCTTCGGCGACCGAGTTGAAGATGGGAACCCGGTGCGCGCCGTGCTCGAAGAACTGCCCGCCCTTCCCCGGGGTGACTCCTGCGACGACCTTTGTGCCATAGTCGAGGGAAAGCCCGGCGTGGCGGCCGCCGAAGTCGCCGGTGATGCCCTGGA
>CAZHPC010000036.1:0-25380 GCA_964534685.1 uncultured Opitutaceae bacterium
GAGTACTCCGGCTTCAAGTACGCCCTCTTCTTCATGGCCGAGTACTTCGCGATGTGCGCCCTGAGCGGCATGGCCGTGACGCTCTTCCTCGGCGGCTGGCATGCGCCGCTGCCCCAGCTCGAGTTCATCCCCTCCTACGCCTGGTTCTCCGTGAAGCTCCTCGCGCTCCTTTCCGGGTTCATGTGGGTGCGCGCCACGCTGCCCCGCCTCCGGATCGACCAGCTGACCCGGCTCGCCTGGAAGTTCCTCGTGCCGCTGGCGCTCATCAATCTCGGCACGGCGGCCTTCTGGTCGCTCACCATTGCCTGGGCGGGCCCGCTCCAGCCTCTGCGCTGGGCCGTCTCGCTCGCCCTCGTCGCCGGGCCGTTCCTTCTCCTGGGCCGGCGGCTCTCGACGGGCCTCGGCCCCCGAACCTACCGCTACGCATGAACGCTGTCCTTGTCATCATAGCCCTTGTGACCGTCGGCGCGGCCGTCGTGGCGATGAGCGGGCGCAACCTGCTGCACAGCGTCCTGCTCCTGACGGTCAGCTGGGCGGGGGTCGCGGCATTCTACCTTTGGGCGGGCGCCGAATTCGTCGCCTTCGCGCAGCTCCTTGTCTACGTGGGCGCGATCTCGATGGCCGTCCTCTTCGCCGTGCTCCTGACGCGCCGCTCCCGCGACGACGTGGCCGCGCCGCCGGCGTCCCGCAGCCGCGGAATCTACGCCATCCTTTCGGGTGCCGCGGTTGCGGCCGTCCTGCTTGCGGCCGTCTCCCTCGCCCCCCTCTCGTCGGCGCCGACGCCCCCGCCCTCCGTGACCGTCCGCCAGCTGGGCGACCAGCTCATGGGGCCGCACGCGGCGTCGCTCCTGGTGATCGCGGCCCTTCTCACGGTCGCCCTGATCGGCGCCGTGGTCCTGGCCGCGGGCGGATCGCCCGGCAACCCGGAGGACGAGCCATGAGCCACCTGCAGCTCTGCCTGGCGTTCTCAAGCGTGCTCTTTGCCGTCGGGCTCACCGGCGCGCTGGCGCGCTCCAACAGCATCCTGGTCCTCCTCGGCCTCGAGCTCATGCTGACCGCCGCGATCATGAATTTCATCGCGTTCTGGCGCTTCGGCCCGTCCCACGCGCCCGCCACCGGCGTCATCTTCGCCGTCTTTGCGATCGCGGTCGCCGCGGCCGAGACCGCGGTCGGCCTTGCGCTCGTCATCTCCGTGTACCGCCACCAGAGGAACATCCGCCTCCCGGAGGCCAACCGCCTGAGGGGCTGACCCATGAACGCGATGGTCGACGCCCTCTGGCTCATCCCCGCGCTGCCGCTCCTGGCGGCCGGCATGGGGGCCCTTACCCCGAGGCGCGGCAGGCGCTTCGCCGCGGGCGTGGCGATCGCGGCCATGGCCGGGGCGCTCGTCCTCTCGTGCCTTGCGCTCAGAAGCGCGCTTGCGGCCCCCTCGGCGCACCTCTTCCACAACTTCCGCTGGTTCGACCTGGGAAACGGCGTCGTCGAGCTCGGGTGGCTCCTCGACCCGCTGAGCGCCCTCATGTGCGTCATGGTGAGCCTGGTCGGGCTGCTGATCTTCATCTTCAGCCTGGGCTACATGGAGGCCGACGAGAACTTCGCCCGGTTCTTCTGCTTCATGAGCCTCTTCGCGGCGGCGATGCTCGGCGTCGTCGTCGCCAACAGCCTGCTCCTGCTCTTCATCAGTTGGGAGCTCGTGGGGCTCGCCTCGTACCTGCTCATCGGCTTCTGGTTCCACAAGCCCGAGGCCGCCGCCGCCGCGAAGAAGGCGTTCATCACGACCCGCATCGGCGACATCGGCTTCCTGCTGGGGCTCGTCTGGCTCTATGACGCCACGGGCTCTCTGCTCCTCTACGACGGGGGCAGCGGCGTCCTTGAGGCCGGGGTCCTCGGCAACCTGGGCACGCTGACGCTCGCCTCCGGCCTGGCCGTCTCGACCGCGATCAGCCTTCTCATCTTCTGCGGGGCCGCCGGCAAGTCTGGCCAGTTCCCGCTCCACGTATGGCTCCCCGACGCCATGGAGGGCCCCACCCCGGTGAGCGCGCTGATCCACGCCGCCACGATGGTGGCGGCCGGCGTGTTCCTGATCGCGAGGGTCTTCCCGCTGGTCTCGTACGACCAGGTGCTGACCGCGGACCCGGTCCACGCGCTCACGGTCGTGGCCTTCATCGGCGCGATCACGGCGCTCCTCGGGGCCGCGATTGCGGTCGCCCAGAGCGACCTCAAGCGCGTCCTCGCCTTCTCCACCATCTCGCAGCTCGGCTACATGATGCTTGCGCTCGGCGTCGGCTCCTGGGTCGCCGCGATCTTCCACCTTCTCACGCACGCCTTCTTCAAGGCCCTCCTCTTCCTGGCGGCGGGCTCCGTCATCCACGCCGCCCACCACGAGCAGGACATCCGCAGGCTCGGCGGGCTCGGCCGGCAGATGCGCACGACCTATGCGACCTTCGCCGTGGGCATGATGGCCCTGGCCGGCGTGCCGTTCCTCTTCTCCGGCTTCTGGAGCAAGGAGGCCATCCTGCACGCGGCCTCGGAATGGGGCGTCTCACGGCTGCCCCTGTACGCGGGCCTGGCGGCCGTCGTCCTCACCGCCTTCTACATGACCCGCCTCCTGTGCGAGGTCTTCTGGGGATCGCCGCGTTCGCCCGAGGCAGCCCAAGCCCACGAGAACAGGGGCGTGATCACGGTCCCGCTGGTCATTCTCGCGATCGGCTCGGTCGCCCTCGGCTTCCTCGGCACCCCCGCGTGGCCGTGGCTGCAGTCGAAACTGACCGGCGAGGCGGTCCCGCCGCACTCGCTCCTTGAGGGCGGCGGCCTCATGATGCTTTCCATCGTCCTCGTGGCCACCGGCATCGGCGCCGGCTGGGCGCTCTACGGGCGGAGGGTCCGCGCCTCGGCCGACGCCGCCGATCCGTTCGCCGCGGCGGCCCCGAGGCTCTTCAGCTTCCTCGGCGCCCGGATGAAGCTCGACGAGCTCTACGCCGCCACGCTCGGGCGCATGAACACCTTCGGCGCGGCGTTCTCCGACTTCCTCGACCGCTGGGTCTGGGGAGGCGCCGTCGGGTTCCTGGCGCTCCTCGGGGAATTCACGGGATCCGTGAACACCGAGGTCGATGAGTCCGGCCTCAACGCCGGCTTCAACTCCTTCAGCGAGCGCATCCGACGCCTGGGCCGCGCCTACTCGGGCGCGCAGTCGGGCGAGGCCCAGGGCTACCTGCGCACGGTCGCCATAGCCTTCGTGGTGCTGGCGCTGCTGGTTCTTCTGGGAGGCTCCCGATGAGCCCCCTCCCGTTGCTCTCGCTCCTGGTCTTCTTCCCGTGGCTCGGGGCCCTTCTGCTCGCCTGCCTGCCGCGGCTGGGCGCCCGCGCCAGCCGCGTTCTGGCTCTCGGCTTCAGCCTCTCGACCCTCGTTCTTACACTGGCGGCGCTGGCCCGCTTTGACTGCGCCTCGACGGGATACCAGTTCGTCGAGCGCCACGGTTGGATCGCCTCCCTCAACGTCCACTATCACCTGGGACTCGACGGGCTGAGCCTCCTGCTTGTCATGCTGACCGGCCTGCTGGCGCCTGCCGGCCTCCTCGCGTCCTGGCGCCAGGAGCGCGGCACGCGATTCTTCAGCCTCCTCTTCCTGATCCTTCAGGGCGCCGCGATCGGCGTCTTCCTGGCGCTCGATTTCTTCCACTGGTTCATCTTCTGGGAGCTGAGCCTGATCCCCGCGTATTTCCTCATCAGGCTCTGGGGAGGCCCCGGCGCGGCGCGGGCAGCCTATCAGTTCGTGATCTACACCATGGGCGGCAGCGCGTTCCTGCTGCTCGGCTTCGCCGCCATCTTCGCCGCCACCGGGAGCCTGGATTTCGCGCAGCTCTCCCAGATGGGCGCAGACGGCACGCTCGCAGCGAAGCTCGCGGCGGTCAGCGGATGGTGGCCGCAGGCCGTCTTCCTCGGCGTATTCCTCGGCTTCGCCGTCAAGGTTCCCCTCTATCCGTTCCACACGTGGCTGCCCCTGGCCTACGCCGAGGCGCCGACCGGCGTCTCGATGTTCCTTACCGGAGTGATGTCCAAGATGGGCGTCTACGGCTTCCTTAGGATTCTCTGGCCGCTCTTCCCGGGACCCCTGCACGCGGCCGCCGTGCCGCTCTTGTGGCTCGCGCTGGGCGGCGCCGTTCTGGGCGCGTTCGCCGCGATGCGCCAGAGCGACTTGAAGCGCATGGTCGCCTACTCCTCCGTGAACCACCTGAGCTACTGCCTCCTCGCCCTCTTCGCCGTCTCGGCCGCCACCGGCCGCTCCGGCCTCACGAGCGAGGCCTCCGCTGCGGCGCTCAGCGGGACCCTTCTTCAGATGTTCAACCACGGCCTTTCCGCGGGGGCCCTGTTCTACTGCATCGGGATGCTTGAGGCACGCTCAGGCGGAAGGCGGGGAATCGGCGACTTCGGCGGCGTGCGCGCGGCCGCGCCGGTATTCGCGGGGCTCTGCGGCATCGCGATGTTCTCGTCCCTCGGCCTTCCCGGGCTCAACGGGTTCATCGGAGAATTCCTGATCTTCCGGGGCGTGTGGGGTCTCGTGCCCTGGGCGGCCGCTGTGGCCTGCCTCGGGCTCTTTGCCACGGCCTTCTTCCTGCTCACCTTCTGGCAGAGAGTGTTCCACGGCCCGCGCTCCGGCGCGGCCTCGGGCCAGTTCTCCGACGCGGAGCCCCTTGACCTTTCCGTCCTGGTCCCGCTGGTCGCCCTCATGTTCATCCTGGGCGTGCTTCCGCAGCTGCTCACGGGGCTCTTCAACCCGCTGATCACCTCGTGGGCGAACCACCTGACGCTGCCATGAGCCTTCTTCCCTGGAGCATCTACGTCTCGCTCGCCGGCGCACTGCTTGCGCTCGCGGCCGGCAGGCACTCGGCCCGTGCGGCGCGGTGGGTGGCGCTCCTGGCGGCCTCCGGGGCCTGGGCCCTGACGCTCCTCGCCGCGACCCGCTTTGTCCCCGGCCCCGGCCTCCAGACCCTCGTGGATCACGCATGGCTCCCGTCCATGGGGGTTCACTACCACCTGGCGGCCGACGGGATCAGCCTCACGCTCCTCGTCCTCACGGGGCTCGCGTCCACGGCGGGGGTTCTCTTCTCCTGGAACATCACGGAGCGCGCCGGCGAGTTCTTCGCCCTGTTCCTCACCCTCGTGGCCGGGGTCTATGGCGTGTTCCTGAGCGCGGATGCCCTCCTCTTCTTCGCGTTCTACGAGATAGCCATCGTGCCGAAGTACTTCCTGATCGCGATCTGGGGATCGACGAACCGCGAGTACGGGGCGATGAAGCTCGCGCTCTACTCCTTCGCAGGAAGCGCGATGGTCCTGGCGGGGCTGCTGTGGGTCTACGCGGCGGGGGGCGGGCACGGCTTCGCCTTCGGCGACCTCGCCCAGGCGGCCGCGACGCTGCCCAGGCACCAGCAGATCGTGGTCTTCGCGTTCGTGTTCTTCGGCTTTGCCACGCTTGCGGGCCTCTTCCCGCTCCACACGTGGGCGCCCACGGGCCACGTGGCCGCCCCGACCGCGGCCTCGATGCTCCTGGCCGGCGTCGTCATGAAGCTTGGCGCGTACGGCTGCCTTCGCATCGCCCTGCCCCTCTCGCCTGTCGGATTCGCCTACTGGCAGACCCCCATCGCGTGGCTGGCCGTGATCGGCATCGTCTACGCGGGGCTTGTCGCGCTCATGCAGACGGACCTTAAGTTCGTCATCGGCTACTCGAGCGTGAGCCATATGGGCTTCGTCATGCTGGGCATCGCCGCAGCGAACCTCCAGTCGGTCGGGGGGGCCGTGCTTCAGATGTTCTCCCACGGGGTCATCGCGGGCCTGCTCTTCGCCGTCGTCGGCCGGATGGTGTACGACCGCACGCACACCCGGCAGCTCGCCGAGCTGCGCGCCATGCCGCTCCACAGGCTCATGCCCTTCGCGGCCGCCGTGTTCGTGATCGCAGGCATCGCCTCGATGGGCCTGCCCGGCTTCAGCGGCTTCCCGGCCGAGCTCACCATCCTTGTCGGCGCATGGAAGACGAACCCTGCGTGGGCCGCCGTGGGCGCCGTGGGTGTGCTTGTGGCCGCGGCCTTCACGCTGCGCGCGATCCAGGTGAGCTTCTTCGGTTCCGTCGACAAGCCCCAGCCGGCGGGCCAGGTCACCCACCTGGAGCCGATCACGCTGGCGGAGAAGGCCGGGGCGATCCTCCTCATCAGTGCGACGGTCCTGATCGGGCTGAAGCCCGACATCCTGCTCAACTGGATCAATCCGGCGCTGCAATCGCCGCTCTTTCAGACCGTCCTAAGGGGAGGCCCATCATGAGCCCTGACTACGCGGGCCTCTTTCAGGCGCTTGGTCCGGAGGCGGCCCTGGTCCTCGGCGCCCTTGCCGTCCTCGGCCTCGACCTGACGCTCTTCCGGCGCCACAGCCTTGATGAGCGGCTGCGGCTCGCCCTGTGGATGGGAAGCCTGGCGGTCCTTGCCGCATGCGTGCATGTATGGAGGGGCGGAACGCCCGGGCCCGTCTTCGGCGGCGTCCTGATCCTCGACCCTCTGGCGGTCGCCACGCGCCTGGGCGTCCTCGTGTTGACGCTTCTGACGCTCGGCGTCGCGCGCGGTGCGACGGCGCGGCGCCAGCCCGCGGAATACGTCGCCGTCATCCTCCTGGCGGCCGCCGGGCTCACCCTGATGGCGGCCGCGCAGCAGCTCCTCATCGTATTCCTCGCGCTCGAACTCGCGAGCCTCTCGCTCTATGTGATCGCGGGATTTGACCGCACGAGGCCTGATTCGGCCGAGGCGGCGCTCAAGTATTACCTCTTCGGCGGGATCGCCGCGGCATTCCTCCTCTTTGGCTTCAGCCTCATCTACGGGGTGACGGGCTCGATCGAACTTCCCGAGATCGCGAAGCAGATCTCGGTGCAGGGAGCCAATCCCCTCCTCATGGTGGCCCTCGTGATGGTCCTGGTGGCGTTCGGCTTCAAGACCGCGGCCGCCCCGTTCCACCTGTGGGCCCCCGATGTCTACCAGGGCGCCCCGGCCCCGTCCGCGGCGCTCGTCGCGTCCGCCTCCAAACTCGCCGGCTTCACCCTCTTCACACGGCTCCTTTGGCCGGGCCTCGGCGCGGCTGCAGGCAACCCCGCGTCGTTCAACGCGGGGCCCGGCTGGCTCCCGGCCGTCGCCGCCATCGTCGCCGCGTCCCTCCTTCTCGGAAACCTTGTCGCCCTCGCGCAGACCAACATCCGCCGGCTGCTCGCATACTCGGCGATCGCCCACTCGGGGGCCATGCTGCTCGGGGTGATGGCCGCGGGCCGCGCGGGCCCGGCACCCCTCTTCTACTATGCTTCGACCTACGGCCTCGCGACCGTAGGGGCGTTCGGGGTCATCTGCGCCGTTGAGCGCGCGGGTCGCTGCGAATCCATAAGCGACCTGGCCGGGCTCCACAAGCGCTCGCCGTTCCTGGCTGCGTGCCTCGCGGTCTACATCCTCTCGCTCGCGGGGATTCCCCCGCTCGCCGGGTTCTTCGGAAAGTTCACGGTCTTCGCGGCCGCGATCCGGCTTGGCGGCGTGGCCGCCCCCGCGGGCTCCCTGGCGGTGCTGGCGATAGCGCTCAGCGCCGTGGCACTCTACTACTACCTCATCGTTCTCAAGCAGGCGCTGGTCGCAAAACCGGCGGCGGACGCCTCGTCGATCAAGGTGCCGCCCGCGATGGCGCTCTCCCTGTTTGCGGCCGCGGGGCTCATTGTCTGGTTCGGGCTCTTCCCGGGACAGCTCCTGGGGCTCTTTTGAGCGCACCCGGCCGCGGGATGTCTCCCCGCCGGCGAATCCGCCCCCTCTCCAGCGCACTCCCTAGTTGTCCTGGTTCTTGCCGTTGTGGCAGTCGCTGCAGATGAGCCCTAGCCCGTCGATTTCAGTCGACGGGTGCTTGAAGGCGACTCCGTTCGGCGCCAGCCGCGCCAGCTCGGCGCCGGCGCCCTGCGCCAGGATGACGTGGCAGCTGTTGCACTCCGTCGCCGGCATCGGTCGGCCGTTGTTCGAGACGTGCTTGCCGTCGTGGCAGCGGAAGCAGCCGGGATTGTCCATGTGGCCTATGTTCTCGGGGTATTTGCTCCAGTCCGCCTTCATCTCGGGGAAGAAATTGGAGCGATACACGGCAACGACGGCCTCCACGGAGTCGTCGATCGGCCTGCCGGGGTACTTCGCGCGCAGGCCGCTCGCGATCTTCGACTCGCCCTCGGCCTTCGTGGTGTACGCCTGGGTGAGGAGGTCGACCGCGTTGCGCTTGATGGACGGGAGCGTCCGGTCGATCCGCTTGAGGTCGAGCGCCTGGTCGACGGCGTCATTGGGCGAGCTGTAGCGGTGGGCCGGCCGGTTGTGGCAGTCGATGCAGTCCATCTGGCGGATGCCGGCGGGATCGGGCTCTCCCTTGAAATCGGGCTTGCGGTAGATCGTGACGACGCCGGCGCTGTCGGTCACGCGCACCCACGGGATCGTCTGGCGCTGGGGATCGGAGGCGAAGTACTCGACCTTCGTATCCCTGCCCGTGTGCCAGTGGATGCCGCTCGGCTTTCCATGCTCCGTGTCGCTGCCCCCCACCATCAGGAGCAGCCGAACCGTGTAGGGCGTGGTGGCCTCGTCCGAGAGGAAGCGCGGGAGCGTGCGCTCAAGGTTCCCGGAGTGCCGCTCCGGCCAGTGGCATTTCTCGCAGGTCTCGCGGGCGGGGCGCAGGTTGTGGATCGGCGTCGGGATCGGCCGGGGGAACGCGTTGAACGTGATGGCGTAGAGCTGGTGGACCCCGTTGATCTTCGCGTCGATGTAGTTCGCGGCCCCCTGGCCCACGTGGCAGTCGACGCAGGCGACCCTGGCGTGGGCGTTTCGGCGGTATTCGGTGAGCTCCGGCCCCATGGCCGAATGGCAGACCATCCCGCAGAAGCTGTCGGACTCCGTGTAGATGTAGGTCTGGTAGCTTCCGATCGCGGTCAGCAGGAGGTAGACAAAGCTCCCCGTGACAAAGATGCCCAGGATTCGCCGGTCGCGCGCCCTGGAGAGATCGATCGCAAGCGGCAAAGGCTGCCCCATGCCGCGGAGCCTCGCCAGCTCCCTCCTCTGCCTCCACCAGCCGATGAAGACCAGTGCCAGGCCGGTCGCCAGGAAGAAGGGGGCGACGACGTAAGAGAGGATGCCGAGGTACGGATTGGTCCTGCCGCTCCCCGTAATGTCCAGGGTGAACAGGAAGAAGAACGCAAAGAGGCTGCCGGTGGCTACGATCGCCCCGGCGACGCTGCACCAGTTGCGCCAGCTGGACTGCCGACCGCGATCGGACGAATCGGGGGCTGGCGCGGGCTCAGTCACTTGGCCATCGCGCGGACGTACGCCACGAGTGCCTTGATATCGTCATCCGAAAGCTTCTCGGCGAACGACTTCATCTTCTCGGTGCCGTCGGTCGCCTTGAAGCCGTTCTTGAGGGAATTGAAGGCGTCGGCATCCGTGAAGGTCTTCTGGTAGTCGGCGGAGGTCAGGTCCTTCACCTCGAGCTTCTTGCCCGCCTTCGTGTGGCCCGCGCCGTCCTTGCCGTGGCACGAGGCGCAGAGCGTCCCCCAGTTTGCTGAGGCGTCGGCGGCCATTGCGGCACTGGCTGTAAATGCGAGCACGGAGACGATGGAAAGCAGGGTTTTCATGATGGGGTGATGCTGGCGGGGGTTGGACCGGTTGTCGATAAAAGGCGTCGAGGAAATCCCGAAATTAGTCGGGTTAAAGCGGCCATCAGCCGCAGGTGTGGCGGGCGGCCGGAGCCTAGCGCATGCGCCGGAACGTCGCCTGGAGCACCTCGAGGTCCGAGGCGGACTTGGTCTTCTCGCGGGCCTTGCTGATCAGTCCCGCCTCGAGGCGGTTCTTGGTCGGACGGTTCGACTCGTAGAAAACCCCGAAAACCCCGGGCCACGGCTCCGAGGCCAGCCTGAAGGCGGCCACCTCGTCGGACGGGTCGTGCCGCAGGGCGTCCTCGGGCGTGCCGTCGTTCTTCTTGAGCTCGATCGTCCTGAACTGCCCGCCCTTGCGGGGCACCGCGGCGTCAAACGCGCCCTCGTAGAACTCCACGCACTCGGAGAGGATCTCCACCACGGAGAACCCCTCGTGGCGCGCGGCGCGCTCCATCATCTCGGTCATGTGGTTCACCTGGCCTGCGTGGCTGCGGGCGACAAAGCTCGCCCCGCAGTTCACAAGGGTTCGCATCGGGTTGATCGGCTGGTCGATGGACCCGGTCGGGTCGGTCTTCGACTTGAAGCCGATGGGGGACGTGGGAGAGGTCTGCTTCTTCGTGAGCCCGTACACGAAGTTGTCCATGATCACGTAGGTCAGGTTCACGTTCTTGCGGCCCGTGTGGACAAGGTGGTTGCCGCCGATAGAGAAGCCGTCGCCGTCGCCGCCGAAGACGAACACATGCAGGTCGTCGCGCCCGAGGCTGACGCCCGCGGCAAACGGGAGCGAGCGGCCGTGGATGTAGTGCACCCCGTGCGTGTTGACGAAGTACGGGAAGCGCGACGAGCAGCCGATGCCCGCCATCGTGACGATGTTCTGGTGGGGGTACTGGAGCTTCTCCAGGACGCGGTAAAACGAGGCCAGGACGGCAAAGTCGCCGCACCCCGGGCACCAGGTCGGGTGGTCGGCCGTCAGGACCTTCTTGGTGAGCGGAACCCTTGGAAGGGGCTGGATCGTGGCAACGGCTGCGGAGGTGGATGACATGGTGGTCAAATTCTGGGGGTTTGGGCGCGGTCGCCGTTGGAGCCGCTGCGGCCGAGGCTTCGGTTCACACCGTTCACGATCTCCGAGATCCTGAACGTGAGTCCGTCCGTCTTGGTGATGCTGCCGATGGAAGGCAGGGCGTAGCGCGCCCTGAGCAGCGTCGCCAGCTGACCGAACCCGTAGAGGCCCTCGTCATTCATCTCGATGACGAGAACCCTCTTGTAGCGGGCGAAGATCCCCTCGAGCGACGGCGGCAAGGGATGCAGGTTGCGAATATGGATCTGACCCACCCTCATCCCGCCCTCCCTCAGCTTGCCGACCGCCTCGCGGATCGGCCCCCAGGTCGATCCCCATCCCACGACGAGGACGTCCCCGTCGGGGTCCCCGAACACCTCGGGCACCGGAAGCGACGCGCCGAGCGTCTTGAGCTTCTCGCGGCGCTTGGCCGTCATCTTCATGTGAAGGGCGGGATTGCCGGTGGGATGTCCGAGTTCGTCGTGCTCAAGGCCGCTCACGGAAGGGTATTTTCCGGTAGCGATCGAGGCGCCGGGCGGCGCGTGGCGGGTGATCTTGTCGAGCGGATAGGGCTCGAAGTCCTCCCCGCGGGGAGACAGGTCCGGCTTCGGGTCGACCATGAGCTTCGCAAGGTCGGGCTCGTCGAAGGCCTCGATCCGGGTGGCAAGCGCCTGGTCGGTGAGGATGATGACGGGCGTGCTGTACTCGCGCGCGATCCTGCCGGCCTCGAGGGCGACATAGAAGCATTCCTCGACATCCTTCGGCGCCAGCACGACGCGGGGTGCGTCGCCGTGGCTCCCATAGATCGCCTGCATGAGGTCGCTCTGCTCGACATTCGTCGGAAGGCCCGTGCTCGGGCCGCCCCGCTGCACATTGACCACGATGAGCGGCATCTCCGCCATCACCGCCCATCCAAGGGCCTCCATCTTGAGCGAGAGCCCCGGCCCGGAGCTTCCGGTCACGGCGAGGTGCCCCGAATACGCGAACCCGAGCGCATAGCCGATCGCGCCCAGCTCGTCCTCAGCCTGGACGAAGATCCCGCCGTACTTGGACAATTCTGAGCGGAGCGTCTCCATCACGGTCGTCCAGGGCGTGATCGGGTAGCCCGCGCCGTGGCGCACGCCCGCGGCAATGAGCCCGTAGGTGAGGGCCAGGTTGCCGTCCGTCGTGATCTGGGGCCGCCCGTTGGGGCGCGCCGGCGCCTCAAAGCGGTAGAGGCAGTCGCGAAGGTTGTCCGCAGGCGTCGCGTAGCCCGCGTCGAAGGCGAGCATCGCGTTGCGCACGATGTCCTCGGACTTTCCGCCAAAACGCTCCGAGATGAGCCCCGAGATCTTGGCGACGTCCAGACTGAAGATCCGGGCGAGGAGCCCCAGCACGAAGAGGTTCTTGCCCTTGTCCTTGGAAGAACCGCCCACGGCCTCGACCGTCGCCCCGGTGATCGGGATCCCGATGGCCTTGAAACGGCGGTCCTCCTGGTCCGGCACAACGTGGTCACTGTCGTAGATCAGGACACCGCCAGGCCGCAGCGAGTTGATGTGGCTCTCGTAGCTGTGCTGGTAGAAGGCCACCAGGACGTCGGCCTGGTCACCGGAGGAGAGGATGTCACCGTTGCCCATCCGCACCTGGAAGATGGACGGGCCGCCCGAGATCGTCGACGGGATGGTCATGTACGTCATGACCTCCTGGTCCGAGCGCCCGGCGAGGCGTGCGAGGAAGCCCCCGATCGTCTGGATGCCGTCCTGCGAATTGCCCGCAAGGCGGATGACAACGTCGTTAACGGCGAGTCGGTCTTTGGATAATTCGGGGCCTGCCCCAGGGGTTGGGGTGGATACGGGCAATACCATTTTTGGGAGAACCAAAAGTGCTTCCCGCTCCCCCATTGTCAACGAGTTCGATCCGGCATAAGCGGCACGCGATATGCGTCCGTTCCAGCGTTACGATTTCTAATGGTGCGGGCTCAAAAAGCCCGGAATACGACATGCGTAACCTCCGTGTCGGCCCGTGGGCGGCGGCCTTGACGCAACGCTTGCTCACCCATCAGAACCGCTAATGCCTCGGCGAATTAAGCTCCCTGAAGAGGACGTCGATTTCCGTCCGGGAGGCCCGGCTCGCCTTCGTTGAGAATCCGCACGTTATTTCGAGGTCCCCGCGGGCCAGGCCGGTCATCGCGGCGTCCGCGAACTCGTCCAGCGGCATCCCGGAGGCGTTCGAGCCCGGCGTGCCAAGGTCCGTGTTAACGTGGGGAGGGGCGATTTCGACAACGGTGATCGGGCCCGTCGCGAGCTGGTGGCGCATCGAGAGCACAAAGGAGTGGAGCGCGGCCTTGGTGGCGCAGTAGATCGGGACGCTCGCCATCGGAACAAAGGCGAGCCCCGAGGTCACGAGCACGATTGCCGGGGCTTCCTGCGCGTGCAGGTGCTGGATGAAGAGCTGCGAGAGGTGGATCGGCGCCTCGAGGTTGATGGCAATGTCCTGGTGGATCCTCTCAAAGGGCCCGGCCTGGGCGATCTGCAGCGGGTTCCAGACACCCGCATTGTTCACCAGCACGTTGAGCCTGGGGAACTCGGCCGTCGCCCATGCGAGCAGCGAGCGGCGGTCGGCCTCGTTCGACACGTCGCATATCCTCGTGTGGAGACGCGGATGGCTCGCCTTTGCCTCGCGAAGCTTGTCCTCGCGCCGGCCGCAGACGATGACCTCGCTGCCCGCGCGCAGGAAGCGCTCGGCCAGCGCCAGACCGATGCCCGTAGCGCCTCCGGTGATCAGGACCGTGTTTGATTCGATTTTCATGGGTATGGACTTAATCCGCGAGGAACTCGGCCGCAACGGTGCCGGCGTCTTTTTCATCCTCCTGCATGTGATGTGCCGCGGGCTTAAGGAGGAAGCAAAGCGGAATCGCGGACAGCAGGATCATCCCTGCCAGGACGAACCCGTTGTCGAAGCCGAGCACCTGGGCGCGACGGGAAATCCCGTCGGCCGCGGCGAAGATGACCTTGGAGCCCGAGTGCGCAACGAGGCCCGGCTCGTGGCGGGCGACCATCGGCATGACCCGGAAGCCGAGGCGGACCACGAACGCCTGGGACTCCCTGGGGATTGTCTCGCCGATGCGCACGGCATGCACGTGGATGGCGTTGGTCACAAAGGTGTTCAGGAGGGCGATCCCCAGCGAGCCCCCGACGTTCTGGAACACGTTGAGGAAGCTGCTCGCCATGGGCATCTCGCGACGCGGGACGGCGTTGAGCGACGCGGCCATCAGGGGCGCCATCATGAGCGCAAGCCCCGCGCCGCGGGTGATCTGCGGCAGCACCAGCATCGGCCACTGGGACAGCGGATCGAGGAGGCCGAAGAGGAGAAGCGAGCTGCCGACGAGGACGCAGCCCACGGATGTGAGCGCCGCCGGCGGGTACCGGTCCGCGAGCCATCCCGCAACCGGCATTGTCAGGCCGACCGCGACTGCGCCCGGAAGCATCCAGAGGCCGGCCTCCACGGGGGTGTAGCCCATGAGGTTCTGCAGGAAGATCGGGAACAGGAAGACGCTGCCGAAGAGGCCTATCGCGCGGAAGATGGCCAGCAGGTTACTCAGCAGGTAATTCCGGATGAGGAAAAGGCGCAGGTCGAGGATCGGCTGCTCGACCGCCAGCTCCACCGCGATGAACATCACCGCACCCACGACCGTGATCGCCTCGCAGATGTGAATGTAATCGGAGTCCCAGCCCTTGGTCTGCCCGTTGGAGAGGGCCGTGAGCCCGGCGATCAGCGCCATCGATAGGAAGATGTAGCCGTACAGGTCGAACGACTGGCGTGCGCCCTGGGCCCGTATCGGTCGCATGACGATCATGCCGGCCAGCAGCGTCAGGACACCGACCGGCAGGTTGACCGAGAAGATGGTCCGCCAGCTGTACGCATCGGTCAGGTAGCCGCCGAGGGTCGGCCCGATTGCGGGCCCCGCCATGATGCCCATGCCCCAGATGCCGAGCGCCCTGCCCCTCTCCCGCGGCTCAAAGAGCTCGGCCACGATGGACATGCCGATCGGCTGGATGGCGCCGCCGCCCATGGCCTGCAGGATGCGGGCCGCGATCAGGGACTCGTAGCTCCACGACATGGCGCAGAGGGCGCTGGCCACCGTGAAGAGGGTAAGGCTCCCCAGGTAGAGGGCCTTGTAGTTTATCCGGTTTGTCAGCCAGCCGACGAAGGGCATGACGACGGCCGAGGTCAGCATGAAGCCCGTCGCCACCCATTCGATCTGCTCCCGGTCGACGCCAAACGTGCTCATCATGTGCGGCAGTGCCACGTTCACGATGCTCGAGTCGAGCACGGCCATGAACGTGCCGAGCATGATGATGCCCAGCACGCCCCACCGGTTGGCCCGCAGGCTCTCGCCGCTAGTCATGCGCGGGCTCGCCACGCGTCGCCGTGCCGGAATGGATCCGCACCTCGACCGAAAGGCCCGGCCCGATCGCGAGGTCTGCCGGCGCAATGACCGCGATCCGCAGGGGCACGCGCTGCGTGACCTTGATGAAGGTTCCGGAGACGCCCTCGGCGGGAATCAGGCTGAACTCCGAGTTGGCGGCGCGCAGGATCTCGGTCACGCGCCCGTGCAAGCGAAGCGACGGAAAGGCGTCCACCGAGATGTCCGCCTGGTCGCCGATCGCAACCTCATGGAGGTACTTCTCCTCGATGTTGGCGTCCACGCGCAGCGTGGCCGGGTCGAACAGGCTCACGACCGGTTGGGCCGTGAGCGGCATCGCGCCCGGATCAAGCCAGCGGCGCACGACCCAGGCATCAAACGGCGCCTTGACCGTGCACCGGGCCAGGTCGCTGCGGGCGTTATCCACGGCCGCCTCGGCCTCCTTCACCCGGCTCCTCGCCAGCTCCACGGCCGCCTTGGAGGCCGAGATGTCCTCCCGGCGGGTGCCGTGCTGAAGAAGGGCCAGGTTCTGCGAGGCGTTCTCGGAGGCCTGGCGAGCGGATTCGTAGGCGGAGCTGGCCCGGTCGAACTCGGCCTGGGTGACGGCGTTGTCCTTGAAGAGCGCCTTGGCCCTCTCAAGATCCAGGCGCGCCTGCCCCTCGTCGCTCTGAAGCCGCCTCGCCGTGGCCTCGGCCGCCCTGATCTCCTCGGGCCTGCTGCCGTTGACCGCCTTCTCGTTCATCGCGCTGCTCGACGCCAGGCCGGCCTGCGCGGAGGTCAGCAGCGCCTCGGCCCTGTCGAGAGCCGCCTGGGGAATCGCCGGATCCAGCCGGAAGATGACCGAACCCTTGCGGACGAAGACTCCCTCGTGCACGGCGACGTCGATCAGCCGGCCGCTGATCTCCGGGGCGACGTCCACGAGATGGCCGGCAAAGCGGGCGTCGTCCGTATAGACGATTCCCCACATGAAGATGAGCCAGTACGCGAGGACGCCGGCCCCTATGGCAGCCACGGCGGCGATCCCGATCAGGATGCTCCTGCGGCGGCGCTCGCCGTTGCCGGCGGGCGCCGCGCCGCCGTTCTCGCGGGGCTGCGATCCCGCCTGGGCGGGAACCTGGGATGAGGATCTGTCATCGTTGCTCATGTTTCCTTTGCTGGTTTCCTCTCCGGAGCCCGACTGCCCGCGCCGTTCAGGAAAAGGTCCACAACCCCGGCCACGCTGCGCTGAGCCTCCGGCCAGTCCTCGAGCTCCCAAGAGCGCGTCCGCAGCATGCCGAGCAGGTATTCGGCGAGGATTCCCGTCGGCACGTCCGTGCGGATCTCGCCCGCCGCCATTCCCCGCGAGAGGATCGCGGCGACCGCATCGCTCATGTTTTTCCGGCGCTCGCGCCAGCGCCGCTGCAGGCCGCCCGAGCCGTTTTCCATGTCGCGGTCGCCCTCCGAAAGGATGATCCGGAAGAGCGGGCGCCGAGCCCTGAAGAAGATGCTGATGTTCTCGCAGGTACGCAGCAGCCTCTCGCGAAACGCCTCGCCCTGCGCGGCGTTTTCCTGGAGCTGCAGGCACATCTTGTCGAATCCCTCGACCGCGGCCTGGAAGATCAGGTCCTCCTTGTCGGTGAAATAAAGGTAGATCGTCCCCTTCCCCACATCGGCCGCCTTGGCAATCTCGTCCAGGGTCGTCTCATGGAAGCGGCGTGTGTGGAAGAGCTGCTCCGCGGCTTTCATGATTCTCTGTTTCTTGTCCGGGCTCATGGATTAATACTGACTGACCAGTCAGTCATTATTCCGCGTCAAGTCAAACCCTCAAGCCGTCAGCAGGCTCAGAGACTCGACTCTACCGTAACATGTTATGCAACAATAGCCCTAAAGCCTATTGGAGCAAATGGTTCCGATGGAAACACGTGACTCAATCTGGGGTGGTCGCGCGCGGCCCCGGTTCCCGCAAACTTCAGAGAAGCTCGTTGCCCGCAGAAAACGCCTGTCCCACCAAACGCCCGATGGCGTAGTAGGATTGCGTGTCCGGGGCGAAGACAAGCGGCCCCATCTTCTTGATGTCGACGAGGCCCTTGCCAGCCAGAACATCCTCATCGGCCTTCACATCCAGGATCTCCCCGACGAATTGCGTATGCAGTCCGAGCTCTATCGTGTGCGTGAGCCGGCACTCCAGAACCAGCGGGAATTCCTTAACATAGGGCGCGTCGACGAGCTCGCTCCTCACCGGCGTGAGCTTTGCCACCTTGAATTTGTCGGCGGTCCTGCCGGTTGCCAGCCCAAGATAGTCCGCCTCCTTGACGTGCTCCTCCGAGGGTATGCTTATCGTGAACGCCTTGCGCGCTACGATGCATCCGTGGGTGTAGGTCGCCTTGCGCAGGGACACGGCGACGCTGGGGGGCTGGGAGCAGCAGATGCCACCCCAGGCCGCGGTCATCGCGTTGGGCTTGCCAGCCTTGTCGTACGTGCCGACGACAAACACCGGCGTTGGGTAAAGCAGGGCCTTCGCCCCGAGGGATTTCTTCATGACGGGTGCTTTTAGGCGGATTATGCGCCGAAACGTGCCGGACCGCAGTCATAAAATGCCGAAAAGTGCGGCGGCGATTCCGCGCCGCACCCCCCGCGCGTCAGGGGATCTCGTAGACCTCGGCAAGGGCTATTCCAGTCAAGCCGCCCACGCCCGAGACCTGCATTGTGTAGGCGCCCGGCGTCAGGCTGACAACCTGGGCGCTGTCCGCGCTTCCCGAAGCGAGCGTGAAGGCCCCGACAAAGTTCGCGGCGCTTGCAATCTCGACGGGATCGGAGCCCGCACCCCACCCCGTGTTGGAGCCTACGGTTGTCCCCGTAGTGTTGGTTACGGTGAGACTCGGCTGCGCCAGCGCCCCGGAGACCCCGAACGCCGAAAGACTCGGGCCGTCGGCCCGCACGAGGAGCTCCTCAGCGCCCGCGCCGCCAATCACAAAACCCGCGATCACGATGTTGCCGCCAGTGCCCACTTGGGCCCGGGTTGCGATGTTCACAAGCTGGGCGGTCCCCGTGTACGACACCTCGTAAACCTCGGCCAGCGCGACACCGCTCGTATTTCCCACACCGGAAACCTGCACCGTGTACGCACCGGGCTGCAGGGTAACGATCACGGCGCAGTCCGCGCTGCCGCTGGCCAGCGCGAACGCACCCACCTGGGTTGCGGTGCTGGCAATCTCGGCTGGGTTCGCGTTGGTGCCCCAGCCCGTGTTTGCGGCGATCGTGGCGCCCGAGGACTGGGCGGCCAGAGTGAGACTCGGAGCCGCCAGGGCGCCTGACACGCCAAACGCGGTCAGGCTCGGCCCGTCCGCGCGGATGAGGAGCGTCTCCGTGCCGCTGCCCCCGACCACAAAGCCGGGGATGAGGATGTTTCCCCCGGTCCCGACAAGGGCCCGGGTCGAGATGTTGATGAGCCGCGCACCCGGCGCACCCGCGCTTACGTACAGTTTCGCTACGCTGCTCGTCACCGAGCCGTTTCCGTCGGCGACCGCAACCGAGTACGCGCCCGAGCTGGAAGCCTGGGCGTTCGCGACCGTGTAGGACGGGCCGGTCGCCCCGGCGATCGGCGATCCCTTGAAGCTCCATTGGTAGGAGAGCATTCCGGAGCCCGAGGCCGTCACCGAGAATGTCGCGCTCCCGCCGGCGGCGGCAAACTGGCTGGCCGGCTGCGCCTGGATCTGCGGGGCCAGGTCGGGAACGCCCTTACGGACCGCGGCATTGCCGGTATCCGCGACGTACACGGTCGCGCTCCCATCGGCGGCAATGCCAAGAGGCGCGGCGAATGCCGCCGCGGCGCCGGTCCCGTTCGTTCCGCCCGGCATGCCCCAGTATCCAGGGGTTCCTGCCAGCGTTGTCACGACGCCGGTTGGCGTGACCATCCGGATTGTGTTGTTGCCCGAATCGGCGACATAGAGATTGCCGCTCGCGTCAAGGGCCACTCCGGCCGGAGTATAGAATCGTGCGGCGCTTCCGGTCCCATCAGCGCTGGCGGCGCGCCCGGGATAGCCCGCAAACGTGGTCACCACTCCCTCGGGTGTCACCTTACGGATCGTGTCGTTAATGTAATCCGCGACGTAGACATTGCCGCTTCCGTCCACAGCGAGACCGGAAGGGTGATCAAACCTGGCGCCGGCCCCCGTTCCGTCGACGCTCCCCTTTGCGCCAGTGGCGCCCGCCAGGGTGCTCACGACGCCGGCGGGCGTGATCTTCCTGATCATGCAGTTCACCCACTCCGACACGTACACGTTACCGGCCGAATCCACCGCGATGCCGTCCGGATAGTCGAACTGCGCGGCGGTCCCCGTGCCGTTGGCGTCGCCGGCGACCCCGGCTGTGCCGGCAAACGTGCTCACGACGCCCGCCGGTGTGATCTTGCGGACGGTGTTGTTGCCCGCATCGGCAACGTAGAGGTTGCCGCTTCGGTCGATTCCGATGCCAAGCGGCTGATTGAACGTGGCCGTGGACCCCGGCCCATCCGTGTTGCCAAGCACGTTGTAGGTTCCCGCAAACGGGCTGACCAGGCCGGAAGGCGCCACCTTGCGAATCATGCTGTAGCCCGTGCACGAAACATAAAGGTTGCCCTCCCCGTCGACCGCCACGCCCGAGGGTGACAAGACCCCCAGGCCGTCCACGCTCACGGCGCCCGCAGCACGACCCGCCAGGGTGGTGAACGTATAGGGCGTCGGCTACGAACTCTGGGCCGTGGCGGGCGACGCCGCAATCAGGGCGCCCGCAACAGCCAACAGCGCGGCGGCATGCACCGCCGCTGCGGGCTTTGGAACCGGGGATAGGTTCGGCATGGGATTCCGTCCCTCGGGCGGCACAAGGTTAACACTACGGACGCTGAGGGCAAGACACCGCGGGGCGACAAAACCCTTTGATTAACGGCAGTCATTCACCGTCAGAATATGCCTGGGTAGCCCGGGTTATGGGCCCTCGCCCGGCGACCTCAATGCGGCGCAGGGGAGGAGAGCACCTTGGCCACGGTCTGTAGCAGCGCCTCCGACCGTATCGGCTTCGTAAGCGTGCCCTGCACGCCGAGTTGGCGCGCCGTTGGAAGGTATAGAGACTCGCTGAACTGCGAGTCGCCCGAGATGGCGATCAGGCGCGGCTGAGGAACGGAGTGCGACAGGGTCATGATGAGCTCCAGGCCGTCCATGTCGGGCATCGCGATGTCGGTGATCACCAGGTCATGACGCCCTGCCTCGTAGAGCTCGAGGGCGCTCTTGCCGTCAGGCGCCTCGTCAACCGTGTAACCGGCCTCGCGCAGGATTTCAGTCGTCACGGTACGAAGCGCGGCATCGTCGTCAATGAGCAGGATGGAGGCCACAGGAATGATAGGGGATTCTATGTACGGAGGGCGTCCAGCGTGCGCCGTGCGATCGACGGCACAAGCTCCAAGCGGGCCCTGTTTCCAAAAAATCTAGGTTCCACCGGCAGGTGATCCGGACCTGCGTGACAGACGGCGGCATCGGTGTTAAGGTGTTTCAATCACAAAGGATATAGAGCCATCCAAGCCGAGCCCGCCCAACGCGGTTCGCGAGAAGTCCGCCGGCAAACCACAGCCGGCTGCGGGGACGAATGCCGGCTCGAAGGAGAATCCAGCGCCTGCCAAGGAGCTTACGCCAGAGGAGCAGATGGCCCTGTTCGAGAAGGAGCTGAAGGAGAACGACTGGGGGCACCAGCCCTGCTGAAACCGGGTCTCGCCCGGGTCGGGGGCGCCTCATTCATCGGTGCTGGGTCTGCGTGCGGTCCATATTGAAGCCATCGACCGCGATTGCGGGACGCTCCCCCCGTGTGTCCACCTCCTCAAGCTCGGTGCGAATGCTGCGCTTCTCGCTGGGCATCAGCGTGAGGTAGTTGTCGTCGTACAGGGCCGGCAGGATGCGGTCGCCGCTCTTCTCGCGCACGGCCTTCAGGTGCACCAGCAGAGCCGGGGCCGTCGACATGTTCGTAAGCTCGGTCCGCAGGATCCAACGGCTGCCCTGGCGCTCGGCTTGGGTGACGCTGAGCACGGTCGCCTTCGGCAGCGAGCGGATCGCGCGAAAATCAAACGCCGGGTAGTCGGGGATGTGGAACGGGCCGCGCGAGAATCCCGGGACGGTGTAGGTCGCCAGGCTGCGCATGTACGTGTTCTCCGAGACAATCTTGCCCGTCTCTGAGAGCTTCAGCCGCACAAAGTGGATCGGCGACAGGCCTGTCGCGGGGAAGGCGAGCGTAACGGGCGACTGGACGCTGTCCTCCGCGCTGTCGACCGTCGCGGTCCTCTCCCACTGGACGGATCCGTCGAGATTCAAGATAGCCGCGCTGACCTGGAGGCCCGCCCGGTGGCCGGCGCTGTAGTTCACGACCTCGACCGTTCCCTCAAGCGAGTTCCACTGGACGTGAAGGGGCTCGCAGCCCTTCTTCGCCCCGAAGTAGCCGGCCGTGGGCTCGAAATAGTAGTCGTACGTCTGCCATACAAACGAGGGCCAGCACGGGTGGCTCATCCACATGAGGACGCCCATGCGGTGCTTGCTCTGGGCCTCCATCATCGCCCGGTGGCCGTCGTAGTTGGTGAACTGTGCCAGCTCCACCCACTCTTCCGCGTTGGCGGCGCCGCCATAGGATTTTTCAATCGTGTTGCGAAGCTCCCCGCCCTGCTGGGCGCCGCGGGTCGTGAAGTCGTGCAGGCCCCAGTCCTGGCCCTGCGGCCACTGGTCCACGGCGGGCATCATCTGCCGCAGGCTGTCCATGCTGACGATGTTCGCCATGCCGAGCTCGCTGTGGAGCTTGGTCGTGGCGCGCTGGCCGAAATAGTAGTCGATCGGCATCAGATGGTAGGGGCCGCCCCCGCTCACGACGCCGAAAGCGGAGTTCGCGACGTAGCGGATCCCGGGGTGGAGCGTGGCAACGAGCCTCTTGAGGCCCTCGTTCAGGACGGGCGGAGGGTCGCCCTCGTTTCGGCCGCAGTAGAGGCCCACCGACGGGTGGTTGCGGATCCGCTCGATGTAGTCCTCGGCGTTCTGCAGGAACATGGCGTTGTCCTCGGGCTCCGGGCCGTCGAGCGGGTTCGCAAGCCAGAAGTCCTGCCAGACGACGACGCCGTTTCGGTCGCACGCCTCGTAGAAGGCGTCGTCGCCGACCTGGCCGACCCAGTTGCGGATCATCGTGAAGCCCATTTCGCGGTGATAGCGCACGGCGGCCTCGTATTCGCGGGCGCGGTAAAGGAGGTTCGACTCCGAGAAGCCCCAGTTGCCGCCGCGGCCGATGAACCGCCGGCCGTTGATGAAGAGCTTCAGGGCTCCGTTGTCCTCTGCGTAGGTGAATTCCCTAACGCCCGTCTTGAACGACGTCGAGTCGGAGCGTACCCCGGAGGCGGTCTCAAATTCCAACCGGACGTCGTAGAGGCTCGGCTCTCCATAGCCGACGGGCCACCAGATCCTGGGATTCTGCAGGTGAAGCGCCGGGACCGAAGACGTATCGAACCTCACCACGGTGGACGCTCCCGCGGGCACATCTACCTGCTTCTCAAAGGGCACGTCTCCGAACTGGCCTCGCAACACGCCTGCCACCGGCTTCGAATCGGTGTTCCGAAGGGCCACTTCGACCGTGAGGTCGGCGCTGCTCGTGTCCGGAAGCGGAAGTTTTGCGGAGACCATCGGGTGCTCGAGCACCACCGGCCCCGACGAGGTGACGTACACGTCGGACCAGATCCCGATGTCCCTTCCGCGGATGCTGGGGATCCAGTCCCAGCCCGCGGTGGCGTGGAAGGTCGGGTTGTCGAGGCCGAGCGCGCCGCCGTTGGCCCCGGTCTCCTCGGCCGTCTTCTCGCGGGCGCTTCCGGGCGTGTCCGGCTTGTGGATGAGGACCGCCAGCGCATTGACCGCCCCGATTCGCGCAAGGTCCGTCACATCAAAGCGCGCCCTTGTGAAGGCGCCCTCGATGCGGCCCACGTGCCCGCCGTTCAGGTAGACGTCGGCCTTCCAGTTGATCCCGTCGAAATTGAGCCAGACCTTCCCGCCGGAATCCGGGGCGGCGATGGTGAACTCGTCGCGGTACCAGAAATCCGCGTAGAAGAAAGAGTCCGATATCTGCAGCTGGTTGTCGCCGTAGTTCGGGTCCGGAAGCGCCCCCGCGTTCAGGTAGCTCACGAGAACGGAACCCGGAACGGTGGCCGGCAGCCAGCCGCTGCAGTCCGCACCGGGCTGCGAGAGCGCCTCGCCTCCAAGGGCCACGAGCGAGTCGCGCTGGAGGCGCCACAAGCCGCGCACGAGGTCCTGTCGCGCGCCCAAGAGCGGTGTCGGCGCCGTCCGCGCCTGCGGCACGGGCCCTCCCCTGCCGAAGACCTGAAGCTCGCTCAGGAGGTAGCCGTCGGGCGCAGCGGGACGGTCCATCTGGAGCCGCACGTAGCGGGCGTTCGCGGGCTTTGGCAGCGGGTAGTCGTCCGCGGTCGCGGAAATTTGCAGGAGCGTCCGCCAGCTCTCGCCGTCGTCGGAGACCGTGATCGCACCCTCGGCGGCCCGCTGGATCCAGTGCAGGACGACGCGGTCGAAGGTGCATTCAGCTCCCAAATCCACCTGGATCCACTCAGCCCCGTTTCCCGCGCTCTTCCACGCGCTCGTGAAGTCGTAAGGGCCGCCGAGCTCCACGCGCTTCCTCTTGGCGAAGGTGTTGATGCTCTCAATCCGCCAGCCGGTCACCGACGGCGCATCCACCTGCACGCGGTAGAAGCGGGCCTTCCCGTTCATGGGAACGTCAAACGCCGGCTTGAGGATCGTCGGGTTCCAGAAGGTCTTGGAGGCCAGGCTCTCCTCCGCGCTAGCCTTCCCAAGCTCCCGCCATGTCGTGCCGTCGTCGGAGGCTGTGACCACGCAGCTCCAGCGCTGCGGATTCTTGTCCTCGGTGCGGGGAATCGCGATCACCTCGATGCGGTCGACGTCGGGCACCTGCTCGCGCCCCGCCTGCTCAACCTGCACCCAGCCGCCCGCGGCCGGAAGGTTGATCCCCGTTCCCAGATAGTCATCGACCAGATGCTCCCTTTCTGACCTTGGCAGAATGCCCTCGGCGCTCGAGGACGCGATCAGCCAGCGGGGCGTGCGCTGGTCTATGATGCCGTCGGTTACAAGCTGCGCGGTCAGGTTGTAGTCATAGTTGCTCGACGCGGTTGCAGGGCGATGAAGCGCCAGGTTGCGGTACGTGGCGTTGTCCGTGACCGACGCAGGACCCTGGAACGCCGCGGGATCGCCCGGATAGACGCCCACGCCCCGGGTGAAATCGCCGGACGCGAATGCCGGGACCGAGCACACGAGCGCCACGAGGAGGGACCCGGCGGCGAGGGGTAAACGGGATGCCGCAGCGCGGCGGGAAACTTGGGGACGGGGCATAGCCCGATACATCCCCTCGGCCGCCCGAACCTCAAGCCAAATAGTCCCGCGCGTCGCTCCGCGATGCGCCAGCCCCGCATCCAATTCCCTCTTTCCGCCTGGAACGCGGCGTTGACCCCTGAACCCCGCGCTTCAGAATGCCTCAAACCCCCATGAAAACCCCGATCCGCTTACTCCTGGCAATCTGCACCGCATTCTGTCTCGCCGGGCTCGCCCGCGCAGCCGACATCACCGGAAAATGGCAGTCCGAGTTCGACTCCCAGATCGGCGTCCAGAAGTACGTCTTCACCTTCAAGGTCGACGGCGAGAAGCTGACCGGCACGGCGGAGGGCGAGCGAAGCGGCGGCGACAAGAGTTCGGTTGCGATCGAACAGGGGAAGGTCACCAAGGACGGAATCTTCTTCGTCGAGAAGCTGGATTTCCAGGGCAATGACCTCGTGATCGAGTACACCGGCAAGATGACCGGCGACAACGAGATCAAGTTCACGCGCAAGGTGGGGGATTTCGCCACCGAGGAGATCGTGGCGAAGCGAATCCCGGAGAAGCACGCGTGACGTCAGCGAGCTTGCGCCTATTCACATAGGTTGAATCAACGGATCACCCCCGTAGCATTGACGTAGCTGAGGTGTCTGACAGGGTGTCAAACATGAAGTTTTCCACCCGTTCGTTGATGCGCGAATTTCCAAAGGCTAAGGCGGCCGCCCGCAAGGGCCACGCTGTAGAGATCGTTGACGGAAAATCGGGTGAGCGGTTCCTCTTGACGGCAAAGCCGACCCGCACCTTTGGCGAGCTCGCTGCAAGTGCCAAGGGCGTCTACGCGGGTCCCCGCAACCTTTCGGAGAGGGAAGGTTTCG
>CAZHPC010000037.1:0-24973 GCA_964534685.1 uncultured Opitutaceae bacterium
TCTTCCTAACTATGTGCAGCGATCGCCCGTCTATTTCATTCTCAACACGAGGGGATTCTGCCGTCGCGCTTCACATAATTCGGCACGCAACATAACACAACCTATGCGCTGCACCACATAGATTATGCGCAAAGACCAATGTCGCTGTGTATAGCTGAATCTGGCGGGCGCATCGTTTGCATGCGGCGCGCAAATTCAGAGCTGTCCGCTTTACGGATATATCTGCTTTTCGTATAGTGGCATGGTGATTCAAAGCTTCCGATGCCGCCACACCGGGCAGCTTTTCAAGGAGGAACATTCCCGCCGATTTGCGAACATTCAAGACACTGCCCTGCGCAAACTGCGCATGCTGGCCGCAGCCACCGAACTATCCGCCCTCCGCTTTCCACCAGGAAACCAACTCGAAGCCCTCAAGCATGATCGTCAAGGTCAACATCCCATCCGCATCTCAGAGAAATGGCGCCTTTGTTTCGTCTGGCGCGACGGCCATGCGCATCACGTCGAGATTGTCGACTATCACTGAACACCGTTCCCACACACGAATCTAAGACACATCAAGCTTCCCATGCATAACGCTATAAGGCTCGCTAAGAATCCCCATCCGGGGGACGTCCTCAACCTCGATTTTGTTGGTCCGTTCGGCATCAGCTATTATCGGCTGGCCGAGGTCACGGGAATTCCTACTTCACGCCTGTACGAGATTCGCGACGGCCGGCGCTCAGTAACTGCCGACACCGCTCTTCGCCTCGAGCGAGCCTTCCTAGGGGTCAACGCACAATTCTGGCTAAACCTGCAGTCCATGTATGACTTGTCTGCAGCTCGCCGTGCCGGCGGCAGGTCTTACGCGCAGATCAAGCCGATCATCGATCCGGGAAAGCTAGCCGTCGCATAGCTCGGCCCGTGTTTTGATCACCCGTTGCAGTCCAATTCCGCAGGGCAGATGACCCATCCAAATGAGATTCGCGCCTAATTCAACATACCTAGGTCCGCACCAGCTCGAACCTGCGCGGAAACAACCTCCAAAACGGGACAAGGCCTGTGAGATTCCTGTGAAGTTCTTCCCCTCCCTCTGATAAGCTCGCCCCTTTAGGGTGCCATCTGGCCGATGCGTGTTGCACAAGGATCTTGCTTTCGTGTTGGCGCTGGTCGGCCGGCCCAGCTGAATCTCGATTCCGCCCGTGCTCCCCTCATTCCTGGCCTCCTTTTTCTTCGCCTTCAACGCGACATGCGCCAGCCACAGCATTCGTTTGCTGGGCACCCTGCGGGCGAATCTGAGCAGGCTCATAATCGGAGTCCTCGTTCTCGGGCTTTTCGCCCACACGCTGGGCGGCGGCTTCTCGAGTGCGGGAACGGCATGGTTCTTCCTCAGCGGAATCATCGGACTCGGGGTCGGCGACCTCGGCTCGTACGGCGCCCTGCCTCTTCTCGGTTCGCGAATCACGATTCTCATGGTTCAGTGCGTTGCGGCGCCCCTCGCGGCGCTCGGCGAATGGTGGTGGCTTGGGACCCGGCTGTCGCCCTTGCAGATCATCTGCGGCACGGTGATCCTTCTCGGCGTCGCCGTGGCCATCATGCCGAGCCGCTCGAGTCCACCGCACGTCCGGGTTAAGCCGATTGGGTTTCTCTACGGATTCATCGGGGCCTGCGGCCAGGGCCTCGGCGCCGCGCTCCTCACCCGCAAGGCGGTCATGGTCGCGGCCGCCGCGGGCGAGTCGGTCTCGAACGTGACCTTCGGGCTTACGTCCGCATACGAGCGGATGCTGGCTGGGCTCGCTTTCACCCTCTGCTGGTTCTGGGTCCTGCGTCTGGTCCGAAGGCTTCCGGCCTCGCGACCGCGGCCGCCGGCGGAGTCGGGCGCCCGCTGGCTGTGGACACTAGCCAACGGGCTCGCCGGCCCCGTGGCCGGTGTCGGCTGCTATCAATGGGCCCTTGCGACAACGCCGAGCGGCGTCGTCCTCTCAATTGTGGCGACGTCCCCGCTCGTATCGATCCCGATCGCATTCTGGCTCGAGGGCGATCGTCCGTCCCACCGCTCGATCGTCGGCGGGGTCATCGCGGTCGCCGGCTGCATCGTGCTGACGCTCGTCACCCATCACTGATGGCACCGGGCAGGCGGCGGGTCCCGGTCTGACCAATTTCGCAAGAAACGCGCAGCTTTTGCGCAGGCGCTAGGATACGATCCGCATATATGAGAGCGCCGGCAGTGATCGTGGCGTCGGTGGGTTTCATTTTGACGGGCGTGGCGGCTTTAGGCTCTTCGGCAAGCGCTGAACAGATACTCCTTTACCCGCTGGCCCGCGCGTTCGGGGTGCCCCCGGAGTCAGAATTGGCCATCTGCCGCGCCGCCTTCGGCAGGCTTGAAACCCGGTTCGACACAAGCCGGATCCTGGTGGAGCCGGTCATGTACGCCCCGGGTCACCAGAGGCAATGGAGAGGCGACTGGGCGCAGGCCCTGGCCCAGAAGGCCGGCGCGCGATCAAGGGCGCAGTTCACGGTTGCCTCCGCCCCTCCGGACGTCCCCTTCCCTTCCAAGATGTACCACAACCAGCTGCGGTACCTGTGGGACCGCTCCCGTGTTTACGGGCCGTCGGTCAAGGCCGTAGCGGCCGGCGTCGGTTACGTCTGGTTTGTCGAGGTCTTCACCGGCCCCGATGGCAACGTGGCGGCGATCCAGGCCTACATCTTCGAGCGGGGCGGCCAGCTCGCCTTTGCCCGGCTCTTCAACTCCGGACACTTTGGTCCCCGCCTTTCGCCGGAAGGCGATGCGGCCCTCCTGTTCGTGGTGAAAACCCTGTTTGAGACGCTGACTCTGCCTCCCGAGCGGGCCTTCCCGCTGTACGGGATCGGCTGATACAATTTCCCGCCGCATGAATACCACAAGCCCCTCCGCGACCGCCTGCCGCTGGATGGCGCGGATCGTCAGCACGCTGCTCATTGCCGCAATCGCGGCCATCGCAATTGGAGAAGGGATGCCGAACCCCTTCACGCGCGCGATGTCCCCGATCGAACTGCTCGGCTTCGCGGGGCTCTCCCTGGTTGTGCTCGGCTTCCTGATGGGATGGCGCTGGGAGCTAGCCGGGGGAATCCTTTCAATCGTCGGCGTTTGCATGCTCTTCGGGCCGACGATGGCGAACGGGAGGATAACCTGGTTCATCGTGGTCATGCTCGTTCCGGGCGTGCTCTACATGGCGAGCCGCCTTCTAAGAAGCGGCGCGCCAAAGCCCTCGGAAACCAAGCCGCCGACAGGCGCCGCGGGCTCCTAGGCTTTCAGTCCCTTTTGCGCGCGCCCTCCCTTGGGACGGACGCCCGCAGGGGGGTCCTGCCTGCGTTTTCCGGGCGGCCCGGTTTGACGGCGACCGGCCGAGCCTCAAGAAAGGCTCCTTTGACCTCGACGACGAAAGCGCAGCCGCCCCCGGTTTCCCGCGAATCCCCGCCTTCGCACACGGGCGGCTTCTGGCCGCCTCTGCTGATAGCGGCCGCTGCGCTGGCCGCCTACGCCAACAGCTTCACGGGGCCGTTTGTCCTGGATGACCTGCCCTCCATCGCGGCGAACCCGACTATCCGTCACCTGGGAGCCGCGCTGCGGCCCTCCGCCGCCACGACGGGCGGAGGCCGGCCGATCCTGAACCTCTCCCTGGCGATCAACTATGCCATCAGCGGATCGGCCGTCTGGAGCTACCATGCCCTGAACCTGGCAATCCATGTCCTGGCCGGGTTGGCCCTCTTCGGAATCATCCGGCGGGCGCTCGAAAGGCGGACGGGCACGGCGGCCCCGTCCATCGCCTTCGCGGCGGCTCTTCTGTGGATCCTTCACCCCCTGCAGACCGAGTCGGTCACCTACATTGTCCAGCGCGCCGAGTCGCTCATGGGGCTCTTCTATCTTCTCACGCTGTACTGCTTCATCCGGGGATCCGGGACGGAGGGAGTCCGTGCGCGCAGGTGGTACGCCCTCTCGATCGCCGCCTGCCTCCTCGGCATGGGAACAAAGGAGGTGATGGTTTCCGCGCCGCTCGTCGCCCTACTCTATGACCGCACGTTTCTCGCGGGAGGCTTCCGCGAGGCGTGGCGTCGCCGTGCGCCGGTCTATGCCGGACTGGGCTGCACGTGGCTCGTTCTCGCGTATCTCGTCTTCTCCGCGCACGGCCGGGGCGGGACCGCGGGTTTCGGCAGCGCAGTCGCCTGGCAAAGCTACGCCCTGACCCAGCTTCCGGCGATCGCCCATTACTTGCGCCTGTGCTTCTGGCCGCACCCCCTCGTCTTCGACTATGGCACCGCCCTGGCAACCTTCTCCCTCTATGTGGTGCTCTGCGGGCTGCTCGTCGCATGCCTCGTGGCGCTGACTGCCTGGGCTCTCTTCAGGCGGCCGGCGCTGGGATTCCTTGGGGCGAGCTTCTTCGCCATCCTGGCCCCCAGCTCGAGCTTCATCCCGGTGGCGACCGAGACCATGGCCGAACACCGGATGTACCTGCCGCTTGCTCCTGTCGCCGCGCTGGTGGTGATCGGAATTTACAGGTGGCTGGGCCGCGCCGCCCTGCCGGTGTGCGTGGCCCTCGCAGCGGGGCTGCTCTGGACCACCTGGCAGCGAAACGAAACCTACAGGAGCGAGATGGGCCTGTGGGCCGACACCGTGAACAGGCGCCCGGACAACGACCGGGCGCGCACCAACCTGGGAAACGCCCTGAGCGCGCAGGGCCGCACCGCCGAGGCGATCGTCCAGTTCGAGGAGGCGCTTCGGCTCAATCCTCTGGGTGCCGACGCGCGCAACGACCTGGGAAACGCGTTTAACGCGCAAGGCCGCACCGCCGAGGCGAACGCGCAGTTCGAGGAGGCCCAGAGGCTCAACCCGGACAGCATCGAGGCGCACAACAACCTGGGAAACGCCCTTAACGCCCAGGGAAGGGCTCCCGAGGCCATTGCCCAGTACGAGGAGGCTCTTCGCATCAATCCGGACTACGCGGAAGCCCACAACAACCTGGCCAACGTCCTCAACGCACAGGGGCGGAGCGCCGAGGCGATCGTGCACTTCGAGGCGGCGCTGCGGCTAAAGCCCGAAGTTGCCGAGGTGCACAACGATTTGGGAAACGCCCTGAAGGCGGCTGGCCGCAGCGCCGAGGCAATAGCCGAGTATGAGGAGGCATTGAGGCTGGATCCGCAGTACGCCGCCGCGGAAAACAACCTCGGAAACGCGCTCAATGCGCAGGACCGGGCTCCCGAGGCGGTCGCCCACTACGAGGCGGCCATCCGGCTTTCGCCGGACTCGGCCGCGTTCCAGATGAACCTTGCCGTCACGCTGCTCAAGATTCCCGGCCGTGCGGCCGAGGCGGTGCCCCACCTGAAGGAGGTTCTCCGGCTTCAGCCCGGCAACGAACTGGCCCGCCAGATCCTGGCCAAGATCGGCGCGCCCGACCGATGATCGGCCGTAGCAAGAGGCGGCTTGTCCTGGCAGGCCGGAGGCGCTAGACTCACGGACGTCCCAAGGGACGCATGTATGCCGTCTGGACCCCGCCTGTCTCGAAGGCTGCTCGCCGCAATGCTTGCGCTGGCCTGCCTGTGCGCCGCCGCCGCCGTGTCTGCGCAGGCGACTCCGGCCACCACGGCCGGCGTCCGCGAGCCGGCCGTCGCCGGAGTGTTCTACCCGAAGGACCCGGCAGAGCTGTCGAAGGCCATCGACTCCTACCTGGCCGCGGCGAGGGTCCAGCCCGTCGGGGAGCTCAGGGCGCTTGTGTGCCCCCACGCGGGTTACCCGTATTCGGGCCCGGTCGCCGCGTACGCCTACAAGCTTCTCGCGGGCCGAAGCTACGACACCGTCCTGGTGATGGGTCCCAGCCACTACTCCGACGTGCGCGCCGGCTCGGTGACCGACGCACGTCTCTACCGGACGCCGCTCGGCGACGTGCCGGTCTCGGAAAAGGCCCGGCTCCTCGCCATGCTTAGCCCGTACGCCCTGGAGCCGCGCTGCAACGTCCAGCGCCCGGACTTTTGGATTGAGTCCTCGCGCCGGCCGCCCCTTCACGACACGGCCGACACGTGGGAGCATTCGGTGGAGGTCGAGGTGCCGTTCCTCCAGAGGACGCTCGGGCGCTTCGAGATCATCCCCGTCGTCTGCGGCGAGGTCGACACGGCCCAGGCGGCGAAGGCGTTGGAGAGGATCCTCGACAAGCGGACGCTGATCGTCGCCAGCTCCGACCTGAGCCACTACTATCCGTACGACGAGGCCCGCAAGCTCGACCAGAGCTGCGTCGACGCCATCTGCCGCCTCGACATCGACGCCATGGAAAGCGAGGAGGCCTGCGGGCGGATCCCGATCCTGATTCTCATGCACGCGGCAAAGGCGCATGGCTGGAAGGTGCGCCTGCTCGACATGCGCAACAGCGGCGACACGGGCGGCGACAAGTCGCGCGTCGTCGGCTACGCGGCGATCGCGTTCTACGAGCCGTTCGGTGAGCACCTGGGCAAGGACGAGCGCAGCTCACTCCTGGGCATCGCCCGCAGGGCCCTGCACGAAGCCGCGGCCACGGGCCGCCTGCCCGAGGCGCCGCGATCCGTCGCCGGGCTGTCGGAACCGAGGGGCTGCTTTGTCACGCTCACGAAGCATGGCGAGCTCCGCGGATGCATAGGCAACCTGACGGCAAACGGGCCGCTCTACCAGGTGGTCGCCGAGGACGCCCGCAGCGCGGCGCTCTCCGACCCCCGCTTCACGCCGGTCTCCGAGCGCGAGGTCGACGGACTGAAGATCGAGATTAGCGTCCTGTCCGAGCCCAAGCAGCTTTGGTTCTCCTCGCCCGAGGACCTCCTCAGAAAGCTCCAGCCCGGCGTCGACGGGGTCATCCTGCGGATGGGCGACCGGGCCGCGACGTACCTTCCGCAGGTCTGGGAGCAGATTCCGGAAAAGGAGACCTTCCTGAACAGCCTCGCGGAGAAGGCCGGCTGCGATCCGTCCGAATGGCGCAAGCCCGGGACGAGCGTCTTTCTCTACGAGGTTGAGGCCTTCAAGGAGCCGGAGAGCTAGCCGCCATGGAACCGTCGGCGGCGCCGCGGCAGGAGGGAGTGCGCGCCGCCGTGCTGGCCTCCATCGCCGCCCTGGGGCTGTCGTCCATTGCAACACAGCTCAGCCTCCTGCGGGAGCTCCTCGGCGCCTTCTCGGGCAACGAGCTCGTGCTCGGGATCTGCCTGGGGAACTGGTTCGCGCTGACCGCGGCCGGAGCGTGGGTCGGCGAAGCCGCGGCGCGCCTTCGCCGGCCGATCCCCGTCTTTGTCGCCGGCCAGCTTGCCGCCGCCCTAATCCCCCTGGCGCAGGTGGCCGCCGTCCGCGGCCTGCGGGACATCGTCTTCCTTAGGGGCGAGGCGGTCGGTCTGGCCGGAACATGGCTGGGAAGCCTCACGCTGCTCGCACCCTACTGCCTTGTGGCGGGAGCGCTCCTGACCCTCGGGTGCCGGATCGTCGCCGAGGACGGCGGGCCGGGAGGGATCGGGCCGGTCTACTTTGCCGACACGGCCGGATCGGTAGCAGGGGGCGCGCTATTTGTCTTCGTCCTCGTGCCCCATTTCGACCATTTCGCGCTCCTGTGCGCCCCGGCCTTCCTCAACCTTGCCGTCGGCGTGCACCTTGCCTGGCTGAGCCGCTCGCGGGCGCTCCTCGTGCTGGGAGCGGTTCTCGCGGGCGGCCTCGCGCTCGGGATCACGCTCGTCGACGTGGACTCGCTCACCACCGCCCTCCAGCACCGCGGCGAGCGTGTCGTCCTCAGGGAGAACTCCCCCTACGGCCGGCTGATCGTGTGCGACAGCTCCGGGCTCCTCACTTTCTATGAGAACGGAGTTCCCGTCGCGGCGACCGAGAACACGACCCAGGTCGAGGAGGCGGTCCATTACGCCATGTGCCAGCGGCCGCTGGCGCAGCGGGTCCTTCTCATCGGGGGCGGAGTTGCCGGCGACGCCCGCGAGATCCTCCGGTACCCGTCGGTGGCCGAGGTGACCTATGTGGAGCTCGACCCGGCGATCGTCGCGGCGGGACGCCGCCTTGTCGCGGGCAACCTGGACGATCCGCGGATCATCCTGGCGGCCGCCGACGGCAGACGCTTCGTGCGGGAAAGCCGCGACCGCTTCGACGTCGTCATCGTCGACCTGCCCGATCCCTCGACCTCGCAGCTCAATCGGTACTACACGGCGGGATTCTTCTCCGAGGCGCGCAGGGCCCTGAAACCGGACGGCGTCCTGGCTTTCGGCCTCGGGCACTACGAGAACTTCGCGGGCCCGGAGCTTGCGCGCCTGCTTTCATCGGCCCGGCGGACGCTGCAGGGCGCGTTCGGCCGCGTGGTCATGATCCCGGGAGTCCGCGTGTTCTTCCTCGCGTCGGATGGGCCGCTGGAGCCGGACGTCGCCCGCCTCATGGACGCCTCCGGCGTTCATCCGCGCCTCGTGAACCGCCATTATCTCGAGGCGACGCTCTCGCCGGACCGACTGGCCGACATCGGCCGCGCCGCAGCCCGGCCCGCCGCCCTCAACACCGACCAGAACCCGGTCTTGTATTACTATGAGCTGCGCCGTTGGATGAGCCAGTTCGGCGGGACCGGCGCAGCCATGGGCGCCGTGCTGGCGCTCGCGCTGGCGGCCTACCTCGCGGTCCTGGGTCCCGTGCCGCGGGTCATCTTCGCGGCGGGCTTCGCGGCCTCCGGCCTTGAGATCGTGCTCCTTCTCGGCTTCCAGATGATCTTTGGTTCGGTCTATCGGCAGGTCGGGCTCGTCGTGACGGTCTTCATGGCCGGCCTTGCGGCGGGGGCCTGGGCCGCAGGGCGCGCGGCGCCCCGGGTCTTCGCCGCACGCGCGCTGGCGTTTCTCGGCCTTGGAATAGCGGCCCTTGCGGTGGCCATTCCACCCATCCTGCGCGCAAGCCAGGTTTTGGACGCTTTGGCGGGCACCCCGATCATGGGCCAGGGTCTGATCCTGCTCGCAACACTCGTCCTCGCGGCGATGGTCGGCGCGCAGTTCCCGCTGGCCGGCGCCGCGGGAGGGCGAGGCGCCGGCGCCGCCCCCGCTCGCCTTTTCAGCGCCGACCTGGCCGGCGCCGCCCTGGGGGCCTTGCTCGTCGCCTCGCTCCTCGTTCCGCTGGTCGGCCTTCCGACGGTGTGCCTCCTCACTGCGGTGTTGAACGCGGCCTGCGCGGGATTAGCCTTGGGCGTCAGGCCATGCACGCGCTGAACCATATCTGCCTCAAGCTTGTGCGGTGGACCGGGTGGATCCTGCTGCCGGTCATCCTCGCCTTCTTCGCGACGGGATACGCGATCAGCGGGCGCTATGGGTTCGGGGCCCTCACCGACGAGCGGACGGCGCTGACGCTCCACAAGCTCATGCACCTGCCGCTCGGCATCCTCGTGGTTGCGCACGTGGTGCCTTCGGTGTACCTTGCCATGCTCCGATGGGGATGGATCAAACAGCGGTCGGAAGCCTGATCACCAGGCGTCGCGCGCTGGCGGGCGGCGCGGCGGCATTCGCGTGCGCGGGGCTGCGCTGCAGCGGTTCGTGGATCGACAGCCTCCTTCACATCGGCGATTCCGAGGCGCCGGCGGAGGTGTTCAAGGGGGACGCGCCCGACGACAGGCTCTGGGAGCTCTGGCGCGGGCGGGGCTGGGTGCGGGAGGCGTCGCACTACCTGAAGCTCGGGGCGAACGTCCAGTGCAAGACCTGCCCGAACAACTGCATCCTCGAACCCGGAGACCGCAGCCACTGCCGCAACAAGGTGAATCGGGACGGCACGCTCTACACGATGGCCTACGGGAACCCGTGCACGTTCCACGTGGACCCGGTCGAGAAGAAGCCGCTCTACCACTTCCATCCGGGCACCACGGCGTTCTCGCTGGCGACCTCGGGCTGCGTCTTCCGCTGCCTAAACTGCCAGAACTGGGAGATATCCCAGAAAAAGCCCGAGGAGACGAAAGACCCCACCGGACCCGAGCTTAGGCTGCGTCCTCCCCTCCCGCATTCGATGACCTACGAGGACGTCGCGCGCGCTAGCCTCTTCCCGGACGACGTCGTCGCCGTCGCCAAGGCGCTCGGCTGCCCGTCGGTCGCCTACACCTACTCCGAGCCGACGGCCTACTACGAATACGCCTTCGACACCTGCAGGCTGGCCCGCGAGGGCGGCATCAGGAACATCATCGTGAGCTGCGGCTCGATCGAGGAGCGACCGCTGCGCGACCTTGCCCCGTTTGTGGACGCGGCCCACGTGGACCTGAAGGGCTTCGACGACGAAACTTACCGTCGGCTGAACTCCGGAAAACTCCAGCCCATCCTGAACACGCTCAAGACGTACCGCGACCTGGGGATCTGGTTCGAGGTCATCAACCTCGTCGTTCCGACCTACACGGACGACCTGGACGCCATCAGCCGGATGTGCGGCTGGCTGGCTGACAATCTGGGCCCCGACCGGCCGCTTCATTTCTCCCGCTTCAACCCTCAGCACAAGCTGGACCACCTCCCGGTCACGCCGATCGACATCCTCCTGCAGGCCCGCGAGGCCGCCCGCGCCGCGGGGCTGCGTTACGTGTACATCGGGAATGTGCGCGAGGTGGCGGACGCGGGAACGACGTACTGCCCAAACTGCAAGCGGCCGGTGATCGAGCGCGACGCCTACGCCGTAACGGCGTTCCGGCTGGACCGCGGCCGGTGCCGCCACTGCGGGACAACCGTCGCCGGCGTCTGGGACGCGTGAGGCGCCGCGCGGCCCTACGCGTACAGGGCCGCCACCTCGTAGTCGTCGACGCGCGGGATCGTGAATTCCACCGTGTTCCCGTCCTGACGGAAAGCGATGACGCGCTCGGAGCGCAGGAGCTCGACCCGCACGACGCTGCGGCCTGAGGGCAGGATCATCCGCACCTTCTGCTCGCCCACGGGGTAATGGCGCCGCAGCCAGCCCTTGTGCATGTTGGGATTCGTGTAGTTGAGAAGGTGCACCGCGAATCCGGGGGGCGTCTCCCATACGAAGCACTCGATCACCCCTTCACCCTGCACCGTGACGGGCTGTCTGCCGCCCGTCAGCCAGGCCACCGAGTTTTGCAGGAGGAGGCTCAGGTCGGTGTGCCCGGACCGCCAGGCCGTCCGCTCGATGTCCCCCGGGAAGTAAAGAAGCCGGCTCCGGCCGTTGTCCCGGGCCACGACGGCGGGCTCGTCGGTCCTGTCGACCGGCGCGTAGGACAGCTCCGGCGGGTACGCGGTGTGGGCCGGGACGACCGAGAGCACCAGGGGGCCAGAAGCCTTAACGGGAAGGCGGTAGGCCCCCCCGGGAATCCAGTTGGTGTCCTCGAATCCCCTGAGTATCTCGTGCGGGCTCTCGATCCGCGCGTAGAAGCCGTTGCCCTTGGGCCCGGCTACCTCGCCCACGGAGTCGATACCAAAGAGGTCGGCGAGGCCCGAGTTGGCGCGGCGCCGGCCTTTCTCGTCGAACATCGCGGTCTCGAAAGACGCCATCAGGGAGCCGCCCGCCGCGACGTAGTCGCGCAGCTGCGCGCACTGGGCGTCGCTCAGCCACGCGATGTTCGGCAGAAGAAGCGCTGAGTATTTCCCAATCGATTCCGGGCCGAGGTCGTCCTCGTGCACGAATTCGAACATGAAGCGGCCCTCTATCAAGGCATAGTAGAGGCCGTCGATGAACTGGGACATCCCGCCCTCCCCCGGGGGCGTGTAGAAGAGGTGGGAGCGCTGGCCCATCACGACGCCGACGTTGGCCACGCCCCGCACGCGCTCAAAATGAAGGTCGTGGCGGGCGAGCCACTCCATGTACCGCCGGCCAATCTTCTGCCAGCGCCGGTCCTCTCCCAGGCCCTTCTGGGCGCCCAGCCAGTGGTACCAGATCGTCATGCCGCTCGCAGCCGTCTGGTCCATCCAAATCTCGGCCTCGGGCCTCGACTTCGTGACGTTCCTCCAGCGCACGGAGCCGCAGGTTGACCATGCGCCGGTCACGTTGGTGATCGTGCGCCCCTTCATGATCGCCGTCGCGACGCGACCCTGCTGCGAAGCGCCCCAGATGGGCAATGCCTCGCCCCCGCGGCCCTGGTTGTCGCAGTTGAACCACTCGCAGACGCTGGCGAGGCGCTTTAGGTTCGGCGTGGCGTGGATGCCGCCTCCCATGTTCGCAAAGAACAAGCTGTCCGGCTTCTTCTCCTTGGCTATCCCGTCATAGAGCTTCCAGAGGGTTGCGACGCGCTCGGTGAACTGCTCCCAGTACTCCGGGGACCTCGGCTTGGCCAGCTTGCGGCATTCGGCGCAGTAACAGACCGGCAGACTGCCGAACGCAGGCCAACCGTTCGTGAAAATCCCGTCGACGTCGTAGTTGGCCTGCACCTCCCGCATGATCGCCGGCATGTGCTCCGTGAAATACGTGGAGAACGTGCAGGTTTGGAAGAGCCTGGGGTCCTCCCCGTGGGCGAGGAACCCGCCGTTTTCGTCGCGCATGAACCACTCCGGGTGAGCCTTTACGGCGTCCTCCCAATTGAGGTCGGGGCTCGTCCGCGCGATCACCCGCAGGCCCCTCTTCTTCGCAGCCGCCGTGCAGGCGCCGAAGAGGTCCCTGTCACCGAGGAACTGGCTTCGCCGATGGAAGGGGACCCGTGTCGGGTAGAATGCGAGGATCCCGGTGACGCTCACCAGCACGGCGTCGACCTTGAGCGAGGCCCAGTAGTCGGCCCATTGCTCGACATCGAGCTCAACGGGGTCGCGCTCGTTGAAGTTGAGCTGGCCGATCCGCCTGATCCGCTGGTGCCACGGCACCTCGGGGCCACCGGCGGCCTCGGCGGCGGCACCGAGGACGGCCCTTGCGCCGAGGCCCGCGAGGACGGTGCCCTGCACGACCGCACCGGACATCGCGATGAACTGGCGCCGGTTCATTTCCATCGGCATGCAGGACTACTGACGAACTGCTTCTTGCTTCGCAAGCGCCACTTGAAGCAGATTGTTGGGCGCGATCCGCCCGATGCGCACTCCCTCCCACCCGACTGTCGCACCCCTGCAAAGGTCCGCCCTGGAGGCCCTGCCGCAACCGGCCGCGGGTGACTCCTTTGCCCGGGTGAGGCGGCTGGTCGGCGAGAGCCGCACGAAGTCGGTCGTGCTTGACGACGATCCGACGGGATCGCAGACGGTGCACGGCCTTGACGTCCTGGCCGACTGGTCGGTGCCGTCGCTTGCGGCGGCGCTCGCCGACCCGCGGCCCTGCTTCTACGTGCTGACGAACACCCGCGCGCTTGCCGCGGCCGAGGCGGCGGCGCTCGTCCACTCAATAACAAGGAACCTGTCGGCGGCGGCAAGGGGGGCCGGCACGGATTTTGTGGTCCTGAGCCGGAGCGACTCCACGCTGCGCGGCCACTTCGCCGCAGAGCTGGACTCGATCGAGAGGGGACTCGGCACCCCGATCGACGCGAGGATCGTCATCCCCGCCTTCTTTGAGGGCGGCCGCTACACGGTCGGCGACGTGCACTACGTCGCCGAGGGGGAGAGCCTCGTGCCTGCAGGACAAACCGAGTTCGCGAGGGACAGGACCTTCGGCTACCGCAATTCCGACCTGAGGGCGTGGATTGAGGAGGTGACCCACGGCTCCGTGCGCGCGAGTGATGTCGCCTCGATTGACATCGCCACCCTCCGGGCGCCAGGCGGCGCTGCCGCCGTGCGCTCGAGGCTGAGGAGCCTTCCCGCAGGCGCTCACCTGATTGTGAATGCAGCGGCGTACCCGGACCTCGAGGTGTTCACGGAAGGTCTCCTCGGGGCAGAGGCCGAGGGAAAGCGGTACCTCATAAGGACGGCGGCCAGTTTTGTCAGGGTCCGGGCCGCGGTCGAGCCCCAGCCGCTCCTTTCGCCCGGGGACATCGGCGGGGCGGGCACGGACGGCGGCCTGGTCGTCGTCGGCTCTTACACCAACCGGACGACCCTCCAGCTCAACTCGCTATTGGAGCTTCCCGGCGTTGCGGGGACCGAGGTGGACGTCGACGCGCTCGTCGACGTTTGCTCTCGTGCGGAGGAAATCCGCCGATCAGCGGCCGCCGCCCGGGACGCGATCCGCTCCGGCCGCCATGCGGTCGTCTACACGAGCCGCGAGCGCGAGAGCGCGGCGGGGACCGCCGGGGACCTGAAGACCGGCAGGACCGTGTCGGACGCCCTCGTTCAGATCGTCCGTGCGATGCCGGAGCGCCCGCGCTTTCTGATCGCAAAGGGGGGCATCACCTCGTGCGACATCGCGATAGGCGCACTCGGCATGCGCAAGGCGACGGTGCTTGGCCAGGCGTCACCCGGGGTCCCGGTCTGGAACCTGGGCCCGGAGACCCGCTATCCCGGAATGAAGTTCGTCGTCTGGCCAGGAAACGTGGGCGGACCCGAGGCTCTTCGCGATCTGGTCAGGGCCGTCTGAGGCCCTTCTCGGCTTTCTCGTCTGAGATAAAATCCAGGATCAGGTCGTCGAAGTCTGGGTCGCGGCTGAAGCCGAGCCTGAGCGCCCTCGTTACGTCGAAGCGCGAGGGCCAGCTGCAGACGATGCGCTGCACGGACAGATCCTCCCCGAAGACGACCCGGGAGGCGACATCCTTCCCCGCAATGCGCTCAAGCGAGGCGATCATTTCTGCGATCGTCACCGTGATGCCGGGCAGGTTGATGATGCGCTCAAATCCCAATTCGTCGGGCCTCAACCATGCGGCGTGGATCAGGTTCTCGACGACCACCGCGGGCGACGAAAGCCACAGCTTGTGGTCGCGGCCGACCGGGCACACCGCCTTCTCCCCGTGGAGGGGCTCCCGTATGATTCCGCTCACAAAGGATGATGCGGCGGCGTTCGGGGCCCCAGGCCGCACGCAGATCGTCGGAAGGCGAAGCGCCCGGCCGTCGACATAGGCCTTGCGGGTGTAGTCGGCCACGAGCAGCTCGCCGATGGCCTTCTGGGCCCCGTAGGACGACTGGGGATGCACGGCCGTCTGCTCGTCGACGACGGCCGGGAGCGGAGGCCCGAAGACGGCGAGGGAGCTTGCGAACACAAACCGCGGGCAGTGGCCGGTTGCGCGCGCGGCCTCGAGCAGGCTGCGCGTCGCGTCCATGTTGACGCTCATCCCCATGTCAAAGTCGGCCTCGGCCTGCCCGCTCACGATCGCTGCGAGGTGGAAGACCACGTCGGCCCCGTCGACAACCGACGCCGCGGCGCCCGGATCGACAAGGTTTGCCTGGCGCAGGACGAGCCGGTCGTCATGGGCCGGCGTCCGCACCTGAGAGACGTCGGTGAGGACGATCTGCTCAATTTCGGAGTCCTCAAGGAGGACCTTGGCTAGGCGGCGCCCGAGAAACCCGGCGCCGCCTGTGATCACTATTTTCATTATGGGGTGGGGTTGAAAGCGAACGGACACTCTCGCGGGTTAGGCGGAGCGCATCAATGCAAATGGCATCCGAGCCAACTCACCATTGCAACAGAATCGTCAAGCCGCACGATGAACGTTTCAACCCAACCCCGCCATGAACGGATTTCGCGCCGGCAATTTCGCCGAATCATGCCCTGACCACCGCGGCGCAGCCCGGTGGTTCCGCCTGGGAACGCCGGCCATGCTCTCCTTGGGACTCGCCGCGGCCGCGTTTGCCGCGGCTTCGCCGGCAGCCCGTTCCCAAGAGAAGCCAGGCCTCGACATCCTTCATTCCTCGTGGCCGTCGAAGTGGATCACCTGCGAGGGTGCGGTTGCGCGCAATCCCGGCGTCTACCACTTCAGAAAGCACCTCGTGCTCGAGGCGGGGGCGGCCCGCTACGTGATCCACGTCTCCGCGGACAACCGGTTTGTGCTCTTTGTCAACGGTGCCCGGGTCGGCGAGGGGCCCGCGCGCGGGGACCTCGACCACTGGCGCTACGAGACCTTTGATGTCGGGCCCCTCCTGCGGAGGGGCGACAACGTCCTCGCAGCGACAGTGTGGAACTGCGGTGCGCTGGCTCCGGTCGCTCAGATGGGGGACCAGACCGGATTCCTGGTGCAGGGCGACTCGGCTGCGGAATCCGCCGCGGACACGGACACGTCCTGGGATGCAGAGGTGGAGCGGGGCCAGGGCTTTGATCCGATCAACAGCGCCGATGTGCCCAACTACTATGCCGCCAGCCCCGGCGAGTTCCTTGACGGCCGCCTCTACGACTGGGACTGGCAGACGTCCTCCGCGGCGTGGAGACCGGCGGTGACGCTGGGCACGGGAGAGCCGGGCCACTACGCCAAGCCGACACCGGTCGGCACCGGGTCGGGCGACAACAGGTGGCTTCTCGTGCAGGACGGCCTTCCCCAGATGGAGTTTACGGAGATGCCGATCGGCAGGATTGTCCGCGTCACCGGGATGAAGGGCGCGGGCGGCTTCCCGTCCACCGTCCCCGCCCATACGAAGGCCAGCATCCTGGTCGACGGTGGAGCGATGACGACCGCTTACCCCAAACTCGTCATGGGGCGCGGGAAGGGTGCGACGGTCCGCCTGACCTACGCCGAGGCGCTCGTGGACTCCAAGGGAAACAAGGGGAACCGAAACGAGACCGCGAACCGCACGATCCTTGGGCTCACGGACAGGCTTGTGCCCGACGGCGGGCTGCACCGGGCGTGGTCGTCGCTCTGGTGGCGCGCGTGGCGCTACCTGCAGGTCGACGTTCAGACCGCGGACGAGCCCCTGGATCTCGAGGCGCTGAGCGCCCGTTACAGCGGTTACCCCTTCAAGGAGCGGGCGAGCATCGACGTCGGTGATCCGGCCATAGCGAGGATTTGGCAGGTCGGGACGAGGACCGCGCGGATGAACGCGCACGAAACCTACATGGACTGCGCCTATTGGGAGCAGCTGCAGTACATCGGGGACACGCGGATCCAGGCGCTGATCTCCTATGTCGAGTTCGGGGACGACCGGCTGGCCCGCCAGGCGCTCGACGCCTACGACCAATCGAGGATCGCGGAGGGCCTCACGCAAAGCCGTTACCCAAGCGCCCTGGCGCAGGTCATACCGACCTTCTCGCTGCTGTGGATCGGGATGATACACGACTACTGGCTCTACCGACCCGACAACGGTTCGCTCGGCGAATGGGTCCCGCACACGAGGAGCGTCATAGACTGGTACGTCCGCCACCAGCGTCCCGACGGACTGCTCGGGATTATGCCCTGGTGGAACTACGGCGACTGGACGAAGGACTTCGACTTCGGGGTCCCCCCCCAAGACGCCGACGGGGGCTCCGCCCTGCTCTCCCTGTACTTCGCGGCGGCCCTGCGCGACGCCGCGGACCTCGAGGCCTCCCTTGGCAACGCGGGCACCGCGGAGGGCTACCGGACGCGCGCCGCCGAGATCGCGAAGGCGGTGCACCGGCTCTGCTGGGACGAGCCGCGGGGCCTCGTCGCCGACACGCCCGCACACGGCCATTTCAGCGAGCAGACCAATGCGCTCGCCGTGCTCGTGGACGCCGTTCCCGGGGACCGGCAGGCCGCCGTCATGCGCGCGGTTCTGGCCCACAGGCGGCCCGGCGCGCCGGTGCCCGGCCCCGGGGAGTTCTCGCCGGCCAGCATCTACTTCCGCTTCTACGTCGCCCGCGCGCTCGACCACGCAGGCCTGGCCGACCTCTACCTAGATTCGCTCGGACCCTGGCGAAGCATGCTCGACCTGGGCCTCACGACCTGGGCGGAGACCGCCGAGCCGACCCGCTCGGACGACCACGCATGGAGCGCGCACCCGAACTACGACCTGCTGACGCTGGTCGCGGGGATCCGGCCCGCCTCTCCCGGATTCCGCACGGTCCTCGTCGAGCCGCATCTGGCCGGCCTGAGCGTGCTCAATGCCCGGATGCCCCACCCCGACGGCGAAATCGTCGCCAGCTACAGGAAGACGGACGCCGGCTGGGAGTTCGACATCAGCCTGCCCCCCGGGGTCGCAGGCTCCGTCCGATGGGGCGGCCGGACCGCCGCCCTCGCGGCCGGGCCCAACCACGTGGACTTCAGGCGCTGAAGATTTCCCCAGGCTCGAAGAACCGCTCGAGTTCGACCTTCGCGTTCGCCACGCTGTCGGAGGCGTGCACGACGTTGCGCATCATCTCGGTCCCGAAATCGCCCCGGATCGTGCCCTTCGCCGCCTTGCGCGAATCCGTCGGCCCAAGGAGATCGCGCACCCTGCTGACCACGGAGGGGCCCTGGAGCGCCATCACCACGACCGGCCTCGAGCCCATGAACTTCTCGATCTCCGGATAGAAGGGCATCTGTGCCACGTGGGCGTAATGCTCGCGCAGGAGTTTCGGCGTCAGCCTGGCCATCTTGCATCCGACGATTGAGAAACCCGCCTTTTCGAAGCGATCGAGCACGTTCCCGACATGGTGTTTCTCCATGCAGTCCGGCTTAAAGATGATGAGCGTTCTCTCCATAGGAAGGGACGAACATACGGATGCCCCCTCCGATGGAAAGCCTGTTTTTGGCCGTCAGGCCTCGGTCTTCTCCATGGCAAGCGCCTGATAGAGAGCGTCCTCCAAGTTCGGATACCGGAACGGATATCCTGACCGGATGAGCTTGGACGGAACGACGTGGGCGCTTGCCAGAAGAACATCGTCGGCAATCTGCCCAAACATCATCTTGAGCACGATGCGCGGGACCGGCATCGGCAGCTGGCGGCCGAAAATCCGCCCGAGGGCCCTCGTGAAGCCCGCGTTCATGACGGAGGTCGGCGAAACCACGTTGACGGCGCCTGAAAGCCCCGACTCGCCCAAGGCAAAACGGATGGCGCCCACGGCGTCATCTAGCCCGATCCAGCTCAGCCACTGGCGGCCCGTTCCGAGGGCGCAGCCCATACCCGCGCGGTAGTACGGGACGACTCTCTGCAGCATACCGCCCTCGCGGGAAAGGATTGCGCCAAACCGCAGGCACACCACGCGCGCGCCCGACTCGGCCGCCGTCATCGCGGCTCCCTCCCAGTCGCGGCAAAGGTCGGCCAGGAAGCCGTTTCCCGGGCCGCTCGACTCGTTGAGCTCAAGGTTCCCGCGGTCGCCGTAGATACCGGTTGCGGAGGCGCTCACAAAGACCTTGGGACGGCGCTGAGCGCCGTCGCCGCCACCGATGAATATCTTCGCGAGCGTCTGTGTCGTGTCGATGCGGCTCGTCCGGATCTCGTTGCGGCGTTTCGTGGACCAGCGCTTCGCGGCAAGATCCGCACCGCAGAGGTTTATGACCGCGTCCGCCGATCTGCAGATTTCCAGCGGCAGCTCGCCCGCCGCGGGATACCACGCCACCTCATCGGCCGACGCCGCCTCCCGGCGCACGAGGCGGATGACTTCGTGGCCGTCGGCTCGGAGCGCCGCCGTGGCAGCGCGGCCGACAAGACCAGATCCGCCTGAAATCAGAACCTTCATTCCTTTCGGGGCCTCCTGTGCCGCATGCGTCAATCCCAATTAAGCGCCGAAAAAGCGCAAGCGTCATGCATGGCGTTGCCCTCGAATGCTTCCGAAGGCAACGAGGGCGGCGGCCCGGGCGGTCGCATGGTCGACCACGGGCCAGGGGTACGTGTCGCCGAGTCTCACTCCGGCGGCCGCCAGGGCCCCGGAGGGCGCCTTCCACGGGCAGTGGATGAACTCGGCGGGCATCCTTGCTAGCTCGGGCACCCATCGCCGAACGTAGTCGCCGGCGGGGTCCCAGCGCATCCCCTGGCTGACCGGCGCGAATATCCGGAAGAAGGGCGCCGCGTCCGCCCCGCAACCCGCGCTCCATTGCCAGCCGAGCGTGTTATTAGCCAAGTCAGCGTCCACCAATGTATTCCAAAACCAGGCCGCCCCATGCGTCCACGAGATCCGCAGGTGCTTCACGAGAAACGACGCCACGACCATCCTGACGCGGTTGTGCATCCAGCCCGTCCGCCAGAGCTGCCTCATGCCCGCATCCACGATCGGGTATCCTGTGCGGCCCCTTCTCCACGCCCTGAGCATTGCGCCCTTGGGGTCCTTGCTCCACGGAAACCGCCTGAAGGCCGGCCTTAGGGGAATTTCGGGTGTCTCGGGGAAATGGAACAAGAGGTGGTGCGAAAACTCGCGCCAGCCGATCTCGCTCAGAAACACGCGCGCCCCGTTTCCCGGCGGAAAGATCCCCGATTCCCTGGAGAGGGTCCCGACCGCGGCCCAGACCTGCCGCGGCCCGATCTCCCCGAAATGAAGCGACGGCGAAAGCATCGAGGTGCCGTCCATGTCCGGGCGGTCGCGATCCGCCGCGTACGATTCGATCGCAGTCGACACAAACCTTCTCAGGCGCGCCGCTGCGCCCCTCTCGCCGGGCTGCCAGAGCCCGGCAAGACCCGCGTCCCACCTCTTCCTTGGGAGGAGGCCGAGGTCGTCAATCGCCACCGAATCGGGCCATTCGGAAGGCGCCGGAAGGCTTGCCGCTCCGAGCCGCCGCGGCGGCGCGACCGGGAGGCTTAGGCAGTGCCGCCAGAACGGCGTGAACACCTGGAAAGGTCTTCCCTGCCGGTTCGCGACGAATTGCGGCTCGAAGAGCAGGGCGCTGTTGAAGCTCCGGGCCTCGACGCCGTCCCCGGAGAGCGAAGCCTCGACCTCTTGGTCCCGCGCGACGACCGCCGGCTCGTAGCGGCGGTTGAAATAGACCGCCCGGGCACCGGTGCGCCTCACGAGGCGCGCGAGCGTCCGAAGGGATCCGCCCCGGGCTACGACCAGGCGCGAGCCCCTCGCGCGAAGGGACGCGTCCAGCGCCTTGAGCGAATGGTGGAGCCACCAGCGTGATGCGGCGCCGGCGGCCCAGCGCGCTTCTCCTGCGTCATCAAGGATATAGACCGGTATCACCGGCCCGCCGCGCCTCGCAGCGGCGCGAAGCGCCGCATTGTCCTGCAGGCGCAGGTCCTGTCTGAACCAGACGATTGCCGGGGTCACAGCGTTTCCCGGTACAGCGCCTCATAGGCTGCCGCCGAGGTTTTCCAGCTGAAATCCCGCGCCATGCCCCGCTGCTGGACCGCCGCCATGCGCGGCTTGTCGGCCCAGAGCTTCAGGGCACGCTCAAGCGCGTCGCGAAGCGACACGGCGTTCGGCTCGCACATGAGGCCGGTGCCACCCTGCCGATCCCCGTCGGCGTCGCTGACGGTGTCGACCAGGCCACCCACGCGGCTCACGATCGGCACGGTGCCGTACGCCTGCGAGTACATCTGGTTCAGGCCGCACGGCTCGAAAAGCGACGGCATCACAAAGAAGTCGCTTCCGGCCTCGATCAGGTGGCTCATCGGCTCGTCGAGCTTGGAGCAGACGAACACCTTGCTCGGCGCGTCCGCGGCCAGCTTTCTCAGCTGCTCCTCCATCCGCTTGTCGCCGGAGCCGAGGACGATAAGCCGGCAGTCACGGTCCTTGAAGAAATCCGAATTCGCGAGGACCAGGTCGATCCCTTTCTGTTCGGTGAGGCGGCAGATTATCCCGAACACGGGCCCGGCGTACGTCGTGTCCATGCCGCCCTGCTTCAGGAGCGCCCCGCGGCACCCCGTCTTGCCCGAGAGGTCGGCTGCGGAGTATCTGGACGGGATCAGGCTGTCCGCCGCGGGGTTCCAGACCGCCGTGTCGACGCCGTTGAGCAGCCCCGACAGGTCGTCGACCCGGGTCTGGATCACGCCCTCGAGCCCGCAGCCGAACTCGGGGGTCTGGATCTCCTTTGAGTAGCGCGGGCTCACCGTCGTCAGCCGGTCTGCGAACAGGATTCCGCCCTTCAGAAAGTTCACCTGCCCGTAGTATTCCAAGCCGTCCATCGTGAACATCTCGTCGGGAAGATTGGTCTTCGCGAAACTTCCCGCCGAGAACAGGCCCTGGTACGCGATGTTGTGGATGGTGAAGACCGTCTTCATCGCGAGGGTCACCCCGAAGCGGCGCTCCGCCTCGCGCAGCAGCAGGGGAAGGAGCGCTGCCTGCCAGTCGTGCCCGTGAACGATGTCCGCCCCGAGGTCGGCAAGGCGCATGGCCTCGACGACCGCCTTGCAGAAGAAGATGAATCGCTCCGCATTGTCCTCGTAGTCGCGCTCACCGTTCCCGTAGGGCCCTTTGCGATCGAAGTACTCGTCCCGGCAGATCAGGTAGACCGTGAGGTTCTTCTGCGGCGAGAACGCGAGCACGTCGCCTGACACGTACTGGTCCCCCATCTCGATCTTCAGGCGAAACTTCCGCTCCGCCCCCGCGGCCGCCGGGTGGTTCAGCGCGTCCCGGTATCCCGGCAGGAACGCCGACACCTCGTGCCCCCTGTCCGCAAACGTCCGGACGAGCGCCCCCACGGCGTCCGCGAGGCCTCCTGTCTTCATGTAGGGGTACAGCTCGCTCGCCGCGTGGACGATCTTCATGGCCGATTCAGCTCACCATAGACCTGCGCCACGTTTTCGTAACCCGCTCTCGCTCAACCCGGGGCGGCCTGGAGGGCGGACGTTGTCCGATGGTCTATTCTTGGGGAACACTGGACGGCGAATCTAGCCTCTTCGAAGTCGGGTTGTCGAGAGCGGGAGAGAAAAATACATGGGGCGCGCCCCACAGTTTTGGATTGCCAGAAGCCCCCAGTTTAATGCTCTCGCCAATTCGGGCATGTTGAGGGATGTTGGATGCGGTTGACTCGCCGATTGCGGGTCCCGCAAAGAAATGTTAAACACCAAGCCGGGCCGCAAGGGCCCACAGGCCGATGACTCAGTCAAAGGCGTAATCCAATTCAGAGCCGGCGGATCCGCGTTCGTTGTCGTTGACGGGAAACGGGATGAGCCGTCGATCCAGATCTCTCCCGACGACACGGGTGTCGCCCTTCCGGGCGACACCGTCGTCGTGCGCATCTACCGCGGCGTCGCCGGAAGGCGACCCGGGGAGCGCGTGGGCCGCGTGGTCCAGATTGTCGAGCGCGCCCGCGCCGTCATCGTAGGCGATTTGAGGCGCGAGGGGCGCAACTTCATCGTTGCCCCTGACGACCCGCGGTTCGTCTACGAAATCGCGGTGCCCGACCCCTCGAGGTCAGCCGTCAAGCCCGTGCCCCACCCCGGCGACAAGGTCATCGTGAAGCTCGGGGAATGGCGGCGGCGCGAGCAGCCGCTGGTCGGCGAGATAACCGGCAGGCTCGGGCGCACCCACGAGCCCAGGGCGGAGCTCCTCGGCATCTTCGTAAAGCACGGCCTCGAGCCGAACTTCCCCGCCGATGTCGAGCGCGAGGCGGCGCACATCCCGGACCATGTCAGTCCGAGGGAGACCGAAGGCCGCCTGGACTACCGCAACATCCCGGTCTTCACGATCGACCCCGACGACGCAAAGGATTTTGACGACGCCCTCTCGATCGAAGACCTCGGCGGGGGCAATGTCCGCGTAGGCATCCACATCGCCGACGTCTCCACCTACGTAAAGCACGGCACAGCCATCGACCGCGAGGCGCGCACGCGGGGAAACTCGACCTACCTGGTGGGCACCGTGATCCCCATGCTGCCGGAGAAGCTCTCCAACGGCCTTTGCTCGCTCGTCGAGGGGCAAGACCGGCTCTGCAAGGCCGTCTTCCTCACGTTCGGGCCCGATTTCCGGATCAGGGACACGGACTTCGCAAACACGGTCATCCGCAGCCGCAAGCGGCTCACCTACAAGCAGGCGTATGCCCTGCTCTTCGAGAACAGTCTTGAGAAGATCCGCTCCATGCCGGTTCCTCCGAAGCACCAGACAGGCTCCACGGGCAGGGCGCTCAGGGAGTTGGGCGACAGGGAGCTCTCAGATCTGCAGTCGTGGATTCGGGCGCTCTGGCGCATCGCCAGCGCGCTCAGGCGCGAGCGGATGACGGTCGGGAGCCTGGACCTGGACATGCCCGAGACGAAGATCTTCGTCGATCCGCAGGGCTACGCCGACCGGCTCGAGCGGATCGAGCAGGACGAGAGCCACCAGCTTATCGAGGAGTTCATGCTGGCCGCGAACGAGGCGGTGGCGCGGCTTACCCGCACGCACAAGCTGCCGTCGCTCTACCGCGTCCACGACAACCCGGACGCGGAGAAGCTGAGCGACTACCGCCAGTTTGTCTCCACCTTTGGCATCAAGGTCGGCGATCTCACCCACCGCGAAGAGGTCGTCAAGCTCCTCGGCATCCTAAAGACCCACCCGCAAGGCTACACCCTTAGGACCCAGTTCCTGCGGAGCCTCAAGAAGGCCTGCTACAGGGCCACGCCCGACGGCCACTACGGCCTGCACAAGAAGGACTACACGCACTTCACCTCGCCGATCCGGCGCTACTCCGACCTGGTCGTGCACCAGGTCCTCCAGTCCTACCTCGCCCGCAGGACTGAGGGGGGAAGCGTCCGCCACGACGTGAGAGGCATCCAGCAGCTCGCCGAGCACCTGAGCCTCACCGAGGTGAATTCGACGGAGGCCGAGCGCGAGAGCGTAAAGATAAAGCTCCTCGAGTTCTTCGAGCGGGAGCTGGCAAAGAAGAAGCGCACGGCGTTCGTGGCGATCATCACGGACGTGCGCCGCCACGGCTTCTTCATCGAGCTTGTCGAGTCGATGACGTTCGGGTTCGTCTCGTCGGACACGCTCGGCGACGACTACTACCAGCTCAGCGCCGAAGGCAACGCGCTCGTCGGCCGGCGCAAGCACCGCCGGTACGAGCTCAACGGCAGGCTTGACGTCGTCGTGGACAAGGTGGACCGGTTTAAGCGAATCATCGACTTCCGACCCTCCTGACCTTCATCCCCCCATGAAACACTACGACTTCCCGACACACTTCCGCGAGCTGTACGACCGCGCGGTGGCTCTCTACGCCAAGGGCCAGCGCGGCGCGGAGTCCTTCTTTGACAAGAAGCAGACCGCCTGGCTCGCGTCGAACGGCATCACGCCCCAGCACGTCTATGACTACGCCGAGGACGAGGTCTCCGCGGGCGAGCCGGGCTTCGCGCACGCCGTCCTTATCGAGTCAGCCCGGCACAACTACTTCATGAGCGTCCAGCACGGCAAAGCGTCGGGCAAGGTGCTCGACGAGACGACGATGCCGGCCAAGACGGACGC
>CAZHPC010000038.1:0-24893 GCA_964534685.1 uncultured Opitutaceae bacterium
TTTGGGAGAAACCGGACTTTCACTAATGAACTTGCAATTCATAGGTGAACAGTATTCTCGGCAATAAGAAAATATCCCGGAGACCCGTCACACCCGCAATTCCCAGGCAGAAACCAGCCTCCGGCTTCCCCGATCCCATGAATAACGCGTCAATCGAGCCCGGGCCGAATGCTTCCCTCGAGCGTTACGTCATTCCGAACCTTCGAAACGCCTGCCGAACTTTGAAGCTGCTGAGGGGCCATCCCGGGGGCCTCAAATCGTCGGAGATAGCCCGCTTGCTCGGCATTCCGGTGACGACCACGATGCGGATAACCGCCACCCTCCAGATCGAGGGCCTGGTGCAGAAGGGCGACGGGCGCTACGCGCTGGGGCCCGTGCTCATCCACCTCGGCAACGCGGCCCTCGCGGGCACCGACATACGAAAGCTCGCCCTGCCGCTCCTTGAAAAGCTTACGCTGCAGACAAGTGAGACCTCGCACCTGGCCATACCGTGCAACGAGCGCTCGCTCGTCATCGCGGTGCAGGACAGCCCGCACCCTCTGCGCGCGGCCTCCCCGGCGGGATTCCTAGCCGATCTGCACTGCTCGGCCACCGGGAAGATCTTCCTGTCCTACATCTTCTCCGAGCAATTTGTTAAGTTTCACGAGGCCGAGCCGCCCTACCGGCACACAGCCCATACGCTGACCAAGCGGGCCGACCTGGAGCACGAGATAGAGGTCACGCGCAAACGGGGCTACAGCATCGACAATGAGGAATGCCACACCGGCGTGCGCTGCATCGCGGCGCCGATCTTCGCCTCAGACGGCAAGGTCCTGGCGGCGATCGGCGTCACGGCCGCGGCCGTGCGCATGCCCGAAAAGAGGATTCCCGAGGTGGCCGCGAAGGTCCGGGCCATAGCGATGGAGGCCTCCCGGCTTCTCGGGTACTCGGAGACGGAATGACCCGAGGGACCCCTTCAATCACCACACCATGTCCAAAGCCGAAATCCTAAAGCGCATCAGGTCGGAGAAGATCATCGCCCTAATACGGGCGGACGGCCCGGAGAGCCTCCTGGACTGCTCCCGCGCCCTGTCGGCGGGCGGGTTGAACGCGATCGAGCTCACCATGACCACGCCGGGCGCCATCGCCCTGGTGACGGAGGTTTCGCGCAAGCTGCCCGGCGTCATGCTGGGCCTTGGGACCGTTCTCGACGCGGACACGGCGCGGGCAGGCGTGGCTGCGGGCGCGCAGTTCATCGTCACGCCGGCCGTGCGCCCGGGGGTCATCATGGCCTGCCGCGAGCTGGGCGTGCCCGTCTTTGCGGGCGCCCTTACGCCGACCGAGATAGCGGCCGCCTCGGACCTGGGAGCGGACCTCATCAAGATCTTTCCCGCGGAATTCTTCGGGCCGGCCTACATCAAGTCGCTCAGGGCGGTGTTCCCGCAGCTGAACTTCCTTCCCACGGGCGGGGTCACGACGCGCACACTCGGCGATTTCCTGAAGGCCGGCGCCTTTGCCACCGCGGCGGGCAGCGCGCTGGTGGAGCCAGCGGCGCTCAAGGCGCGCGATTGGGTGGCGGTGACGGCCCGCGCGAGGGAGTTCGTGGCTGCGGCGGCGGCCGCCTGAGGCTTTCACCCATGTCGGACACCTACTTCATTGTCCCCGAGCCGCAGCACAACGCCCTTGCCGAGGCGGCCTACCGTCACCGCGGCTACCTGCCGGACGAGGCCGCCGACGGCGCCCGCCTTTGCGCCGAGGCTTCCCGCCACGGCATCCGCACCCACAATGCCATAAAGGCCCTGCACCTCGACCATCTCTTTGGCTCGGGCTCAAAGGGCTGCGTGCCGGGGGCGCAGATCCAGGAGGTCCCCTCGCGTTTCGAGGCCGCGAAGGCCTGGAACGCGAACAAGAAGCTCGGACAGCCCACGGCCTACCGGGCCATGGACGCCGCGATCGCGCTCGCGGACCGCTATGGCATCGGGACGGTCGCGGTCGACAATGCCTTCCATTACCTCTGGGGCGGGGGCTACGTGATGGACGCCGCACGCCGCGGCTACATCGCCTACACGAACTGCACCGCGGCGCTCGCGGAGGTTGTCCCCTTCGGGGGCAAGTTTCCCACGCTCGGCACGAACCCGCACTCCTGGGCATTCCCCACGACCCAGGCGATCGGGTTTCCAATCGTCATCGACTGGGCCACCTCGGTCATCGCGATGGGGCGCGTGCAGCAGCTCAAGCGCGAGGGCCTGCCGCTCCCCCCCCTTGCGGCGCTGGACCGCGCCGGCAACCCCACCGTCGACCCGCACCAGGCCGTTTCACTGCTGCCCTTCGGGGGCCACAAGGGCTACGGGCTTTCGCTCATCGACGAGATTGTCGGCGCCTTCATCGGCGGATCACTCCCGACGCTGCGAAGCCGCTGGGACGAGGAACCGAGCGAGAAGCACACGTGCAGCTTCTTCTTTCAGGCCATCCACCCCGACGCGGTGAGCGGCGGGGCGTTCGCCAAGGGGCGCAACCAGGCCGCGAACGTAAAGGCGGTCATCGGCGACATCCTCGGCCACGGGAACGACAAATGCATGCTGCCGGGCCAGCCTGAGGCCGAATGGGCGAAGCGGAGCGCGTCCGCGGGAGGCCTCTTGTTCACCGAGGCGGAGATGGAGGCCTTCGACGAGCTCGCGGCCGAGGCCGGGCAGCCGAAATGGCCGCGCTCGCACGCCCATTCCATCGTGATCTGACGCACCCCCTTCCGACCCACACCCCTCCCATCATGAGCCTTAATATCCGACCCGCCTCCGAATGCGCCTACGACCAGGTGTCGCTGGGAGAAGTGATGCTCCGTCTTGACCCCGGCGAGGGCCGGATCCGCACCGCCCGCAGCTTCACCGCCTGGGAGGGCGGCGGCGAGTACAACACCTCGCGCGGGCTGCGCAAGTGCTTCGGCCTGCGCACCGCCGTGTGCACGGCCTTCGTCGACAACGAGGTCGGCCACCTGATCGAGGACTTCATCATGCAGGGCGGCGTCGCCACAGACTTCATCCGGTGGCGCCCGGACGACGGGATCGGGCGCACGGTGCGCAACGGGCTCAACTTCACGGAGCGGGGCTTCGGCATCCGCGGGGCCGTGGGCGTCCCGGACCGCGGCAACACGGCCGCCTCGCAGCTGAAGCCCGGCGACTTCGATTGGGACCACATCTTCGGCAAGCTGGGCGTGCGCTGGTTCCACACGGGCGGCATCTTTGCGGCCCTTTCCGAGACGACGGCAGCCCTCGCCGTCGAGGCGGTCAAGGCGGCGAAGCGGCACGGCACCGTGGTCTCCTACGACCTCAACTACAGGCCCTCGCTCTGGAAGACGATCGGCGGATTGAATAAGGCCCAGGAGGTCAACCGGGAGATCGCCAAGCACGTCGACGTGATGATCGGAAACGAGGAGGACTTCACGGCCTCGCTCGGGTTCAAGGTCGAGGGCGTAGATGAGAAACTCAGCCACATCGACTCCGGCGCCTTCAAGTCCATGATCGAGACCGCTGTCCGGGTGTACCCGAACTTCAAGGTGGCGGCCACTACCCTCAGGCGCGTCATCAGCGCCACGAGGAACGACTGGAGCGCCATCCTCTGGCACGGCGGCGAGTTCTACGAGAGCCGAAAGTATCCGGACCTGGAGATACTCGACCGCGTCGGCGGCGGCGACAGCTTCGCCAGCGGACTGGCGTTCGGATTCCTTTCAGGCAACGGCCCGCAGGCCGCCGCGGACTACGGCGCGGCCCACGGTGCGCTCGCGTCAACCACGCCCGGCGACACCTCGATGGCCACGCGCAAGGAGGTCGAGAACCTCATCAAGGGCGGCGGCGCCCGCGTGGTGCGCTGAGGCCCGCACAGGCCGTCAGAACTTGTTGGCCTGAGCAATCGGCGGCTTTCCCGCGAGGAAGCGCGTCAGGTTCTCGACGGCGCACGTGGCCTGGCGCTGGACGCTTTCGAACGTGCGCGAGCCGATGTGGGGGGTGAGGACCACATTGGGCAGGCCCAGAAGCGGGTAACCCGGAGGCGGAGGCTCCTGGTCCAGCACGTCGGCGGCATACGCGAGAATCGACTTGGACTTGAGCGCCCTGACGATGGCGTCGAGCTCGATGAGCTCCCCCCGGGCGCAGTTGACGATCACCACGCCGGGCTTGAGCAGCCCGATGTTCCCGGAATTGATGAGGTGGTGGGTTTCCGGTGTCAGGTTGGTGTGGAGCGTGATGACGTCCGCGGCGCGGAGCAGGTCCTCCAGGTTCTCGGCGCGGTCAATGCCGTGCTGGCGCGCAAAATTATCCTCCCAATACACATCGTAGCCGAGGACGTTCATCCCGAACGCCCTCGCGCGGATCGCAACCTCCTTGCCGATCCGGCCGAGCCCGACGATCGCGAGCGTCTTTCCGCAGAGCTCGGTCCCGGTGATTCGAGTCCAGCGCCCCTGCGCCACGTGGTTGGCTTCCACGACCACGTTGCGCACCGCGGCAAGCAGGAGCGCGAACGTGTGCTCGGCGACCGTCGTGTGGTTGACGCCGGGCGTGAACAGGACCGGAACCCGGAGCTCCGTGGCAGCCTTGACGTCAATCTTGTCGAGGCCGATGCCATACTTGCTGATGACCTTCATGCGCGGCAGCGCCTTCTGGATGACGGCCCTCGTGAAGGCGTCATCGCCGCAGAGGTAGGCGTCGAACTGGCCGGCCAGCTCGAGCATGCGGGACTCGGGCAGCGGGCCCCGCTCGCGCACGATCTCGAAGCCCGCTTTGGCCAGCAGGTCGTGGTGCACGCCGGGCGTGTCTTGAAAGGAGGTTGTCGTCAGGAGGACGCGGGTCATGGGAGGGTGTTCTTTGGGGGACCGGGTTCCCCCTAATTGAATTGCAACGGGCACCTATGTTCACTTATGAATAGTAGGTTCATTAGTGAACATTGCTACTTTGGTCGTCCCCCCTCGAGAAACAAGGCAAAATCGCGACCCTGACGTCCCCCAAGATCAATTCCCATGGAAATGCACGACAGCCTATATCCCCGAGCGGTACCCTCATTGTCCCCGGAGGACCTGCGCAAGGAGTTCCTTGTCTCCGGAATGTTTCGGCACGGGGAGGTATGCCTGCGCTACTGGGAAACGGACCGCACAATTGCCGGCGGGATCAGTCCCGCTGAGGCTTTCGCCGCCCTTCCGAACCCGCCCGGGCTCAAGAGCGCCTTCTTCCTCGAGCGCCGCGAGGCCGGCATCGTGAACCTCGCCGGACCCAGCGTGGTCCGGGTTGACGGCGCCGAGTACCGTCTCGAGAACCTCGACGCCCTCTACCTGGGGCGCGGCTCGAACGACGTGGCATTCCGCTCGCTCTCCGCCTCGGAGACGGCGCGCCTCTGGCTCCTGAGCTATCCCGCGCACGTGAAGCACCCTTCGAGGCACGTGGTGTTTCGTGAGGCGCACGGCGAGAAGCTCGGGGGGCGGGAGAACGCCAACGAGCGCACCCTCTACAAGCTGATACACCCGGGAGCGTTCCCCACCTGCCAGGTCGTGATGGGTGTCACGCGGTTGGCTCCCGGAAGCATCTGGAACACGATGCCCCCGCACACCCATATCCTCCGGTCGGAGGTGTACCTCTACTTCAATATCAAGCGTGGCCAAGCTGTCTTCCACTTCATGGGCGGCCCCGCGCAGACCCGCCACCTGGTTGTGCACGACAACGAGGCCGTCCTTTCGCCTCCGTGGTCCATCCACTGCGGCGCGGGGACGAGCAACTATGACTTCGTCTGGGGGATGGGCGGCGAGAACCAGGAGTTCTCGGACATGCAAAAAGCCGACCCGGACCGGATGCGCTGAATTGCACTGAGAGGCCGCGTGGACCGGGTTCAGCACCCCGATTGTGGCTCAGGGAGCCGCTTCAATCGTGCACAGCCGGTCCACAAACGTATAGGGGTCTTTGCTGCCACGGTCATATCGAACGAACCGCAGCAGCACCTTATGCCTGCCGGGCTCCCGAATCGTGAATTCATAGGAACCCTGCCAGTTCCTCCGCTCCTCATCCCCCGCCTCGATGCGACCGAGCACCGTGACCGTCGTCAGATCCGTTATATCGATGAAATCGAGCATTCCGGCCGCGTCGAATGCCCCGAATCCGATGGCGAGCGGGTCCCCCACCCGGGCCGCCGCAGGCGCGTCGACTTCGGCATCCCAGGTCCTGTCGGACACCTGGATGGTCATCCTGCGCCGGCTCACCCCCCTCGCGTTCTCCGCCGTCAGGGTCACGGTCCGCGCTCCCTCCGTCAGGAAGGAGCCCTTCAGCGTTCCGCTCAGCGGATCGAAGCCAAGGCCCTCGGGCAAAGCCTCCGCGCTCAGCTTCACAGGGCTGTACGCCGTCTTGACGGCGAAGCTAAGCTCCCCCTTCGTCGTCCAAAGGAGCCGTGAGGGAAGGAGAAGCAGCGGCCGTGAAGGGGGCGCTGCCCGCGCATGCGCGGGCCCGATGCCCGCGGATTCGATCATCTTGGGAAGATCGACGCCCATGCCCCCAAGCGGGCGCGCGAGGGACTTCGCTTCATAGACACGCGTTGCGAAACCTATAGTGTCCAGGTCGCCGACATGCCTCAGGTGGGCGTCGCACCACCTGCGGGTGTCGGGCAGCATCGCCTGCATCTGGCCATCGTAGGGAAAGTTCAGGGGGGCCCGCGTTACGAGGCAGACAAAGTCGCTCTCCGCGAGGCGCGCCATCACGATCTCGGCCGTGGTGGCAAACAGCCCCGTGGGAAGCGTCGCCACGAAAGGCAGCTTTCTCTGGTGGCGCTCACGCCCGACGAGCTGGAACACCTCGGCGCTCAGCGCATCCACCATCCATGTGACGGCGACGCGTGGATGGCTCAGCCCGGCCTCCTCGGAGCGATAGTAGAGGTAATCGCTCAGGGCGTTCACGTCCCGGAACTCCACCTCGAGCTCCTTTGGCTGCGAATCTCTCAGCTGGCCTGCGGCAAACAGCACCACCCCCGAGAGGGCGACGGCCCCGAAGATCGCGGCGCCGGCGGTCCGCCCTGCCCGCCGTGCGAGATGGGACCATGCCAGCACGATCATCCAAACTGCCGGCGGTAGGATTATCGAGAAGGGCGGTGAGGCCTTTTCCGGATGGAGAATGAGGACGGCTGCGGGAGCGGCGAAGAAAACAAGGACCATCGCCCATGCGCCGCGTGTGTCCGCCCTCTCTTCCTCGCTCCGCCGCCCGGACCATCGCCCGGCTGCGAAGAGCGCTGCGGCTGCGACAAGGCCCAGCGCGAGTGCCGGCCATCCGACCTTATTCAATAGGAGCTCGGAGCAAACCGTTCCCATGGAAGACATCAGGCCCAGGTGCGAGTCGCGCAGCGTCCGATCCGAACCGACGATATGGTTGATCCAGTAGTAGGCGTACATCGCGTGCCTCGCCCGCCAGAGGGCCCAGCCTGATACCACCATGGCGCACGCGGCAGACAGCAGCAGTCGCGCGCAGCGGCCCCATCGCTGTGGCCGCGAGACGAGCCACCCAAGGATGACCGCAAAGGCGAGCGCGAAATAAATGATCGAGAGGAACCGCGTCAGCATGACGACGCCCACCGCCGCCCCGAGCAGTGCGGACCGGCGCGCCGACCTGAATCCGCCCGCCTCGACGGCGACGGCAAGCGTCACGCCGTAGGCGCAGGAGGCCATCCAGTCCAATCGGAAGTCAGTGGCGGATCCCCCACCCCCCGACCACGGACCCGCGACGACGGCCAGCAGTCCCACGGCCGCCCAGGCAAGCGGATACCCTCCGACGTGCCGCCTCACCGCCAGGAAGGTCGCGGCCTGCAGCGCCAGGAATGCCAGAAGATTGACCGTCAGGGCGGCCGTTCTCGAAGGCCCGGTGACGCAGAAGACCATCAGGGCGAGGAGGGCGTGCAGCGCGCCCTGAGGGGACACATGCCCGAGCACATGCCCGATCGCTGCCACAAATCCATGGGCCCGCATCCAGTCGTATCCGTTGTAGGCCTCATCAAGGTACTGCACCTGGTCGTACCACCTTGGAAAAGACCAGGCTACGTGGCGGCTGGTCGCCGACCAGAAGAGCGCCAGCTCGGCCGCGAAAAGTCCGGCCAGGGCCAGGGCATGCGTGGCCCCCGAATGCCTGCTAGCGGGTTCCGGCGGCGCGGCGGCTGTCGAGTCGGGCCTCATACCCCTGCCGCATTAAGTTCTGTGTCGTGCTCCAAGAGGACGGCCGGGTCGCGCTCCGCTGCCCGCAAAGCCGCAAGGCGTCCGGCGGCTCCCAGCCTCCTCACCGCCCATACCGCATGCGCGCGGACGACCGGCGAATCGTGCGAGGCCAGGCGCAGGAGCGGCTCAACCAGGGAGGCGTCGCCCGAGTTTCCCGCCGCCACGCATGCGTTGCGCAGCAGCCCGGCCAGCCTGACGCGCTTGATCGCCGTGCCGCGAAAGACCTCGGCAAAGCGCACGGGGGTCAGTTCGAGGAGTTCGCGAAGCGGAATGGCGGCAATGTCCCCCCGGGACGACAGGATCATCCTTCGCCCCTCCTTGGCGAAACGGTTCCACGGGCAGACCTCAAGGCAGGTGTCGCACCCGTAGACGCGGTTGCCGATAGCCGCGCGGAATTCGAGCGGAATCACGCCCCTGTTCTCGATCGTCAGGTAGGAGATGCACCGGCGCGCATCCACGACCCCGGGGGCGGGAAACGCCCTCGTCGGACACGCGTCCATGCACCGGGTGCACTTGCCGCAGAGCAGCCCGACCGCTCCGGGGTCGGCGCGCCTGGTCAGGGGCGGATCCGGGTCGAGCTCCATGCGGGTGATGATGGAGGCGATGAACAGCCAGTTCCCGTGGGTCCGCGAGATGAGCATCGAGTTCTTGCCGATGAACCCCGCGCCTGAGCGCGCAGCCCACGCCCTCTCGAGAACGGGGCCCGTGTCTACGTAAAAGCGGTAGTCGGCGGGGGAGGCTCCGAGTCCCTCCTCGAGAAGGCGCCCGGCCCGCTCCAGGGCGGGCTTCAGCGTGTCGTGGTAGTCCTTGTAGAGGCTGTACCTTGCCCAGGCTCCCGTCCCCGCGGAGCCGCCTGCGGCCCCTTCGCCCCCCCCCTGGAGGTAGTTCACCCCCAGAATGATGGCCGAGCGCGCGCCGCCGAGCACGAGGCCGGGGTCCATGCGCTTCTTCTCCGTGCGCTCCATCCAGTGCATGTCGGCGTGATAGCCTGATTCGAGCCACTTCCTGAGGCCCCCGCCGGGAGGGGCCGAGAGCCTGACAAAGCGGACTTCCTCGAATCCGAGACCCTTGAGCCGCTCTCGCAATTCCTCCTGGCGGACTGCCATGGCCTCAGCCGCCTCCGCGTGCGCGCCTGCGGGCGAAATCCTCGGACTCGCGCCGCCACACCCGGATCACATGCGCGGAGATGTCGGCCATCGGCCTCGAATCGGTCAGGATCACGGTGCCCGCCGACCGGTAGATCGCCTCCCGCTCGGCGTACAGCGCGCGCGCCCTCGCCTCGGGGTCCTCGACGTCGAGAAGCGGACGGACGGAGCCCACGCGCTTGGTGCGGGCGAGGATGGTCTCGATCGACGCGTGCAGGCACACGACGACGCCGCGGGCCGACAGCTTCTCAAGCATGCCGGGCTGCACGACGAGGCCGCCCCCGCAGGCCACCACCAGCTTCTCGGGGGCATGGCCCTCCTCGACGAACCATTCCTCGAGCTTCCTGAAGGCGGCCTCGCCCTCCTCGGCGAAGATCCGGGCGATCGGCTTGCCGGCCTTGCGCTCGATCTCGTGGTCGCTGTCGGCGCACTTAAAGCCCAGCCTCTGGGCGACGTGGCGCCCAACGGTCGTCTTGCCGGTGCCCATGAACCCGACAAGGTACAGGTTTACATCCGCGGGTTTCAGGGGATGTGCGCCCTGCCGATTTGCCCCTACTTGGCGGGGGTCGGGGCCGGCGGCGGCGCCGCCGCGGGCGTGACGTCGAGCAGCTCCACGTCGAACACGAGCACCGAGCCCGGGGGGATGCCCGGGCGGCCGTCGTCCCCGTAGCCGAGCTGCGGGGGCACGAAGAGCTTGATCTTGCCGCTCTTGCCGATCTTCTGCAGCCCCTCGGTCCAGCCCGGGATGACCTTGTCCAGCGCGAATTCGATCGGCTTTCCCTGGCGCTCCGAGCTGTCAAACACGCTCCCGTCGATGAGGGCCCCTGTGTAATTGACCTTGACCGTGTCCGTGGGCTTGGGCGCGGCGCCCAGGCCGGGGCTCACGATCTCGTACCTGAGGCCGCTCGGCAGCTCCACGACGTTCTTGTCCTCCTTGAGCTTCTCGAAGAAAGCGGCGCCCTGGCTGGCGTTCTTGTTCTTCAGGGTCTCAAGGATCGCAGCCTGCTTCTTCTGGATGAACTCCGACATCGCCGGCCCGATCTTCTGGATCTCGTAGGGAGACTCCGCGCCGTTCAGGGCCGCGAGTATCCCCTTCGTCAGCTGCTCGGACTCCTTCGCATTGAGGCCGAGCTCGGAGAGCCCGGTGCGCTTGCCGACGTACCAGCCGAACTCCTCAATGAGCTGCGCGTCCGTGTAGGCGGGGACGGCCGGCGCGGCTGGCGCGGCCGCCGCCGGCTGGGACTGTGCGGGCTGGGCCGCCGGCGCAGGGGCGGCGACCTTGGCGTCCTCCGCCCAGGCTGCTGACGCCGCCAGGAGGGTGAGGATCAGGGTCTTCGAGGGAGTGTGGGTTTTCATGCAATGAGGGAGGACACATGCCATCGCAGCGGTCTGTTTGCAATTCTTTAGCGCCGTTAGCCGCTTGAGTCCCGGCTCCGCATCCGCCAGACTTTGCGGTTCCCAACATGAGCCCCGAGCAATTCTGGACCAGTCAGGACGGCCAAATCCTGACCGTGAAGAACAAGGACGAGCAGACGGTCACCCTCACGCTCGCTTTCTGGCCGCGCAACCCGGCCGAGTTCGAGTTCATGAAGTCGTTCATCGGCGAGCTCAAGTTCACCGAGCGCAGCTCACTGGCGCGCATCGGCATAGAGATGCAGACGCAGGGCGGAATCGAGGTGGACGGCAACAGGCTGGTCCTGGTGGTCGAGGCCTACATGTTCGACGCGAGCTTTCCGAACGCGGGCTATTGGAAGAAGCTCATGCGCTCGGGGGTCCCCGTGGGGCGCCTCTTCCTCGCCCCCGCCGTGGCCAAGCTGTCATCCGACGAGATCTGGGCGGCCATCAAGGAGAACAGGCTCAAGCTCCCCAACACGATCAGCATCGACCGGCAGGGATCGGTGTTCCTCACCCCCCACCAGGTGAGCTACACCCTCAGCCCGAGGCTCCAGCGCATCAATTTCGAGCTCATTGTGACCGGGGCGGCCGGGCGCGGCTTTCTCGACAAGGTCCAGCTGCGCCACGACGCGTCGCCGCTCACGATAGCCCCGCGCTCCGGGATCATCACGAGCTGCTCCATGTACCTGAAGGAGCACTACGTCGTCCTGAACCAGGGCGCGGGCAACTTCGGCATCCACACGAGCGCCGTGCTCCTCGACCCCGTCAAGACCTTCGGCACGAACATCATGCTCGAGATCTACAACACGGGCGACCACCCGGTCGTGAACCCCATGGTGTCGGTCGAGATCTTCCGCGCCCCGGAGGCCAAGGATCCCGAGTTCAACTCGCTTGCGCGCCGGCGCCAGCGCCTTCTCGGCGTGGCGGCGGAGATCTACCACAACCTGGATGAGCGGCCGCCCCGGGACTCGGCCGAGGCCCGCCCCAAGACGGGCATCACCGTCACCGGGCAGAGCGCCACCATGGAGAACCACTCGATCTGCCTGAGGGGCGGCACGGCCGAGGACGTGAAGAAGCTCTTCGCGGAGAACAACGGGGCCTGCGGCCACCGCACCATGATCCAGGCGATGGACGCCGCGCCGAAGGACGCCGACACGCTGCTGCTCGACTATTTCCCCGACCTGCTCGAGCACATCGAGCTTTTGACCCGCATTCCCGAGATGAAGATCAGGCGCGTCATCTTCAGGAAGGCTTCGCGCACGCATGGCTACTTCCTCTCAAGCAACGCCCATGCGCGCCTGGACATCTTCGAGGCCATCAACGTCCAGGTGTACTGGTACGACGAGCTGACGAAGGACCTGTACTTTCACGTGTACAAGAAGGAGCACGGCTTCTTCGTTCGGGAGGAGACGGGCCGCAGATTCCAAGAGGCCACCGTCCTGGCCTTCTACGGCTCGGCCGTCGGCCTCGAGAAGGCCGACACCGATCGGATCTCGGGCCTTGTGCAGCAGCTTTCGTCGTTCATAGGGCCGAACCTCGGCGTCCTAACGGGGGGAGGAGGAGGCGTCATGCGCCTTGCGACCGACCAGGCGCGAAGCAGCGGCGCCCTTACGGGCGCCTGCTTCCTCGAGCTCGAGGCCCAGCCCCCGGAGCTCGGCGTCGACTTCTTCAACACCTTCCAGGAGGTGTCGAGGCACTTCCGCCAGAAATGGTTCGAGGTCGCGGATTTTTGCATCTTCAACGTGGGAGGTGTGGGCACCCTTGAGGAGATCGGGATCGAGCTGTGCAACCTTAAGCTCGGGATCCGGCCCCGGGTCCCCTACGTCTTCTTCAATTCCAAGTACTGGTCCGACCTGCGCCGCCAAATCCGGGAGATGATCCGCACCGGGCGGGCCCCCGCGTGGATGGCCGACTACATCCTCTTCTCGGACGACCCGGCCGAGGTCGTCGCGTTCTACAGAAAGAAGCTCCAAGTCCTTTGAATCCGGCAGAACTCCCCCGCTCCATCCTCGTCGTCGGCTCCGGCGGGCGCGAGCACGCGCTTGTCAGGGCCCTGGCGGCGTCGCCCGCGAGGCCGAGGATGCTCTGCGCCCCGGGCAATGCGGGCATCGCCGATGACGCCGCGTGCTTCCCCGTAAAGGCCGACGACGTGCCGGGACTCGTGGGGCTGGCGTGCCGCGAGGGGGTCGGTCTCGTGGTCGTCGGGCCAGAGGTCCCGCTCGTGATGGGCCTGGCGGACCGCCTCGCCGAGGCGCGGATACCCGTCTACGGACCCACGGCCGCCGGGGCCCGGCTCGAGGCCTCTAAGACGTATACGAAGCAGCTTCTCCTCAAATACGGGATACCGACCGCCGAGGCCGGCCTCTTCGGCGAGACCGCGCCCGCGCTTGGCTACATCCGCTCGCGGCGCATTCCGATTGTCGTGAAGGCGGACGGGCTCGCCGCAGGCAAGGGAGTCGTCGTGGCGGCGACCCTTGCGGAGGCCGAGTCGGCCGTGGTCGAGATGATCGAGGACGGGAAGTTCGGCTCGGGCGGGCGCCAGATCCTCGTCGAGGACTGCCTCGAGGGCGAGGAGACGTCCATCCTGGTCGTGGTCTCCGGCCGGGACTATGTCATCCTTCCCACCTCGCAGGATCACAAGCGCATCGGCGACGGCGACACGGGCCCCAACACGGGCGGCATGGGCGCCTACTCCCCGGCGGAGGTCGTGACCCCGGCGCTCATGGACGAGATCGAGCGGCGCATCGTGCGCCCGTCGGTTGAGGCCATAGCCTCCGAGGGGCTGGGCTTCTGCGGCACGCTTTTCGTGGGGATCATGCTCACGAAGGACGGCCCCAAGGTCCTCGAGTTCAACACCCGCTTCGGGGATCCCGAGACGCAGGTCGTCCTGCCGAGGCTGGCCACCGACCTGCTGGCCCTCCTGTGGGCGGCCGCAACCGGGCGCCTCGCCGGATTCAGGCTCGAAGTGCGGCCCGAGCACGCGATCTGCGTCGTCATAAGTGCGAAGGGATACCCCGGAGCGTACATCTCGGGTGATCCGATCGAGCTTCCCGCCCCCCTTCCCCCCGGAGTCACGCTCCTGCACGCGGGCACGGCCCGCGACGCCGCGGGGCGCCTCGTGACGTCGGGTGGACGCGTTCTCGGCGTCACGGCGAGCGGCCCGTCACTTCGCGCCGCGGCCGCAAGCGCCTACGCCGCTTGCGAATCAATCCGTTGCGCCTCAAAATACTTCCGCCGGGACATCGGAGCCCGCCAACTGCGACGCCTGTGAACCTCATCCCACGCTCAAGCCTCCTTCTGCTCGCCGCCCTCGCGCTTTCACAGGCGGCGTCCGGCACCACGCTTGTCAGGGACCTCGGCCAGGGATTGGCGTACTACCGCGTGCGCGAGCTCCCCCAGGACCTGCCCTCCCCCCAGCCCGCATCGGGCCGGCCGGGCGCCTGCGTCCTTGATCTGCGCTTCGCGAGGGCCGGGGAGACGGAGGCCGCGACGCTCAGGGCCTGGGTCAAGTTCAACGTCTCGGCCCACACGCCGATCTTCGTCCTCGAGAATTCCAAGACGGCCGCCTCGCTGCTCGCCGCGCTGCCGGGCAACGGCCCCTCCGGCCTCATCGTCCTCGCGCCCGAATCCGACCGGACCGCGCCGGACATCGCGGTGCGCGTCTCGCCGGAGGACGACAAGCGCGCGTACGACGCCCTGGAGTCGGGCGCCTCGGTCGAGTCGCTGCTCAGCGACTACCCCGACAAGCCGCGGATCGACGAGGCCTACCTTGAGAAGGAGCACCTTTCGGACAGCGAGGCACCCGACCTGCCGACCGACAAGCCGCCACCCAAGCCCCTGGTCGACGCCCTGCTTCAGCGGGCCGTCCAGCTGCACCGGGGCCTCGTTGCCCTGAAGAGGGTCTAACAATCGTTACGGCCTGTATTTAAGGGCTTTGCCTTTTTAGGCGATCCGTGCCCATTTTGCCGACCGATGCCCGATCGCGGACACATCCTTGTCGTATGCACGGGAAACGTTTGCCGAAGCCCGATGGGCGCTGCGCTCCTGCAGCACGCGCTGGCCGGACAGCCTGAGCCGCTTCGCTCGCTCAAGGTCCTTTCCGCCGGCGTCGCCAGCCGCACCGGCCAGCCGGCAAGCCCGAACGCGGTGACGGCGCTCAAGAAGGTCGGGATAGACCTGATGGGCCATGTCAGCCGGCCCGTGACGCAGGAGCTGCTGGACCGCTCCCTGCTCGTGCTCTGCATGACGGAATCCCACCGCGACATGATCGAGCTGACGGCCGAACCGGTGCCGCCCCGCCTTCACCTCTTCCGGGAATTCACCGGGACCAAGGAGAACATGGAGATTCCCGATCCCTACGGCATGCACCTTTCGGCCTACGAGGCCAGCCGGGACGAGATGGTGGCCGCGATCCCCTCCATCATCGCCTTCCTCCAGAAGCTTCCCGCCGACGTCCTCGCCGGACCGTAGCCCCTCCCGCGGCGTCCCTCGTAGGACGCGAAAAAGTTTTGCCTCCGCACCGCTTTGCGCGAGCTTTGCGTTTCCACACATGCTGAACACCGCGCCCCTAAAGGAACTCGATCCTGAAATTCACTCCGCCATCTCGGCGGAGCTCGGCCGCCAACAGAGCCACATCGAGCTGATCGCCTCCGAGAATTTCACGTACCCTGCCGTGCTTGAGGCGCAGGGAAGCGTCCTGACCAACAAGTATGCGGAGGGTTATCCCGGGAGGCGCTGGTACGGGGGATGCGAATTCGTCGACAAGGTCGAGCAGCTCGCGATCGACCGGGCCAAGCGCCTCTTCGGCGCGGAGCACGCGAACGTCCAGCCGCACTCGGGATCGCAGGCCAACTTCGCCGTCTATACGTCCTCGCTGCAGCCGGGAGACAAGATCCTGGCCATGAACCTGAGCCACGGAGGGCACCTGACCCACGGAAACCCGGCCAACTTCTCCGGCAAGCTCTACAAGGTGGTGGCCTACGGGGTCCGGGAGGACAACCAGCTGATCGACTACGACCAGCTTGCCGAGGTCGCCCTAAGGGAGCGGCCGAAGATGATAACGGTGGGGGCGAGCGCCTACTCGCGTGTGATCGACTTCGCGCGCATGGGCGAGATTGCGCGCGCCTCGGGCGCGCTGCTCTTTGCCGACGTGGCCCACATCGCGGGGCTTATCGTGACGGGGCACCACCCCTCGCCGATCCCCCACGCCGACTTCGTCACGACCACGACGCACAAGACGCTGCGCGGGCCGCGCGGGGGCCTGATCCTGTGCAGGGCCGCCCTTGCAAAGGCGATCGACTCGGCGGTGTTCCCCGGCGCCCAGGGCGGCCCCCTCATGCACGTGATCGCCGCCAAGGCCGTGTGCTTCAGCGAGTGCCTGAAGCCCGAATTCAAGGAGTATTCGGCGCAGATCATCCGCAATTCGCGCGCCCTTTCGGCCGCCATGTCGGCGCGGGGCTACCGCGTCGTCTCCGGAGGGACCGACAACCACCTGATCCTCGCCGACCTTCGCCCCACGCTCCCCGAGCTCACGGCCAAGAAGGCGCAGGAGACGCTCGATCTGGCCAACATCACGTGCAACAAGAACACGGTCCCCTTTGAGACGCGCTCCCCGTTCCAGGCCTCGGGAATCCGGCTCGGGACGCCCGCCGTGACGACGCGCGGCTTCCGCGAGGCCGAGATGCAGGAGGTCGCCGGGATGATCGACGACGTGCTGCGCTCGATCGGCACGGCCTCGGAGGCCGAGACCGTTGCGGCCGTCAAGGTAAGCGCCGGAAAGCTGACCGCCCGCTTCCCGCTTCCCTACCGGTTCTGACCGTGTCCACAGCAAGCACGACGCCGCCCGCGGACACCCCGGCGCCCAAACGCCCGCTGTCTCTCGGTGTCATCTTCCTGACGCTCCTGATCGACCTGATCGGCTTCTCGATCATCTTCCCGCTCGGGCCGAGCCTCGTAGACTACTACCTTCGGATCGACGGCAACTCGGGGATCCTCGGCTGGCTCCTCTCGAGGAGCGAGGCCGTCGCGCACGCGCTCGGCCGCGACCACGCGTTCGCCGCCGTCCTCTTCGGCGGCGTCCTCACCTCGTTCTACTCGATCCTGCAGTTCATCTTCGCGCCGTTCTGGGGCACCCTCTCCGACAGGCGTGGCCGCCGCGGCGTCCTCCTCATGACGGTCGCCGGAAGCGTGGTCGGGTACGCCATGTGGGTCGTCAGCGGCTCGTTCTGGCTCTTCCTGCTCTCGCGCATCGTCGGCGGGGCCTTCAGCGGGAACCTCTCGGTGGCGACGGCGGCGGTCGCCGACGTGACGACGCGCAAGGAGCGCTCGCGCGCCATGGGCATCGTGGGCGCCGCGTTCGGCCTCGGCCTTGTCACGGGGCCCGTCCTCGGCGCCATCTGCGCGCAGGTCAACCTCCTCGCGGCGCATCCCTCGCTCGAGCGCTTCGGGATCAACCCCTACTCGATACCGGCCCTCGTCTCCCTCGGCTTCTGCCTCGCGAACCTGGCGTGGGTGAAGCGCAGCTTCAGGGAGACCCTCCCGGAGAGCGCCCGCTCCGGAGCCCTCGAGACCCGGCTTCGCAACCCGATCCGCGCCATCCTCAACCTCACGAACGCCGACGTGCGGCGCGCGAACATCGTCGCCTTCGTCTACGCGGTCGCCTTCGTGGCCATGGAGGCCACGCTCACCTACCTGGCGGCCGACAGGTTCGGCTACACGGTGGGCCAGAACGGGATCATGCTCGGCTTCCTCGGCGTCTGCTCGATCGTCACCCAGGGCTTCATCGTGCGGATCCTCCTCAAGAAGGCCGACGAGATCCCCGTCCTGGCGGGCGGACTCGTCTCGACCTGCTTCGGCCTTCTGGTCGTCGGGTTAAGCGCGCGGCCGTGGATGATGTACGTGGGAATCGTCTTCCTGGCGACCGGCTCAGGGCTGGTCAACCCGTCGACCACCGGGCTCATCTCCCTCTACTCGTCCCAGGACGAGCAGGGCCGCGTCCTCGGCATCTTCCGCTCCCTTGGCTCCCTGGCGCGTGCGTTCACCCCCATGCTGGCGGGCGCCATCTACTTCATGTTCGATTCAAAGTCGGTGTTCGTCGGGGCCGCCGTTCTGGTGGTGGCCGCCCTCGCGCTGAGCGCCAGGCTCAACAAACCCGTCCGGTGATGAGACGCCTGCTCGTCGCTCTTGCAGCGTTCGCAGGCCTCTTCGCCGCCGGCTGCTTCAGCGTGCAGCGCACGGCCCCAAAGCCGGGCATGACGACCGTGGGTCCGAAGCCCGTGACCCTTCCCGGGCATTTGGTGGGCAACATCCTCATCGTCGAGGACAAGTGGGACAAGTTCGGCCCCTATCACTTCGTGATCGACACCGGCTCGTCCGTGACGCTGGTCTCGCCCGACCTGGCAAGCCGCTACAGGGCCCCGGGGTCTCCGCCCATCGACGAGCCCCAGGTCCGGGTCCGATCGGCGGACGGCGGCTACGCCCTCCTGCACTCCGTCACCCTCAGGAGGCTCCAGCTCGGGAGCGCCCGCTTCGACTACGTGCCGGCACTGATCTACGACTGCTCCGACCTGTCGGCCCAGTTCGGCGTGAGGATCGACGGCGTCCTCGGGTTCCCCCTCTTCAGAAACGCCGCCCTCACCCTCGACTACCCGAACGAGCGCATCGTGCTGCGCTCCACGGTTCCCGAGGACGGACTGCCGGGCGAGGCGATCCCCTTCAACAACCCGGACAAGATTCCGCTGATACCGATCCGGCTCGGCGACAGGGAATTCGCCGCGCTCATCGACTCGGGGAGCGCCGCCGCGATCGACATTAACCCCGCCGGCCTGACGCCGGGATTCGAGTTCGGCCCGGTCGTCGGCCCCACGATCAGCACCCTTGACGGAGACCGGACGCCGAGGGTCGCGCGTCTCTCGGGCGTCGTCCGGTTCGGCTCCTTCGACGTCCCTCGGCCGGTCGCCGAGCTGACGGACGAGCTGTCCTCCCTGGGCGGAGGGATCCTGAGCCACTTCACGATAACCTTCGATCAGCGCCACAACGTCGCGATCTTCCAGCACGACGCGACGGACGTCCTGGCCATCGCCCCGCTGCGCGGGACCGGCCTGAGCTTCAGGAAGACGCCCGCCTATTGGAAGGTGGCGGGCGTCGTGCCGGGTTCACCGGCTTCGGTCGCGGGGGTCAGGCAGGGCGACCTCGTGTCGCGAATAAACGGCGAGGCCGTCGTCGGCTGGGATCCAACGCGCTATGACGAGCTCGTCTCCTCCGCAGGCCGGATCTCGTACACCTTCATCAATGGCACGAGCGAATCCACAAAGGAGCTCAGCGTGGCGAACCTTGTGCCCTGACCTAAGTGCCGGTGCAGCGGAACCAAGCCCCCGCAGCTCACTCGGGGGCCAACAGGGCTCGGATCAGGGCAGCGCAAAGGCGACATAGCTGTCTCCGGGCGCCGTGCCGAGCTTGGTTCCGCCGCATGCAACCACCACGAACTGCTTCCCGTTGACCTCGTACGTGCTCGGGGTCGCGAACGCCGCGGCGGGCAGCGCGGTCTCCCAGAGGACCTTTCCCGTGCGCTTGTCAAAGGCCCTCATCATCCCGTCCTTGGTCGCTGCGATGAACAGGAGGTTTCCCGCCGTCGAGACCGGCCCCCCGTAGTTCTCGGCCCCGGTCGGCGGGATGCCCCTGGCGGAGAGCTCCTTGAATTCGCCGAGGGTGACCGTCCAGACGTACTCGCCCGTGTTCAGGTCTATGGCCGAAAGCGTCCCCCAGGGGGGCGTGATGGCGGGATAGCCCTTGCTGTCCACCCAACGGTTGTACCCGTCGAACTGGTAGGGGATCCGGGGAGGGGCCTCGGGGGACGCTGGCGCGGAGGCGGCGGGCGCCCGCTGCTCGTCTCCGAAGAGATAGCCTACGATCGCGCTCCTGTCCTCGTTTGAAAGCGTCGTGAAGCCGGGCATCATCTTCCGTCCCGTGCCGATCAGGTTGAAAACCTCGTCGCGGCGCAGCCGGCTTTCGACGCCCACAAGCGACGGGATCCCTCCCGCCGGCAGGCCCTTTCGCTCGAGGCCGTGGCACGTGACGCAGTACTGCGTGTAGCGCCTCTGGCCCGCGCTCATCAGCGCAAGGTCGGCCTCCTTGGGGGTGTCGCTGACCGAGACCAGCCAGGCCATGTTCGTGCTGTTGACATAGAGGATCCCGTCGGGATCGACCGCGGGTCCTCCCCACTCGCCCCCCCCGTCGAAGCCCGGGAAGAGGAGCGTCGGGAACTTCCCAAAGGGCTGGAAGAGGCCCGTGCGCGCCGAGCGGAACTGCGCGAGGAGCGCCTCGCGGTTCTCCGCGTAGGGGCTTATGTCGGCCTCGGTCAGGCTCTGCCTCGCATAGGGCCTGGGCAGGGACGGGACCGGCTGCGTCGGCCACGCCTCCTCGCCGTCGAGCGTCGATCTCGGGAACGGCTTCTCCTCGATCGGGAAAAGCGACTCGCCCGTCACGCGGTCGAACACGAACACGAATCCGGTCTTGGTCGTCTGGGCGACCGCGTCGACCATTCTTCCCCCGTGACGAAGGCTCACGAGGACGGGGGGCGACGGCAGGTCGCGGTCCCAGAGGTCATGGTGCACGGTCTGCTGGCACCAGAGAAGCCGGCCCGTGGCGGCGTCAAGGGCCAGCAGGCTGTCCGCATAGAGGCCCTTCCCCAGCCGGTGGCCGCCCCAGAAGTCGGGCGCAGCAGAGCCCGTCGGCACGTAAAGGATCCCGCGGCCGCGGTCGATCGCCATGCCCGCCCAGCAGTTCGCGGAGCCGACATCGATGTTGCGGTAGGCGTCCTTCGACCACGTCTCGTAGCCCGGCGTGTCCGGGTACGGGATCGTGACAAACGTCCATGCGAGCGTGCCCGTGCGCACGTTGAAGGCCTGGATGAAACCGGGCGCCGCGTCCTGGTCCTCCCCCACGCGGGTCGGCATGACGATGAGGTCGCCGTACAGGGTCCCCGGAGTCGTGGACATGACCCACTTCTGCTGCGCCTGGGGCCCCAATCCCGCCTTGAGGCTCGCCCTTCCGCCCGCACCGAAATCCTTGATCACGGCCCCGGTGCGGGCATCGAGCGCATAGAGCCACGAGTCGATCGTGCAGAGGATCCTCTCGCTCCTTCCGTCCGTCCAGTAGGTGACGCCCCTGTCGTTGGCGAGCACAACGTCCAGCTTCCCGGGGACGTTGAAGCGCCAGATGGGCCGGCCGGTCGCCGCGTCGAGCGCGAAGACCTCACTTGTCCCGGTCGCCCCGTAGAGCACGCCCTTCACGACGATCGGGTTGCACTGCATCTGCCCGAACTCTCCGGTGTGGTAGACCCAGGCCGTCCTCAGCCTCGACACATTGGAGGTGTCGATCTGCCGGAGGAGCGAGTAGTGGCCGCGGTCAGGGCCGCCCAGGTATTCGGGCCAGTCCCTGCCGGCCGCCGCCCGCGCCGCGGGCAAGGCCGACAGCGCACCTGCGATCATGGCCAGTGCCGCGCTTCTGGGGATCATGTCTGGATTGCGGATATCGGGGTTAGGCCTTCTCAAGCAGGAAGGCCGCAGCACCGTCGTGCCGATCAATCCAGGGGACGGCAATGATGCTTTTCTTCAGCCTGAAGCCGCGGTTTCGGTCGAGGAAGGCGCCCACGACCTTCTCGTTCTCGGCGGCGTCGATGCTGCAGGTCGAGTAGACCAGCCGCCCGCCGGTCCCCAGGAGCCTCGCGGCCGCCCCGAGAAGCGCGCCCTGCTGGCGGGCGTGCTTCGCGAAATCAGCCTCCTGAATCCTCCACTTCACATCGACGCGGTGGCGCATGACGCCCGTGTTCGAGCAGGGCACGTCGATAAGGATCGCTTTGTAGAGTTCCGGAAGCCCGTGCTCCTTCAGTATCGAGGCGCCGCCCGCGAGGAGGTCCGCCTGGACGAGCGCCGCCCCGACACCACCCGTCCTTGAAAGATTGTCCCGCAGGCGGTCGATCCTGGACGCCGGCAGGTCCATCGACACGATCCGCCCCGAGCCAAGCGCGTCGACGATCAGCAGGCTCTTGCCCCCGGGAGCCGCGCAGAGGTCGAGGACCGTCTCGCCGGCCTTTGGCTCGAGCAGTTCCACCGCCAGCCGGGTCCCCGGATCCTGCAGGTAGAGCGATCCGGCATTGAGGAGCGGGCCGACCTCGTGCCAGTGCCCCGGGGACACCACGTAGAAGCCCTTCCATTCGGTGGGCACGAGCCATTCCGGGGCCGGCTTGGCCGGATCCCGCCACCTGGCATGGAGCGGGGAAGGCGTCTGGTTCCACTCGAGAAGCTTCCGCGTGGGACCCGCCCCGAACTCCGCAAGCCATCGCCTGACCAGCCATTCGGGATGGGAGAAGAAGCCGGCCAGAGCGTCCGCCGGGGCGATGGGTCCGGGCGCCTTCTGCTCCGCAAGGACGGCGGCCATCTTCCGGACGACGGCGTTGACGAGGCGGGCCTCGGCCGGGCTTGCAAGTTCCTTGGTCCTCTCCACCGCGTGGTGGACGATCTTCGCCGTCATGCCGTCGTCGGCCGCATGCGTGCCTGCCTCGATCAGCTCGAAGCCGGCCACGTAGAGCGCCGCCCGGGTGATGAACCGGGGCTGGTGGGCGACAAGGCGGCCGAGCACCGACTCTATGCGCCCAAAATGCCGGACCACGCCAAAGAAGAGGTGCTGGCAGCGGCTCCGCTCGGTGCCGTCCATCCCGGGCGGAAGCGAGTCCATGAGCAGGTCCACGCGCTCCCTCAGGTCCAGCCAGCGGGCCGTAAGGCGCACCGCGGGCGTCCACGCGCTTTGGAGACTCAGTTTGACAAGGTTCGCCACTGTGCCTGATAATCTCCGGTTCACGCGTTCATTTGCGCAACTATGAATTCCGAAGCCGTTTCCGCGCTCCTAGCCAAGAATCCCGCCCTCAAGGCCTCCAAGTCCAAACTTGAGTCCATGAAATCAGGAGCTTACGTGATTCACAGGAGCTGGGGCTTCGGGCAGATCAAGAGCTACGATGACGCAACCCACCGCCTGGTCATCGACTTCAAGGGGAAGAAGTCCCACGCGATGGACCCCGCCTTCTGCGTCAACACGATGGAAGTCCTTCCCGAGAACCACCTCCTCGTGCGCAAGGAAACCGAGCCGAAGAAGGTCCTCGAGCTCATCAGCGACAACCCGGCCCAGCTGATCGTCGAGGCCCTCGAGTCCTATCCGAACAAGGCCACGACCGCGATCGACCTGGAGATCACGCTCTCCCAGGTGGTCGGCGAGGAGAAGTTCAAGAAGTGGTGGGCCGACGCCCGAAAGGCCGTTGCCAAGGACCCGCGCGTCTCGGTCCCCGAGAAGAAGACCGAATGCTACGTCTTGCGCGAGACGCCCGTCTCGGCCGAGGATGAGATCTTCGACCAGTTCACCTCCACCCGCTCGGCGCGCCGCCGCATCTCCCTCGCGGAGGACTACGCCGCGGCCGCCGCCCACAAGGCGGTGCAGGCAAACCTGGCGGACGTCCTCAAGGGGGTCGCCGACGCCGTCAAGGACAGCAACCAGCTCGACGCCGCCGAGCGCCTCTACGGCGCCGCTGTCCGCGACCGGATCGCGAAGGTCGCGGGCGTCGACCCGGCGACGTATGAGCCGTCGCAGGCCTCCCTCGTCGCCAACCTGAGGGACCTCGCCGCGATCTCCGAGAAAATCCCCGTCCAGTTCCAGAGCCAGTACCTCGAGCTGATCAAGGAGACCCACCCGATCGAATGCCGCGACATCGTGTTCAGCCTGCTCAAGGTATCGCAGGGCAAGTTCACGACGGAGTGCATCAATTTCCTCGTCGAGAACGGCTACGCGGAGGACCTGGCGTCCACGCTCAAGCGCTGGCAGACCGAGCAGAACCTGAGGGCGCCCGTCCTCCTCTGGATCGTCAAGAACAGGCATTCCAAGAAGTTCGCCAAGCTCCTGAACGACCTGATCACGCCGCGCCTGCTTAGCGCGATCTTCTTCGCGATCGACTACGAGGCCCTCCAGGCGGCGAGCGCGCGCAGGATCCCCCTCGGGGACATCCTGAGCGACGACGCCGAGCTGATCGCGGACCTCCTCGCGACCGCGGACCCCGAGACGGCCCGCGACCTCGCGAACACGCTCCTCCTCAACCAGGGGTTCGAGGAGCTGACCAAGAAGTCGCTGCTGGCGCGCTTCATCAAGATATTCCCGAACATCCAGTCCCTCGTGGCGTCCGAGGCCGAGGGCAAGGAGGAGCAGCTGCTCGTCTCCCGTGAGAGCTTCGAGCGCAAGCGCGAGGAGTACGAGGGGATCGTCTCAAAGAGGATCCCGGAGAATTCCAAGGCCATCGCATCCGCCCGCGAGCACGGGGATCTCCGCGAGAATGCCGAGTACAAGATGGCGAAGCAGGACCAGCAGGTCCTGATGGCGCAGAAGGGCCAGCTCGAGCGCGAGCTCGCGAGGGCCCGCATCACGGACTTCAAGGACGCCACGGTCGAGCAGGTCAGCGTGGGCAGCATCGTGGAGGTCCGCGTCCGCGACGGCGCCAGCCTGCGCTACACGATCCTCGGCGTCTGGGACGGCGATCCCGAGCGCCACGTCATCTCCTACAAGACGCCGCTCGGAGCGGCCCTGATGGGCAAGCGCGTGGGGGAATCCGTCAAGGTGAAGACCGGCGCCTCCGAGGACACGTACTCGGTCGTCAGCATCGGGCGCTACGCCTGAAGCGCTCCCGGGCGCGCGGGTTAAGGCGTTGCGTCGGAGCGCATAATCCGCACCCTTGTCCACCGCCGTGAACACCTCCTGGGACACGCTCAAGATCCTCTCCGACCCCACGCGCCTGCGCCTGATCGCGCTCGTGATGCAGGAGGAGCTTTCGGTGGCGGAGCTCCAGGAGATCCTCGGCATGGGCCAGTCGCGGATATCCTCCCAGCTTGCGCTTCTGCGCCAGGCGAGCCTCGTGGTCGACCGCCGCGACGGCAAGAAGGCCTTCTACTCGCTTCGCCCCAACCTCCCGCCTGAGCAGATTGCGCTGCTGAGGGCCGCGGTGAACAGCGTCGCCGGCCTCGAGGTGCTCGAGGAGGACGGCCGGCACCTTGACCGGGTCCTCGTGAAGCGCCGGCGGGTCTCCGAGCAGTACTTCAACATGATTGCAGGGCGGCTTGGCC
>CAZHPC010000039.1:0-24492 GCA_964534685.1 uncultured Opitutaceae bacterium
GGATGAGTCCGATGCCCTGCCTCCAGGAGCTGAGCACAGCGCGCCAGTTCGCCTTCAGGAAGAGACGCATAACAAGCAGCGTTTCCGTGATGCGGCCCTTGCTGTGAACCATCTTGAAGAACTCCTTTGCAAGGATCGGAATCGGGAATCGCTTGGGATATATGCCCTCGAGGATGGCCCGCTGTTTTAGCGCATACATGATGTCGGTAATCCGGATCTCGCGCGGACACTCGACCGTGCACGCATAACACGAGGCGCAGAGCCAGATGCTCCTGCTGCGCAGAACCTCATCTTTAAAGTCGGCGCGCACGAGCGCCATGATCTGCCGGGGCGAGTGCTCCATGTACACGCTCAGCGGGCATGTGCCCGAGCAGGTGCCGCATTGGATGCAGCGCACAAGCTGCTCGCAACCTGGCACGCTCATGATTTCTCGCCCGAAGCCTTTCACGCGCTCGGCTTCGTATTTTACGGTCCGGGGGACTTGGATCATTGGGGTAACCCTCCAGCGCCAACCATCGGGGCTATTAGTTTGTGTAATCTATGACACAAATTCGCCGACACACGATTCATATGAAACATTGGCTCCGATAGCGAGTAAATTAAGCACTCTCTGTTGCAAACACATCATAACAACAATGAGTTGGGGTTTAAAGCCGTCCCAATTCCTGCGGTACAATTGCTTTTGACAAGAGGTATGAACAATATTAGCAATATTGCTCTGCAACGCAAAACCGCCACCAGGCGGAGGCTGATTGGTCAACGGTCCTCGCAATCGGGTCAGCCGGCTAGGGTCTGGCGGCGATAACAATTTAGTCGCTCCCATCATGGATCCGCAGCCTCCCCCCGGACGGAATCCGAAATACGCTTGGCGGGACGTCGCACGCGCCGAGGCTCCAAAACGTCCTGCCAGGGATCGCATAGCCGACTTCCGCGCCACGTATCACTCCTACGACAGCGCGACCGCCAGCGAGCAGGCCAGCCGGTGCATTCAGTGTCCAAACCCCAGCTGCGTCGAGGCGTGCCCGTTGAGCATGCCGATTCCCGACCTGCTCCGTCTCACGGCCGACGGCCAGTACGAGGAGGCCGCGAAGCTGCTCAATTCGAATCAGAGCATGCCGGAGCTGTTTGTTCATATCTGCTCGGCTGAGCGCCAGTGCGAAGCCGCGTGCATCCTCTCTGATCAGTCGGAGCCCGTTTCCATCAGCTCGATCGCCCGCTTCCTGCTGGATTACGGGTGGAACCACGGCCTATTTGAGCCGCCCTGCAGCGCACCCACCGGCCAGCATGTCGCGATCATCGGCGCGGGCCTGTGCGGGCTCGTTGCCGCCGACGGGCTGTCGAGGATGGGTCATACCATAACGGTGTTCGATGCATGCCGGAAGCCGGGTGGGCGGCTGGTGAACGGACTGCCAGGATTCCGCGTTGATCGTGACTTGATCGAACGTCGCGTGAGGTTGCTTACTCAGCGTGGCGTGCGGTTCTGCAATGGGATGGTGTGCGGCCGCGACCTGAAGCTTGGCCAGCTGCGCCGCGATTTTGACGCTGTGTTCTTCGGCCTAGGGCGCGCGAATCCGGTGCGCCTCGACATTTCCGGCTCGAAGATGCGGGGAGTACGTCAGGCCTATTCGTTTGTTCTGAGAAACACATCTGATGTCTCGCTCGCGTCGCCGCCAGTATATGTCCACAATCGCCGTGTTGTAGTGCTCGGCGGCGGCGAGACAGCGGTCGACGCATTGCGGGTTGCGATTCGCTGCGGAGCCAGCGAGGCCGTTTGCGCCTATCGTCGGGACATCGGCGATATGACGGCAAGCACGAGGGAGATTGACAACGCGGTCGAAGAGGGTGCGCGCTTTCTTTCGTTCACGCAGGCGGTCAAGATCATCGGCAATGCCGAGGGTGACGTGACGGCCGTGCGCTGCGTTCGTACTGTTCCCGACCGGCCGGACCTATCGGGCCGCCGAATCGTGTCGGCGGTCGCCGGCTCCGAATTCGACATTCCGGCCGACGTGGTGCTCGTCGGCTACGGCTTCGAGCCGCCGAAACTCACTCAGATGGACGAGTTCTCCGAGCTTTTCTTCGATAACAAGGGATTCCTCGTAGTCGACCGAGACTTGATGACAAACCTTCCAGGTGTGTTTGCAGGCGGCTCGGTTGTCCGCGGCTCCGTGCCGCTTGTGACGATCGTTGGCGACTCGGCCCGAGCAGCGGCTTCAATCGACCGGTATCTTTCGGCACGTAGAGCGAATGCCGCATAGGTGGGGGTCGGCGCAGGTGCTTGGGGGACTGGCTGCCATTAGAGCCTTAGCAAACGCACGCTCTCTTCTTTGTAAGGATGAGGAATGCAGCGACCCAAATCACCAGCGCCAAGGTGAGAATCGAAACTGTTGACATCGGAAGCAGGCGGTGTGTTTCGGCGACACTTCCCCAACAGGCGCGTTGTTGAACGCTTCAGCACTCTCATTCGAAAAGGCAGTCCCTAATTGGCCAGGATGGTGCTTCGGTTCCAGCTTGGCTTCACTGGCGCACTCATATCGTGAGATGGGCCATTTCCATTGGCGTCATTTGGTTAGGCACTCTACGGGCTTGGTCATCTCTTTTCTTGCGCAAAAATGCGCACCTCATGCGTGGATATAGTGGTGAGATTGCCAGCAATAGAACTTAACCCGATCTTTGAGATGGGATGAGCGCCAAGGACAAAGAGACCCTTCGAGCGTTTTACGTTGGGTCTCGCCAGCAACTCTACACCTATGCCGTTTCAATCACAGGTAACCGCGAGTCTGCCGAAGACGCCATTCATAGTGTTTTCGAGCAGCTATTACGAATGGGTCATTCGCCTGCTGATTTGCGGCCCTACGTATTCCGCTCGATCCGCAACAAAGCTCTGGACTGTTTGCGGCGCACACAAACCCGGACGGATTCGATGTTCGAAGTCACCGCAGCATCGCAGCAGAGTGAGAGCTCGCCACCCTTCCGACCTGATGAGGTCGAGCGCTTTTTGCAGACACTTTCACTTGATGAACGGGAGACAATTATACTCAAGATCTACAATAACTTCACATTTCAGGAGATCGCCAACCTGCGCCAAGTACACCTGTCAACGGTGGCGTCGTGGTATCGCAGAGGCCTCGATGAATTGAGGGCCTTATTGAACAAGGAGCCACTATGAACGACCTCGAACAGAAGCTCAGGAACATGAGTTTGGCGAGCCCCTCAGCGGACCTGGACCGTCGGATGAATGATACCCTTGAATCCGAGGGGGCGGCACCAGAACCACCGTTCAGGTTAGGTCAACGGTGGAGGTTCCTGGTCTTGGCCGCGTCCGGAGTCGCGGCGATGTTCATCCTGGTGCAGTTTGTGGCACGACATCGCCAGCAACAGCCTACTGTCTACCGCATCGAAGCGACGGGCCGCTTGCGCCAATTGCTTCTTGAGCCGCCTTCAAGTGGGGATAGCCATGCCCCCTTCACTGTAAGCGGAAGTACACCCCGGTCTTGAGATTATTCGTCTCATTCAACGACTCCATTACCATGAAAACAGTTTTTCTCACCGCGATAGTCACTACGTTTTTGTCATCGGCGATTTCGACGATACACGCCAGTGAAAGGCTTGATCTGGAATCCGCCATTTATGTCTTTAAGCAGAGCGCCTTTCACGAAATTGATATCTCCAATGCAGTGGCGGCTGACAGGAAGACCTTTGTTCTAAGGTCACCGGCTACTGCGAAATTCGATCAACTGACTCTCTCCCTTGGCGAGTCAGGTGTCGCGTGGGGTAATGGGAGCTCCGTGCCTGAGCAATTCAGCTTGGTGGCTTCCCCTCCATCGGTGTCGATTTCTCTCGATACGCCGGTTACGATGACTTCGTCGGCCGGGATCCAATATCTTGAAGAGACCGCCAATAACGGACTGCAAGTCAGGGAGATCCGATCCGATTCACCCGAGGCGCCTCACGTCAGGATTTCATTTACAGCCAGTAAGGCGGGAGATTCTGCCGAGGGCCTCCTACTGGCTTGCGACCTGGACATCGCAACAGTCTATGCCCGCGAAAAAATCCCTGGCGTGGCATTGGAGGTCGGCAAACCCAATGTCGTCTCCTTCAAGGAAAGAGAAATGGTTAACGTGCGCTCTGGGCAATGGGCGGCTATCTTGGTGAAAACACCTAACGGCAGCGACTACAGCATGCTTCTGCTGCTTAGGCTGGCGTACGCGGATAAACAAGAGGCCGGGCTATCGAATGGCGGGGAGCTGCCTCAAAATGTAGGGACTCATGCAGACACGGGCACTTCTGATTGGCCTGTTGTTCCCGTCGTCGAGATCGACGGGAAGCAATGTGTAATTGTGGGCTTTAAGGAACACCCGATGATGGATCCGAGGGGCTTGGGCAGCTACCGTGATCCGATTGCTATTGTGGATGGGAAAGCCGCCGTGCCCACCGATCGCCTTACCAAGATCTCAATCGTGCCAGGCAAGGCATTCGGCAAGGGGTTTGTGACCGTTGTCAATAACGTGTTCCGCGCTTTCCTCTACCGTCCGGATGCCTTAACAACACTGGACAGCGGGTTCACCTATGGTCCGCATGGTTCCGATCTGACAATCCATAGCGGATACACGAGCTTCTCTGGATCACTTACTGCAGACAGGGATCTGTCTGATGTGAGCATGGTTCTTCTGCTCTATGAGGAATTGGACAAGAATGACCCAAGAATTCCAAAAGTATGGATAGTGGGAACCGAAATCGGGCATTTGGAGGCCGGTAAGGCTCATGCATTCAATGAGTCCACGCCATTAGTAGCATATTCGCAAAACCCTATTCGCTGGACAACATTAGTGTTCAGCGGAGGCACGCAAATTCCCTCCACGGGCGGCAACCAGGTGGTCGACGTGCTTCTCGATCGGGCGCGCGGAAAGATTGGATCGAAGCTAGTCCCGAGAAACTAAGGCTGAGGCAATTGCCCAATCCATTTGGTCGGGCCCCAAAGATGTGGGCTTCGATAGTGCTTTTACAGTGCCCGGTTCTTCAATCGGTGACTGGTATCGGACGGGAACAGTACCCTACCCGTGAAATTAGTCCGTGGGGGCTTTGAATTGGATTGGAATTATGGCCCTCACATCCGCGGACCGGCCATTGCGACGAGGCGCGTCAAAGACCCATTGGGATACTGCCGTTGCGGCAGCCCACCCAAACGCTGGTTCGCTGCAGGTGAAAATCTGCGGCAAACGTGCCCTTCCATCCCGATCGACAACGATTTCGATAACGGCGGCACCCGCAGGCCGGCTGCCCTTCTTGAGCACATCGGGATACCTGGGCGCCACCTGATACCGCGGCACCAACCTTTTATCCAACCAACTGCCGTTTCCGACCTGACCTGCTCGAAGCGCAGCCAGCAGTCGGGCGACGGGATCTTGCCCGGAGTCCGCTCCCGATGCAGCCGGCAGAAATACCGCCCGCCGCACGAGCTCCACCGGCGCCGAGTGGCCGTTGACGACGGGTGGAGAGAACGTGGACATCTCAATCGCTGCCGACAGCGCAACTCCGAACTCCGGCTCGCTGGCCGCTACCACGCGCATGTCGGTCGGAGAGCCGTTGGTCCCCACAACAAATGCGACGGTCGCGGAGCCCTTCTCTCCTTTGAGGAGCAGATCGTAGGGATATATGGGATCGACGACTGTGAGCGGCTCGATCACAGCGGTGGGCTGGTTGCCGTCCGGCGCCGTGATCATGTTTGCCGCGAGAGCCCCGATGGCGCTCCCCATCGTGAGATCGAATCTGAGATCACCTTCTACCTCTGATTCGATCGGTTGGTCGCCCTGCATCCTGGGAGCGTATCGCAGCGCTTCGATCGCATTCAGGGCGGGCACCACGAAGTCCACGCTGGAGGCCGCGATGATCCGCGGATTGGCCACGCGCCCATTCGCAAGGACCGTGCAGATATAATGCGCCCTTCCGGAAAGTCTTCGATCAAACAACACATCGGGATAGTCTATGTCAGGGGTGGAGGCGAGCGTGGCATCGGTCGTGGGAGCGAGCACGGGCAGTTCAGCCTCGGGCGGAAAGGACGAGCTGGCACTCCTGCGCCTAGTCCCCTCCTCGGGCGAGAAGACCACGGATGTGTCCATCGAGCAGGCAACCGGCACGCTGGCGCTGAGCGCCGGCGAAAACGTCCATTCCTTCACCGCGTCCTGCGCCGCCTTGATGAATCTTGGGTCGGTCGCGTCAAGAACCCGAGACGACACGACATTACCCTTCTTATCGATGACGAGGCGCAATTTGACTGTTCCGCCCAACCAGTTCTTCAACGCGTCTTTCGGATAATCGGGCGGCGCCCAACTACGCAGCAGCGCGTGCCCGTAGAGGGGTGGCGGGCGCAGCGGGGCGACGAACATGGGCGGAAGCAATATTGCGTCGCTAGGACGGATCTCCTGATCCCTATTCGGGGCAGAGGTAGGCGCGGATGTCGCATGAACGGTGACAAGCGCCGCTGTAAGGACTCCTAGGAAAGAGATGCGCATATGAATCGCCTAATGGTCGCCTCTCTTAGCCCAGCGGCTTTCATTTAAGCCTCTCATTCAATGGCGTCCTTTACCTGTCGAATTGCTAAGGCGCGCAACCATGAAACGTTAGCTCCTTCAACGACGACACAGTGTGAGTTTCCTTCTCTCGACGGCAAACATAAGTGAATGCGGGCAGGCCCATAGGACCTTGGTCATATATAGCGGAAAGGACCCCCTTTCCAATCGCCGGGAAGATCGTATAGCAGCCAGACAACACCGCCACGTATCTGCGTCCACGCCTCCCGCGTTTCCGAAGGCTCGCCGCCCATACGGTCGCGGCGTTCATTCCCCTCGTGGAACCCGCGAAGCGCAACTCGATCAAGGGACCTCGTATACTTCGAGCAAGGCTGTTCCCGTTGCTCCGTTTTTCGAACTGACGAGGGCCGTGTAGGGGCCCGGCTTTAAAGTGACAACGAGGCCAGCATCTCCGGCGTCTGCGGCCAGCGGGAACGCGCCGACCATCGCACTAGCGCTTCCGCTGTTCGTCAAACTGGCGCCGTCGGCGCTCGAAGCAACGGGTGTGCCTCCTTGGCTGTATATAGTCAGCTGGACGTCTTGAATAGGGTTTGAGACACCAAATTGTGTGAGCCCTGAGCCCACGGCGCGAGCGAGCACCGTCTGGGCCGCGTTTCCCTCGATAACGAATCCGGCTATGAGAGGCGACGAGGGCGTGACCATGCTGCGCGCCGAGATGTTGACGAAGCGTATCGGACCCTGGGTGTTGACGCTTGGTATGCCACGCCTGACCGCCGTCTCATCGAGGACGAACACGTTGCCGGACGTGTCGGTCGCGACCCCTATCGGGCCGTTGAAGCGCGCCTGGCTCCCGACGCCATCGACTAATGCCCGACTACCAACCGTCCCGGCGACGGTCATAACGACGCCGTCTGGAGATATTTCGCGGATCGTGCCATTTAGCGAGTCCGCGACGAACAGATTCCCCGCTGCGTCGGTCGCCAGTCCGACTGGGTTATAAAACAGCGCCTCTGTTCCGGTCCCATCCGAGGAACCGTTGACCAACAATTGGCCGGCGAATGTGGTGACCGAGCCCGAGGGTGAAACCTTATAGATCGTGTCGGGATAGGGTACGCCGAGCATGGCTGCATAGAAGTCGGGTGGCCCGCCGGATACGAAGACATTGCCCTGGCCGTCAACGGCAATGCCCTGCAATCCAAACGTCTCGGGAATGCCGGCGATGGTTGAAACCGTTCCCGCCAAGTCGATTTTTCGGACGGATTCCCGTGCGCTGTCCGCCACGAAGAGATTGCCTGCCGCGTCGGTCGCGATCGCGGCGGGCTCCTCGAACCGCGCCTGGCTCCCGGGTCCATCCTGGTAGCCGAAGGAGCCTGGGGCGCCGGCAATCGTTGTCACTGCGCCTGAAGGAGTGATCTTGCGTATTGTGTTGGCCCCTCGGTCCGCCACATAGACGTTGCCGTTCGAATCAACCGCTACGCCGGTGGGCCCCATGAACTGCGCACCGGCGCCCGTTCCGTCGGAATATCCGTGGGTGCCGGACTGTCCCGCAAATGCCTGGAAGACCCCGGTCGGCGAGATCTTGTTAATCACTCCGTTTACGGGATCCGCAAGATAAAGGTTGCCGCCCGCGTCCGCGGCGATGCCGGCCGCCGTGGCGCTGATCGTCGTTGGCCCGCTGACGATGGTCGTCACCACCAACTCCCCCGCCGAAAGATGACTTGAATACAGCAAGGCGACGCATAGGAGCGGTCGCCTGAATACGGACCTCGTTGGCAGTGTTATTGGGTACATACAAAGGGCGATAGCTGCGCCTGCCGTTCACGAGGCGCAATTCTCCACTCAGCCATCTTGGACAATGTCGGGCCGAAGCTCAATTCTTACAGCTTTCATTGGATACGCGGATTCTCGGTGGCTGGATGCACGTCAATGCGAAAATTCACGTGATTCGAGGCCCGCGCCGCCGCAATGACCGTATTGCTCGCGCCAGAATCCAACCGTTCATTGGGCCCGGGCCGCCTGCGCTGATCTTGTAAGCGGACCGCTTCAATCCCCAGGACTCCCGCCGCGAACATCCCTGACCTCCCTTGCAATGGGCAATCGGCATTGCCGATGCATGCGGCCGGGACGTGCGCCGCAAAGGATCGATTTAAGGGCAATACGGCCGGTGGGATACATCGCAATGAGACCACATCGCGTACCCAGAAGCTACGGAATGGACAGTGCGAAGATTTCTCTGGGAATCGATCCTGCAACTAATGGATCGGAGCCGCGATGACTCACATCCCCGGAAACCCGCTCTTGCCGGTCGTTGCCTCCATCTGGCGCATGAGCTTCTTTTGGTTTCCGCCCCGCATCATCTTCATCATCTTCTGCATCTGCTAGAGATACGACAGGATAACGAGTTGCAACATTCGGCTATTGGGACTCGCTGCTGGCATTGGGAGTTATAATGGCAAGGTGTGGCAAAGGCTCCGGAATGACTTTTTTAGCCTCAAATGGCGGCCCAAAGCACTTGACTCATAACTTGACTCATACTTGACCCAAGGGCACGATTCGCGCTGTGAGTTTTCTGCCACGATTCCAGATAAATCCGGTTCTACTCAATCGCGTAGAAGCAATAGCTGTCCTTCGAGAGCGCATCCGAAGCGCTGCCGTACAGGTTTCATGGATTCCAGCTTTGCAGAAGGATTCACGGGTTCGTAATGCCCATTCATCTACGGCGATTGAAGGTAATCCACTTACTTTGGAGCAGGTGAGGGCTGTAGAACAGGGTGAAACCTTACCCGTGCCGGGTCGCGTTCGCCGAGAAGTGGTGAACTATTTTGCTGCGCTAAGGCACATCGAGAAACAGGCGTCCACGAAGCGCCTAACCCACGATGATGTCTTTCGCCTCCACAAGATTGTGGCTGGGGAGGTGATGGATCAAGGCGAGGCGGGGCGATATCGAACTATTCGCGTTCGAGTTGGCGAGTTTGTCCCGCCGGTTCCTGAGGATGTATCGGGTCTAATGCTCGAACTATTGGAATGGTGGAACACCGAGTCTCTACTTCTTTCGCCTGTGCTCAGTTCGGCCATCGTGCATCATCGATTCGAGACGATTCACCCGTTTGGCGACGGCAATGGCCGGACCGGTCGGGCTTTGGCACTGTGGGATCTCTATCGTCGAGGCTTCGACTCGCATCATATCTTTTCTGTGGACGAATTTTATTGGGAAGATAGGCCACGCTATTATGCCGCGCTTGATGCGGTCCGGCGGAACGGTGACGACCTCACATCATGGTTGGAATACTCTGCTGAGGGACTGCAACAAACCTTGGATAGGGTCTGGCTGCGAATCCAGCATCTGTCTGCTGCCTCTGGAAGCAGAAAGGTGGTTTTGCGCCCGCGTCAGGAGCAGCTCCTGCAATTGTTGCGGGTTCGCGGCAACCTAAGCCCGAGAGAATTGTGGGACGGGCTTGGTATTTCCAAGCAAGGGGCGATGGATTTGCTTCGGCCGTTAATAAAATCTGGATTGGTGCGGCGAGTCGGGACGCAGAAGAATGGACGCTACGTTCTGAAATAACCCTGCAGAACGGTTTTCGGCCAGAGCGCCATAGGGGCGACTCACATCCCCGGAAACCCGCCCTTGCCCTTCATGGCCTCCATCTGGCGCATGAGCTTCTTCTGGTTCCCGCCGCGCATCATCTTCATCATCTTCTGCATCTGCTGGAATTGTTTCAGAAGCTGGTTGACGTCCGCGAGCTTCACGCCCGCTCCCCTCGCAATCCGCTGGCGCCTGCTACCGTTGAGCAGGTCCGGCTTGCGGCGCTCCTGGAGCGTCATCGACTTTATGATCGCCTCCGTCCTGACCATCTGGCGCTCGGCCCCGTCGCCCAGCTGGACGCCGCTCATCCCGGGCATCATCCCAAGGATATTTTGCATGGACCCCATCTTCTTGACCGATTGTAGCTGCGAGAGAAAGTCCTCGAGGTTGAAGTCGGCCTTGCGCATCTTCTCCGCCATCCGCTCCGCCTCGCTCTGGTCGATGGACTCCTGCGCCTTCTCCACCAGGGACACGACGTCTCCCATCCCGAGAATCCGCGACGCAAGCCTGTCGGGGTAGAAGGTCTCGAAGTCCTCCGTCTTCTCTCCCGTTCCGGCGAACTTGATCGGGATGCCGGTGATCGACTTGATCGACAGGGCAGCACCTCCGCGTGCGTCGCCATCGAGCTTCGTGAGCACGAGACCCGTGAGCTGCAGCGCGTCGTGGAACGCCTTCGCGACGTTGACAGCCTCCTGGCCGAGGGCGCCGTCCGCCACGAGAAGGACCTCGTCGGGAGCGACTGCAATGCCAAGGCGCCGGACCTCGTCCACCAGCACCTCGTCGATCTGCAGGCGGCCCGCGGTGTCGAACAGGATCGCGTCGGCGCCTGCGGCCGCGGCGAGGCCCGCCTTGCCGATGGCGGGCACGTCTTTCGACTCGCGGTCGGCGTAGAATCCAAGTTCCTCCTGGCGCGCAAGGATTTCCAGCTGGTCGATGGCCGCGGGCCGCTGCACGTCGCAGGCGACGAGGAACGGCCGGTATCCGCGCTTCTTGAGGAGCCGGCCGAGCTTGGCCGTCGAAGTCGTCTTTCCCGAGCCGTGGAGGCCTACCATCATGATCCTAAGCGGCCGCGCCGCGCTGAGCGCCGCCGAGCCCTCCCCCAGGAGGCGGACGAGCTCGTCGTGGATGATCTTGACGATCTGCTGGCCGGGCGTGACGCCCTTTAGGACCTCCTGGCCCGCGCACTGGTCCTGCACACGCTCCACGAACTCCCGGGCCACCTTGAAATGCACGTCGGCCGCGAGAAGGGCGGCTCGGACCTCTCCCAGGGCGGCCGCCATGTTCTCCTCGGAGAGCTTGCCGACTCCGCGAAGGTTTCTGAGGGCCGAGGACAGTTTTTCGGTCAGGGAATCAAACATGGGAAACCACCGCATGTAGGAACCAGAGCCGGGACGCAATCCCGGGAATCGTTTTTGGGATGGCTAACCGAGGCCAACCTATGCGACGCTGGCCTCCCTTATGAACCCTGTCCTCAAGCTCCTGATCGAAGGCGGTTACCTCACAACGGCGCAGATGGCGCAGGTTGCAGGCATTCCCGAAGCCGAGATCAACAAGCACCTTGAGCAGCTAAAGAACGACAGGGTGTTCCTCGGGTGGCGCCCGGTTCTGGACCTTTCGAGGGAATCCGCCGCCGCCGTCCGCGCCGTGATCGAGGTCAAGATCACACCCGAGAGGGGCGGGGGCTTCAACAGGCTGGCCCAGCGCCTAAGCCGCTTCGACGAGGTCGAGTCCTGCTACCTGATGTCGGGGGCCTACGACCTGCTCATCTTCGTCAACGGGCCGAGCCTTCAAAAGGTCGCCGCGTTCGTCTCCGAGAAGCTCTCGACGCTCGAGGGCGTGCTATCCACAAGCACGCACTTCATGCTGCGATCCTACAAGGAGGGTTCCTTCCTGATCGATTCCCCCGCCGGCGAGGCGGACCGGCTGAAAGTGTCGCCGTGAAGAGATTCATCGCACGCCATGTTTCCGGCCTGCCCAAGTCGGGCATCCGCGACTTTTTCGAGATCGTCTCGAAGATGGAGGACGTCATCTCGCTCGGAATAGGGGAACCGGACTTCGACACGCCCTGGCACATCCGCGAGGCGGCCATCTACGCGCTGGAGAAGGGCAAAACCCACTACACGTCGAACCTCGGGCTAATCGAGCTGCGCCGCGCGATCGCGACCTACGTGGGGAACCACTATGGCCTGGGATACCGCCCCGACGACGAGATTATCGTGACAGTCGGTGTTTCGGAGGCGATAGACCTGGCGCTGCGGGCCCTCATCAACCCGGGCGACAAGGTTCTCTACCACCAGCCCTGCTATGTTTCCTACCACCCTGGAGTAGCGCTGGCCCATGGGGTGCCAATACCGGTGCCTACCCGCGCCGACGACGGGTTCGCGCTTAACGTGCAGGACATTGCGAAGGCGTGGCAGCCGGGCTGCAAGGTGCTCATGATCAACCTTCCGTGCAATCCGACGGGAGGGACGTGCGACCGCGCCCGGCTCGAAAAGATCGCCCAGTTTGCAGTGGAGAAGGACCTGATCGTGCTGAGCGATGAGATCTACTCGGAACTCGTCTACGACGGTGCGCACACGAGCATCGCTGTTTTTCCCGGAATGAGGGAGCGGACGATCTTCCTCCACGGTTTCTCGAAGGCGTTTGCAATGACCGGATTCCGGATTGGGTATGCCTGCGGGCCGTCCGAACTCATCGACGCGATGATGAAGGTCCACCAGTATTCGATGCTTTGCGCGCCGATCCTGTCCCAGGAGGCTGCTGTCGAGGCCCTGACACGCGGCGAGGATGGCGTGCAGTCCATGCGCGAGCAGTACCACAGGCGCCGGGACCTGGTCGTCGGCCGGCTCAACGCGGCCGGGCTGGCCTGCAACGCGCCCCGCGGCGCATTCTACGTCTTCCCGAGCGTCTCGACGACGGGGTTAAGCGATCGCGACTTCGCCTATGGGCTGCTCAATTCGCAGAGCGTCGCGGTCGTTCCCGGCACCGCCTTCGGCGAGAATGGCCGGGGATTCGTCCGGGCCAGCTTTGCCACAGGGTTTGAACAGCTAGTGGAGGCCTGCGACCGGATCGAACGGTTCGTGAACACCGCGACACCATGTTCCGCTCCGTCGTCATCGTAGGCCGCCCGAACGTCGGCAAGAGCCGGCTTTTCAACCGCCTCGCGCGGAAGAGGATTTCCATAGTCCACGACCAGCCCGGCGTAACGCGCGACGTCATTTCGGCGGAGGTCGACGACGGTTACACGCTCATGGACACGGGCGGCCTCGGGCTCAAGGAGGGCGAGACCTCCAGCGCTGCCATCATAGCTGCCTCCGAAAGGCAGGTGGGCTTCGCGATAGACACCGCCTCCCTAATCCTCTTCATCATCGACGGGCTCGACCGCGTCACGGCCCTGGACGATCGAATCGCAAGGAGCCTGAGGCAGGGCGGCAAGCCGGTGATCCTCGTCGTCAACAAGGCCGATTTCGGCGAGGAGAAAGTGGACCATGAGGGCGTCTCGCGCCTCGGTCTCGGGGATCCGATCTTCGTATCCGCGGAGCACGGCCGCGGCGAGAGCGAGCTCCGACAGGCTATCCTCGGGCGGATCGGCAACCCGCCGGAGAAGCCCGAGGTGGAGGCCGCCGGGGATGCGCCCGCCGGCAAGAGGCCGCCGGGCCCTATCTGCATAAGCTTCATCGGGCGTCCGAACGTCGGGAAGTCCTCGCTCGCCAACCGACTCCTCAGGAGCGATCGCCTGATCGTGAATGACCTTGCGGGTACGACCCGCGACGCGATCGAGCTTCCCTTCGAGTTCAAGGGCAGGGACAGGAAGATGTACCCCTTCAAGCTGATTGACACGGCGGGCATCAAGGCGGCCACGAAGCTCGCGTCATCCGTCGAGTACTTCTCTCGCCTTCGCTCGCTTGAGGCGATGCAGAGATCCGACGTCGTCTTCTTAGTCCTCGACGCCTTGGACGGGGTCACGCAGCAGGACAAGGCGATCGCCGGGGAGGCGGTCAAGGACCGCAAGCCGATTGCGGTCATTGTCAACAAGTGGGACTTGGTGCACAAGGCGTTTGCTCAGGACGGGGGAATCCACGGCTACAAGAGCGAGCGCGACTACCGCGAGAAGTATGAAAGGGCGCTTTTTGACAGGCTCTTCTTCACGCCGGGGGCGCCGCTCATCTTCGTGTCGGCCTTAAGCGGATTCGAGGTCGACCGGATGCTCAATGCCGCGGTCAAGCTGCACCGGACGCTCGAAAAGAAGCTTCCGACGGCCCGCCTGAACGAGACGCTGGCGTGGCTTGCGGAGCGCACGCCGCCTCCGGCCATAGGTGCCCGGCGCTTCAAGATCTACTATGCCACGCAGACCGGGAACCGCCCATTCCGGATCAAGATCTTCTGCAATCGCGAGGAGCGGCTCACCGAAAGCTACCGCCGCTACCTCGAGGCGGGGCTGGTGAAGGAATTCGACCTGAGCGGCTGCCCGGTTGAATTCGAGCTGGTGGGCAAGCCGCGCGGAGACGAGGTCGACCGCAGCGGATGGAGGTAGGGCCCATGGCGGAACCCCTGCGCATCGTCTTCATGGGCTCTGACCCGATTGCCCTGCCGCTTCTCGACTGGCTCGCGGGCGACGGGCGGGCGGTGGCGAATCTGGTGGGGCTCTTCACGGGCCCGGATCGCCCGTCGGGACGGGGACAGGCCGTGAACCCGAACTGCATCAAGAAGTGGTCCGTCGGGCGTTCCCTTCCCGTCCACCAGCCGGAAAGGCTGGACGGCGCTTCACTAGCGGACCTTTCGACCCTGCACGCGGACGTGGCCCTTGTCGTCGCCTACGGGCACATTCTGCGCGAAGAGTTCATTTCCATCCCGCGCCTCGGCACGCTCAACCTTCACGCATCGCTGCTTCCGAAATACCGTGGCGCTTCGCCCATACAAACGGCGGTTGCGGCGGGCGAAAGGGAGACCGGCATGACCCTCATGCGAATCGTGCGCGAGCTGGACGCGGGACCCGTCGCGGACATCGAGCGGGTCCCAATCGCGCAGCTCGACACCGCTTCCGATGTCGAGGCGAGGCTGGCGCGTGCAGCGGTCGCGCTCTGCGCGAGGGCCCTCCCCAAGCTGGCCCGCGGGGAGCTTGCCTTTTGCACGCAGGACCGGGCAAAGGCGAGCTTCTGCCGGCGCCTTTCCAAGGCCGACAGTGCCCTCGACTTCTCTGCGCCGGCATCCGTTCTCTCGGCCCGGATAAACGGGCTGCACCCTTGGCCATCGGCCGCCGTCGAGATTGGCGGCACCGAAATAAAGGTCGGCCAAGCCGACTGTGTGGAGGGAGGAGCCGGCGGGATTCCGGGCTCCGTCTTGGGCTTCGGTCCGGACGGCCTGCTCGTTGCGGCCGGCACGGGCATCCTCTGCATGCGCCGGCTCCAGCGCCCGGGAGGGAGGATGCTCCCCACGCCCGAATTCCTCCGGGGCTTCCCGGTTGCGGCGGGCGCCGTGATTCCCTCCCGGCCTATGGCCGCTCTCGTGGCCGCGGAGCCGTTCAGGCGCTGAGCCGGAGCGACACATGCCGCTTGTTTTCACCGGGCCTTTGGGCAAGATTCCCCGACGATGCCTGGCAGGTCCGCCCTTTGCAGTTTCCTGATCGCGTGCGCCATTGCCGCGCCGCGCGCAACCGCCCAGACGGACGTGGCCGACATGCGCGAGGACGTCCGGGGCCTCACACAGCGCGTCAACGAGCTCTCGCTGCGCGTCGAGCAGCTTGAACACGAGAACTCGGAATTGCGGGGGAAGGTTGCCAACTTTGAGGGTAGCAGGGACACGGTTTCCGCCGCGCAGCTGAACGGCGCGGTGGCCGAGCTGAACGCGGCGATCAAGTCTGCGGTTGCATCGTCTCGGAGCGAGATTCTCGAGAAGGTCGCCACCCAAATGGAGAACTTGGCGAAGCAGACCAATGCGGCCTTGGACTCGATCGCGAGGCCCGCCACCAGCGTCCAGGGCCGTCCGTCGGCCCAGAGCCAGCCGGCGAAGCCCGCATTTGGCGACTCCTATCCAAAGGAGGGCGTGAACTACACGGTGCAGAAGGGCGACACGGTCGGGCTGATAGCCAAGAAGACCGGAGCCAAGGCGCAGGACATCATCGACGCTAACAAGCTCCTGGATCCATCACGGATTCAGTCCGGGCAGGTTCTTTTCGTTCCAGGCGGCAAGTAGGCTTCGCCGGGTATCAAGCTCTTCCATAATGGCATCCCCACAAAAATCCAGGCTGGGCCGCGGTCTAGGCGGCCTGATATCCGCGGCCAAACCGCTTGCACCAGCGACCTTCACAACCGGCGCCCACATTGCCCAGGCCCCGGGGTTCCTTGAGATCCAGGTGAACCTCATCGAGCCGAGCCCGTACCAGGCGAGGCGCGAGATTGCCCCTGAGCAGCTTGCGGAGTTGGCTGAGAGCATTCGCAGCGAGGGCCTGCTGCAGCCCGTGGTGGTTCGCAGGCACGGGGACATGTTCCAGCTGATCGCCGGGGAGAGGCGCTGGCGCGCCTTCCAGCAGCTGAAGATCAAGGCTATTCCCGCGCGGATCGTCGAGGCGAGCGATGCCTCGGCAGCCTCGATCGGCTTGATCGAGAACCTCCAGAGGGAGGGGCTCAATCCAATCGAGGAGGCGCAGGGCTTCGCAAGCCTCCTCAGGGATTTCGATCTCACACAGGAGACCGCGGCGGAGCGGGTGGGAAAGAGCCGAGCCTCGGTTGCCAATGCTCTGCGGCTGCTTTCGCTCGATGCCGAGATCCAGGGCTACATCGCCAAGGACCTCCTCAGCGTGGGACACGCCAAGATCCTCCTGGGAGTTGACGATCCGGCGGTGCGGACGATTCTGGCCCGTCGGGTGATCGAGGAGGGCCTGAGCGTCCGGCTGACGGAGAAGCTCGGCAGGACCATCAAGGTGCCGGGGGCCTCCAAGTCGAAGGCCCGAAAGGCAGGGCTATCTGAGCGTGAGGCGGCTGCGGTCGAGAGCATCCAGAAAAGGCTGACGTCCCATCTAGGGGCGAGGGTCGCCGTGATTCATACGCCAAAGAAGGGCAGGATCGTCATCGAGTACCGGGGCAACGACGACCTCCAGCGGATTCTGGAGAAGCTGGGCGTTGAGCGCGCCGACGCCCTTTGACGTCCCCATGGGACCTCGTGGCGCGGCGTTGACAACATCGGGCCCTGTCTGCTTCGCTGACCCTTCATCGATATGAGCATCCTCCTAGGCATCTTCACTTTTGTCCTCATCCTGACGTCCGGCATTCTTATCTTGTTGGTGCTCGCCCAGAAAGCGAAGTCCGACGGTGGCATGGGTGCCGCCATGGGCGGCGGAATGGCGGAAGCCACTTTTGGGGCTGATACAGGGAATGTGCTCAGCAAGGCCACCATAAATGCGTCGATCATCTTCTTTGTGCTGAGCTTCGCGCTGTATCTGGGGCGCATCTATGAGGGCAAGCACGCTTCCTCGTCGGGCGGAGCCCTTCCGACAATCTCGGTCCCGGTGTCCCCGACCTCCACGAAGGCCCCGACCGTATTGGCGCAGCCGGCCAAGGCCGCTCCGACACCGGCCCCGGCTACCAAGCCCTGATCGGCTTTTGAAGAGCTCGGCCGAGCTTCCGCTGCGATCAGTATGGGCGTGCGCCATTGGCGCGGCCCTTCTCGCCTTCGTCGCCGGCACTGGGCTCGCATCCACGGCAAACGGCGCCCCGGCGGCGCTGCATGACAGCGCAGCCGCCGCAGCGCTGCTTGAGCAATTCCGGCAGGCGATTTGGGCTGAGCCTATCTATGCTGAGTTTGACCTCCGGCAGATGCCGCGGCGGGGTGGCGAGCACTTGTTCAAGGGCCGTTTCTGGGGTGGACGAAACGAGCGCGGGCCGGTCACCCGCCTCGAGCTCGACGTGGGGAAGGGCGGGTTCAGTCACCGCTTTCTGGTGCAGGGCGGGCCCGATGGCGCGGTTTGGACGTCGGATGGGGTGGGTGGCGGCGCCCTGAGCGAGGCTGCGGTCCTGGCGCCGCTGGCTCCGGGAGTCGAGATGACGCCCTTTGACATGCTTCCCATGCCCTATCTGTACTGGCTCGACTCCGAGCTGGTCGGCGTTGAGCGGATCCGGGGCCGGCAGGCCAATATTTACGTTTTTCTACCGTCCGCCGACTTCGCGGCCCGCAATCCGTCGATCAAGTCCGTTCGGGCGTACTTGGACACCCAGTACAACGCACTGGAGCAATCCGAGATCAACGGGCCGACCGGACGCGTGGCTAAGACCCTCATCCTTCTGGAGCTAAGGAAAGTAGGCGACAGGTGGATACCCAAGGACTTAGACGCCCGAAACGAGGTCACGCGCGACAAGACACGGCTGTCGCTGACGGCGGTGGCCGTGGGTGTCCGGACCGACGCCAAGGCCTTTGACCCATCCCAGCTGGGGCTGCCGCTGGCGCCGCCGCCGGCGTCCCATGTCATACGAATAGCGCCTTAGGGGCAAATTGAAGAATTTCGTTGCGGCGAAGCCGTCTCGAGTGCCTGCTCATGGCCCGTTCAGTTTCATACATTGCCATGGCCACACGTTCAGCATCGGCTCCGCTAACGTTCGATCTTCCGATCTCGCTGATCGCAAAGATTGAGAGCCACAGACGCAAGTACGGCCTCAAGACGGCGAGCGAGGTCGTTCGCCTGGCGATCGACAAGTTTGACTTCGAGGGCTGCAAGCCGACCCGCGACCCGCACCGACAGGTGTCGGTGCGCCTCGGATCGAACCAGCGCGCCATGCTTCGGCGCTACGCGAAGAAGAAGAATGCGAGCGTAGGCGAGCTGCTCCGCTTCGCGCTCGAAGGCCTCCCGGCCAAAAAGTCCAAATCCCGCTGACCGGACGCGCTGGGGGCCCTGCACGGTTGGTCCGGGCCGCTCCCATCTTGCGTTCGGTGCCATGGACTCCTTTTGATGGGTTCCTTTGCACTGATGTCCTCCGCACCACTACCCACGCTGTCCACCTGGGCCCGAAACCTGGCCCCATCACCAACCCTTGCCGTCGACGCCAAGGCCAAGGCACTCATGGCCTCGGGCGAGGACGTATGCAGCTTCGCGGCCGGCGAGCCGGATTTTGACACGCCGCAGCACATAAAGGACGCCTGCATCTCGGCGCTGCAGGCCGGCAGGACAAAGTACGTGCCGACCCCCGGCATTGAGGAGCTGCGAAAGGCGATTGCCGAGTCCTATGCGGGTGCGTACGGACTCAAGGTGGCGCCCGGGCAGGTTGTCGTCAGCCCTGGCGGCAAGTTCTCGTGCTACCTGGCCATCATGGCGACCTGCTCGCCCGGTGACGAGGTCGTGATACCTGCGCCCTATTGGGTGAGCTATCCCGAGATGGCAAAGCTTGCGGGTGCCGTCCCCAAGGCTGTGCTCGCGACCGACAAGACCGGCTTCAAGCTGAAGCCGGAGCAGCTGGAGGCCGCCGTCACGAGCCGGACAAGGCTCCTCATCCTCAATTCGCCTTCGAACCCGACCGGCGTCGTCTATTCACGCCCCGAACTCGAGGCGGTGATGGACGTCGCGGTCCGCAACAATCTCTACGTCCTGTCGGACGAGATCTACGAGAAGCTTGTCTATGACGGGCTTGCGTTCACATGCCTCGCGACCCTTAGCGCCCAGGCACAGGAACGGACAATTGTGGCGTCCGGCTTCTCAAAGACCTACTCGATGACCGGGTGGCGGCTGGGGACGCTTGTCGCCCCGCCCCAGATTGCAAAGGCGGCTGCCGAGCTGCAGAGCCAGATGGCGTCTAACGCGACCTCCTTCGCGCAATACGGCGCGCTGGCGGCCCTTCGGGAGAAGGAGAAGACCAAGGCCTCCCTTGAAAGAATGCTCACCGCTTTCGACAGGCGCCGGCGGCTTCTCCATGGCGCGCTCTCGGCGATCCCCGGCGTCTCGTGTGTCCTGGCCCAGGGGGCCTTCTACCTCTTCCCCAACATTTCAAGCTTCGGGCTCAGCTCCATGGAGTTTTGCGAGAAGCTGCTTGAGAAAGAGAAAGTCGCAGCCGTGCCCGGGTCGGCCTTTGGCGCCGAGGGCTACCTTCGCCTGAGCTACGCCACGAGTGACGAAATCATCACTAAGGGCGTCGCGAGGCTCGCGAATTTCTGCAAGGGCCTAAAGGCTTGAGGCGGCATCACCATTCCTTTCAGATTTCCCATGGCCTACAAAGACGTAACACCGCCCGCGGGCGGGAAGATCTCCATCTCAGCGGGCAGACTAAATGTCCCCGACCATCCGGTCCTCCCGTTCATCCGTGGGGACGGCACCGGCCCCGACATCTGGGCCTCGTCGGTGAGGGTGCTCGACGCGTCGGTTGCGAAGGCCTACGGCGGCAACCGCAAGATCGCTTGGTTCGAGGTGTTCGCGGGCGAGGAGAGCTTCAAGCGGTTCAACACGTGGCTTCCCGAAGACACGGTCGAGGCCTTCCGCGAATTCATCGTCGGGATCAAGGGCCCGCTCACGACCCCGGTGGGCGGGGGGATCCGGTCGCTCAATGTGGCCCTGCGCCAGATGCTTGACCTCTACGTTTGCCTGAGGCCCGTGCAGTGGTTCGCCGGCGTCCCGTCGCCGGTAAAGCGCCCGGAGCTGGTGAACATGGTCATCTTCCGCGAGAACACCGAGGACATCTACGCTGGGGTCGAGTTTGCGGCCGGCTCCGAGGAGTCCCAGAAGGTCCTGGATTTCATCGCCAAGGAATTCCCTAAGTCATTTGAAAAGATTCGCTTCGGGACAAAGCCAAAGGCGGAGGCGTTCTGGAGCGAGGTGGGCGCAAAGGGCTTCCCCTCCGATGTTCAGGTGGGGATCGGGATCAAGCCGGTCAGTTATTCCGGCAGCGTCCGCCTGATCCACAGCGCCATCGCGTACGCGATCCGCACCAAGCGCAAGAGCGTCACGATCGTCCACAAGGGCAACATCATGAAGTTCACCGAGGGCGCCTTCCGGGACTGGGGCTACAAGGTCGCCAAGGAGTTCTTCGGTGCCGTCGAGATCGACGGTGGCCCCTGGTGCAAGATTCCGGAGGGTAAGCCCGGAGCGGGAATCGTGATAAAGGATTCGATCGCAGACATCACACTCCAACAGATCCTGACGCGGCCGACGGACTTCGACGTAATCGCAACGCTCAACCTCAACGGGGATTACCTCTCCGACGCCCTTGCGGCGCAGGTAGGCGGCATCGGAATCGCGCCGGGCGGCAACATCAACTACATCTCGGGCCACGCCATCTTCGAGGCCACGCACGGCACGGCCCCAAAATACGCCAACAAGGATGTGGTCAATCCGGGATCCCTCGTGCTTTCGGGGGAGATGATGCTGCGCTACTTGGGCTGGAACGAGGCGGCCGACCTGGTCTTGAGGGGTCTGAACGGGGCGATTGCCGCTAAGCGCGTCACCTATGACTTTGCCAGGCAGATGGAGGGAGCGACCGAGATCAAGTGCTCCGCATTCGGCGACGCGATCATCGCGCACATGTGATAGGCTGCCCGCGGCCGGGTTTCACTTTCGAATGAAGCCCAGAAGCCAGGTGAAGAACAGCGCCCCAATGACCGCAAAGATGAGGCGGCCGACGAAGCCGACTGCAACGATGCCGAGCAGGCCGAAGCAGAAGCTGCCGAGGAATGCGCCGACGATCCCCACGATGATGTTTCCGACGGCGCCGAAGCCGCTCCCTTTTGTGATGATGCCGGCAAGCCAGCCCGCGAGCGCGCCGATCAGAAGGAACGCGACGATGTAGGTCAGCGACATCCGGCCTGGACCCGACGGCTGAGGCAGGTCATTTCGCGGGGGCGGGTTTGACGAACAGAATCTTCTTTATGATGTCGATCAGACTGTTGCGAAGGATCTGGTCCTCCTCCTCCGGCGTGCTCTTCCACTGGGAACCCTCGGTCACCCGCTCGGAAAGCTCGGTGCTGATGACGAACGTGAAGCCGTTCCTGACGAAGATCAGATTGCCCCGCTTCGCCACGGCGGGAGACGCTGGCGGCCCGAACACCTGCGGGCTCTCAAACATGGATCCTCCCGGCAGCAGGACGTACGTAAAGAGCGACCCATCGAGAAAGTCCGCCGAGAATCCCGCCGTTTCGACGTGGGCCCCGGGCGTGAAGCGCTTGAAGTCGGGCAGGACGTACGAGGTGAAGAAATACACCAGGTAATCCTTCATGCCCCGCGTCGACAGCTCCCATCGCTGCGTGGCGTCCTGCGGGAACGCGGCGACACTGACGTGGACGCCGTAGTTGTCGTGAAACGTGACCACGTTATTGGTGTCAGTTATCACGCCCCCGAGCACGGGAAGCACGGGGACCGTTATCTTGAAGGCCCCCGAGGGTGACGAGTAGACACCGGCGTCGACCGTGCCCACCAACCCGACGGGTCCCTGTTGGGCTTCGGCCGATGTGGCCGCCGTGGCTAGGATGACTAATGGGATAAATCTGAGCATTTTGTGTGCCCCAAGGATGGCTGACTGCCCTTGGGCTTTCAAGCCGGGCCTCGGGGTCCCGAAACGAGCCTGATCCAGACCGGAACGGGTATCGCCTCGGCCCTTACCGTGGGTGAGAGGCCCTCGGAGCTCAGAAGTTCCCTCCATTCGCGCTCCCTGCCGGGCATCCGGTCCCGGATGACGGCCCCGATCTGCTTGCGGCGCTGCTGGAAGCATCCCCGGATGAGAGCCTTGTCCTCTGCGGCGAACACGAAGGGATTCGTTTTTTGTACCAGGTTGAGAAGCACCGAGTCCACATCCGGCCTCGGATGGAAACACGACGCGCTGACCCGGTGCCCCAGGGCAATGTCATAGGCCGCCTGGAGGAATATCGAGATTGCGCCGAAATCCCTGGTGCCTGGCGAGGCGCCGTAGCGTTCGGCCGCCTCGCGCTGGAGCATGAGCACCATCCTGCCCGGCAGAGGCCCGGAGAGAACGGCGTCCATCCATGGCGTCGAGATTGCGTAGGGCAGGTTCGCCACCACCTTGCAGCCGGGCGCGCGCGCGGCGGGTATCGCCGCCAGGGGCAGTTCGACCGCGTCGCCCTCGACGAGGTGCAACGTCGCGGGGTGGCGGGCCGCGAGGCCCGCCTCCAGGTGGGCGTGCAGGGTGCGGTCGAGTTCGACGGCCCAGACCTCGGCCCCGGCCCCGAGAAGGGCCTCCGTGAGCGTTCCGAGGCCCGGCCCGATCTCCACTACGGCGTCGCCTGGGGCGACGCCCGCAAGTTCCAAGGACTTGCGCACAATATTGCCGTCCACAAGGAAGTTCTGGCCAAGGAACCGCTTGGGCGCATGCCCCAGCCGGGCAAGCAATTCGCGGGTTGCCGTGGGTGTCAGTGCCATCGAATGCGGCTTAGGCGGAGCGCAACGACGCGACAAGCGCGGCCGGATTGGGCGAGCGCATTAGGGCCTCCCCGACAAGCACGGCGTGTGCGCCTGCGCGCCGGGCGCGGGCTGCGTCCTGGGCGTTGCAGATACCGCTCTCGCTCACGGACGTGACCCCCGCTGGGAACCTTGGAATCAGGCGCTCGCTCAGGCCGAGGTCCGTTGTGAAGGAGGCAAGGTCGCGGTTGTTGACGCCGATGAGCTCCGCGCCGTGCGCCCTGGCGCGCTCGATCTCCTCCTCGGCGTGCACCTCGAAGAGGGCGGCCAGCCCCGCGGCCCGGGCCGCGCCGTGCAGAAACCTGATCTCGTCCTCGCCCAGGACCCTCACGATTATCAGTATCGCGCTTGCCCCCGACTCGCGGGCCTCGAGCACCTGGATCGGGTGGACCATAAAATCCTTCCTAAGGCAGGGGAGGGCTGGGGGCGTCGCCCGCATCCGCGCAGCCACCGCCCTGAGGTCCTCAAGGGAGCCTCCGAAGTACTTGGCGTCGGTCAGGACCGAGAGGGCGTCGGCGCCGGCCGCCTGGTACACGGCGGCCTGGTCGACCGATGAGGCGTCGGCGGCGATCTCGCCGGCAGACGGGGACCGCCGCTTGATCTCCGCGATGACGGCCAGCCTGCCGTCGGCCCTTCGGAGCGCGGCGGCAAACGGGACCGGCTTCGGCGCCGAGGCGTCGAGCCGCGAGAGCTCGTGCTCCGAAACGGGCCTCACCCGGGGGGCTATCTCCCGGCGCTTCCACTCCATGATCTCCAGTAGCTTGTCGTGCACGACCATCACGAAGCACACCCGGCGAGCGAAAACCAGACCAGAATCCTTGTCACCGGCGTCCAAAGGGCCCCATTCTTCGCGCAATGAGCGCTATCGACGAACTGCGTCGCACCATCGCGCGCTTGCGCGGCCCGGGGGGCTGTCCCTGGGACCAGGAGCAGACCCACCAGAGCCTTGCCCGCTGCCTCATCGACGAATGCAGCGAACTCCTCGACACGATAGACCGGCT
>CAZHPC010000040.1:0-24460 GCA_964534685.1 uncultured Opitutaceae bacterium
TCTTGTCCTCGCGGCCGAAGAAGTCGGCGAGGTCGTCATAGATCTGGTACGCGATGCCAAGGTGCCTGCCGAACCGGTCCGAGGCGTCCACGTAGCCGTCCTCGGAGCCGGCGAGCCGCGCCCCGAGGTAGCATGAGACGCGGAAGAGCTCGGCCGTCTTCAGGTCGATGATCCGGTGGTAGTCGGCCGGCGTCAGGTCGGTTGACCTCCGCCTGAGCGTTTGGACGATCTCTCCCGCGCAGACCCGCCGCGTGGACTCCGACACTGCGGCGCAGACCTCGGTTGTCGGGAAATGCGTGGCCAGATGCAGCGCGTGGGCGAAGAGAGCGTCGCCCAACAGGACCGCGGAGGTCGGGCCGAATTCCCGCGTCGCGGTCCTCCTGCTGCGCCGGACGTCGGCCGAGTCCATGATGTCGTCGTGAACAAGCGTCGCGAGGTGCACGAGTTCGACGACCGCCGCCGCGCGCACCAGGTCGGGCGAGACGGCCTGCGGGTCCTTCCAGCCGCTCAGGAACACCAGCGCGGGCCTGATGCGCTTGCCCGACGTGTCGATGCAGTAGTTGACCATGGCCCGGATCTCGGGCTCGAACGACGCCAGCTGCCCCTGGAGAAACTCGTCGAGCGCCGCCATGTGCGGAGCCAGCATAGCAAAAACGCCGGCAAACGCGTTCGGCTTGCCGGCGGGCGGGATTTCGGCGCTTGGTGCCCTGGACATAGACCAGCGCACCCTAGCCCGTAATCGGGAAATCTCCACCCAATTGTCGCGCCTGGCGAGGTCCCCGTCTAGGGAACCTCGTAGACCTCGACAAGGGCGGTGCCGGTGGACGATCCCGATCCGGAGAGAATGGCGGTGTAGGTCCCTGGCGGCAGCACGATCAGTATCGCCGAATCCGCGCTCCCGGGTGCATAGGCGAATGCGCCCGTCGCCTGTTCGGCCGCCATGACAAGGTCCACGTCGTTTCCGGTCCCCCACGAGTAGTTCTCGCGGATGAGAGACTGGTTGGCGGAGTTGATGAGCTGCAGGTGCGCCGACGCGAGGGCGTTGGTGACGCCGAGCGTCGTCAGGCCCGGCCCGGCCCCGCGGATCAGGAGCCGCTTGGGGGCCGCCCCGTTGATCTCGAAGCCACCGATCATGACATTGCTCCCCGATCCGACGGTGCCCCTCGTGGACACGTCGATCAGCTTCTGCGGGGTGAACGGCGTGTACGTGTCGAGATCATAGATCTCGACGAGCGCGGTTCCGGTCGCGCCGTTCAGTCCGCTCACCTGGGCCGTGTAGGGCCCCGGGGCGAACGTCCCGACAAGCGCCGAGTCGAAGCTGCCGCTGGGAAGAGCGAACGCCCCCACCTGCGGCTCGGCATTGGCCACGGCCGCCGCGTTAGTGGGATTCGAGCTCCATCCGGTGTTCTGGGCGGCAACCGTCGTGCCGGAGTACACGTTCAGGGACGTGCCCGTGATTGCCCCTGACACCCCGAAGGAGGACAGCGTTGGGCCGACCGCGCGGATCAGGAGCGTCTTTGGAGAGGTGCCCCCGACCACGAACCCCGCGATCATGATGTTCCCTCCGGTTCCCACCTGGCCGCGCGTCGAGATGTTCCTAAGGACACCATCGCTAAACGTGCCGCCTGATACCCGGGCCGCCAGGAGCGAGCCGCCGGGCGTGCCGGAAAGCGCCCCGGTGAGGAATCCCGTCACCGGGTCCACCTTGCCGGTCACCGTATTGTTCCCGACCGTTGTGATCGTGTACGCGCCTGAGGCGTCGACAGAGCCGTCCGCGACATCCGAGAACGAGCCGGAGCTGATATAGAGCATCAAGCTGCCGTCGGCTCCAAGAATGCCGGTGACCGCGCTGCCGGCCTGCCCCGCGAGGTTCCCGGTGTAGTACCCGGTTGCCACGCTTTGGCCGTTCGGCTGGGTTGCCGCGCCGATGAACAATTCTTGACCCGGCAGCAGCGTGCCTTGGACGCCAGACACACCGGCGACGCAGTTCTGCAGCTTGCCGGCCAGCGAGAAGGCGCCGCCCGTGCTCACCTTCAGGTCCGAATAGAAGGCCGTCGAGGGTGGCGCCACGGTCGTGTCCGAATGCGAGATGTAGGTACCGTACAATCCATCGACAACGATGAACGCAAAATATCCTCTGTCGCTGTAACTGGCGCCCTGATACGTTCCGCGATAGATCGACGTGCCCAGTCCCCCCGTGGATTGCACGGCCTCGACGATCGACGGCGCGGACGTTGTCTGCTCTCCGGCATTGTCGGTCGCGACCGCGGTCAGCGTGTAGACGCCCGCCGACAGCGGTGTGAAGGACGCGGTGTACGGCGCCGTGGTCGCGGTGCCGATCGAGATGTTGTTCTCGAAGAACTGGACGTTGGCGATCGTGCCGGACGGCGACGAAGCCGTCGCAGTCACGGTAACGCCCGCCGCGGCCGTGATGATTCCCCCGCTCGCCGGAGCGGTGACGCTCACCGTCGGCGGCGGCTCCGGCACCACGTTTATCGTGATGGCCTTGGTGCTGGTCTCGTCACCGACGTTGTCGACCACCTGGGCGACCAGCTGGTACGTGCCGAGGTTCTGGAACGTGTACGTCGCCGAATAGGGGTACTGGGTGAGCGTCGAAACCACCGTGTTGTCGATGAGGAAAGCCATCGAGGAGATGTTTCCGTTCGGCGCGGTCCCGGTAGCCGACAGCTTCACTGGCGTGTTCACAATGACGTTCGCTTCATTGGCCGGCGTCACGAGCGTCACCGTGGGAGGCGTGCCGATGACGACGTTCGAGCCGGTGCCGCCCGAGGTGACGTTCACCTGGACTGCAGCCGCGTTCCCAGAGAACCCGACCGTGTCCGTTGCGATCGCGGTCAGCGAACTGGGCGCAGGGGCCCCGTTGATCATGTTCTGGACGGGCTTGAACGAGATGGTGTAGAAGTCGCCAGCGGTGGGCGTGGATGCGACACCGACGAAGGTACCGTCCTGGAAGAACTGCACCTGCTTGATCGTCACAGGGTTGCCGCTCATATCCAGGTTTGTGTCGGAGGCCACGGCTGTTATGGAGGTCGCAGCGCCACCGTTCAGCGTCGCTCCCTGGCCCGGCGAGACGATGTCCACCGCAGGCGCCGATTCGATCGTGATGTTGGTCGCCACCGGGGAATTTGAGCTCGCGGAGGCCGTCGACGCCACGACATTGCCCAAGGTGTCGTAGGCAAGGGCCGTGAGCGCATAGGCGCCCGTCACGGACGGCTGCCAGACGAACTTGTAGGGATAGGAGGTGTCCGTACCAAACAGGACGCCATTGATGTACAGCTCGACCCTCTGGATGTGCGCACCGCTCCCGGTGCCGGGTCCCGCCGTCACGATGACGTTTACCGCCGCGGAGGCGTTCGTCCCGTAGTCCGGGATCTCGAGCAGCGAGCCGTTCGTGGGGGTGAAAATCGAGCAGGTCGGCAGCGGGCCCGAATTTGCCGTCGTCATCGTCAGCAGAATCTCGTCCATGGACACGACACCGGGGACCACTGCGCCGTTGTTGTCGTAGGCAACGGCCTTGATCCGATGGGTGACCCCCGAGGGTCCGGTCGGCGTGTAGATGACCGAATACGGGTAGTTCGTGCCCGAGCCGATGAGCGTGCTCGTCGACGTGCTTCCGGTCCAATCGGTGTAGAAGTCTATCCTCTGCACGAATCCATCAGCAGGGGTCGAGGTCGCCTCAATGACGAGCGACGAGCCCACCGGGACGAGGGTTCCCGGCCCGCCGACGTTGCCCCCAGCGACCGGGCTGACAATCGCCGTTCCGGTCGCGAAGTACCGGATCGAGGCGGAAGTCGCGGTGTTGCCGAGGCCATCCGTCGTGGTCGCGGTGATGTTGTAGACGCCCGGCAGCGGCGGCGTCCAATAGATCCCGCCCGACTCTCCGGGCGTTTCGATGATGCTCGTCCCGACGGACTGGCCGTTGACCGTGAAGCCGTACCTGAAGCCCGCGCTCGGCTGCGTGCCGGACGCAAGAGCCGAGATGCCGATCGTGTCGCCCGCCGCCCCGAAGCCCTCGTTCTGGTTGGGCGCCGGATTATTCGGGATCGGAAAGTCCGTAGTGACGGCAAGGTAGGCGGTCGCCTCGGCGCCTGAAGCCGCCGGGGGACCCACACCGCCGCCCGAGATCTGTACATTCGGCGGCCCGATGTAGCCCGAGCCGGGGTTGTCTATGATGACGCTGTCCACGGCACCGCCCGCATCGATCGTCGCGTGCGCCGTCGCCCCAATGCCGCCGCCTCCAACGAGTGTCACTGTGGGCACAACGGTATAGGCCGTTCCGCCGGCCGTCACTTGGGCGCTGCCGACCGTGTTGTTCGTCACCTGGATGTCGACGATCTTGCAGGTCAAGACCGGCTGAGCCGTCTGTGCCAGCGCCGCGGGAGCCGCAAGGCCGGAAACGAGCGCCAGCAGGGAAATGATTTTTGTTTTCATGGTGTCACGTCTTGGGAGACGGTTGGGAGGAGTGACGCCTCACTGAATGCCTTTTTTTGAAGGCTTGGGGGACTCGTCCTCGAAAGGATCGCTGCCGTCCCGGTATCCGGGCATGTCCGAGCGCTTGAGGTGGAATGCGCGCACCTCTTCCGAGTTGAACACCTGCTCGACCGGCGCGCCCTCCGCGCTGATCGTCTTGGCGGTGATGAAGATCACTAGGTTGTCCACGACGTTGTTGTCCGTCCTCTGCTTGAAGAGGTAGCCGATGAGCGGGATGTCCCCGAGGAGCGGCACCTTGCTTACGCCTCTGTTGAAGTTCGTGCTGATAAGGCCGCCAATGCCCATCGTGTAACCGTCCTTCAGCGACACCTGGGTCATCACCTTGCGGGTGCCGATGATCGGGATCGATGCGCCGCTCGCGCCGCCGAAGCTCGTCGTGCCCTGGTTCTGGCTCACCTCGGGGGAGAGCGTCAGCTTGATGAAGCCGCGCGCGTTCACCTGCGGCGTCACCTTCAGGATGATGCCGATGTCCTTGTAGATGAAGCCCGACACCTCAAACGTGCCGGTCTGCTGGTTGAAGGTGTAGCTCGGGATCGGGTACTGCTGGCCGACGTTGATGGAGGCCTCGGTGTTGTTCAGGGTGACGACCGTCGGATTCGAGACGATCTTCGCGTTGTTGAGCTGCTGGAGCGCCGAGAGCACGAGCTTGAACTGGTCGGACGAGAAGACGGCAGAGATCGCGTTGGTCGACGACCCTCCGCCCTGGGTCGACTGGGTGAGGTTCAGGGCGCTGTTGACGGTGCCGGTGACCGCGTTGGTCACCGCGGTCGTGACCGTGTTGCCGATCGTGGTCGAGATGCTGCTGTTGGTGCCGGTGCTCGACGTGTTCGTCGGCGTGCCGTTGGTCGTGCTGTTGTTCGTGCTGTTGGTGGAGCCGCTGGACAGCGTCGTCCCGCTGTTGCCGTTCGTGGCGGTCGAGTTGCCGGTCGTCGTCCCGGTCGTGTTCCCGTTTGTAAGGTTGGCGCCGTTAGCGTTAGTCGAGCCGTAGCTGTTGGCGTACTGGTAGAGCCCGGTCTGGCCGTTGGAGCCGACGACGCTGAAGCCGCTCAGCGAGCTCCAGTTGACGCCGATGTTCTTGATGTCGTTGTTGGAGATCTCGACGAACTTCGACTCGATCATCACCTGGTCCGTGGGCCGGTCGAGCTCCTCGATGACGGGCCGGATGCGCTTCATCCTCGAGGGCCGCTCGGTGATCACGAGGCTGTTCGTGCGCCCGTCGATGACGATCTTGCCGCCGGCGGTCGCGTCCACGAGCGAGGAGAGCGTCGGCTGAATGTCCGCGGCCTTGGCGTAGTTGATCACGAAGATCTCCGTCGACACAGGCTCCTGCGTGAGGCTCTCATTGCTGACGATCTTGATGATGTTGCCATCCTCGATGAAGGTGTAGCCGACGGGCGTCAGAACGACCTGGAAGATCTGCCGCCAGGTCACGTCGTGGAGCTTGACCGAGGTCTTCCCCTGGAGGGTCTCGGGGATCACGATGTTGAGGTCGAAAAGCTCGGCCACGTTGCGCAGGATGTTGCGGATCTCCTCGTCGGGGAAGTCGACCGAGAGGGTGTCGTGGCCCTTGGTGGCCGTGGCGCCGGTCGGCGCCGGGGCCTCTTTCACCGAGACGTCCTCGGGGGCGGGCGCCGCGGCAGGAGCGGTCGTTGTGACCTGGACCGTCGTCGTCGCTGTGTCCGGCGGAGCCGACTTCGCGGGTGCCGCCTTAGTCTGCGCGTTAACCGGCGATGGCGTGGCTAGCAATGCCGCTATAGCTGCTAGAAGGAAAAGGCGGGTTCTCATGGTGACTTTCCTGGTTGTATTGGCCTGGTGATTTCGTCGCTTTTGTAACGCAGTGTGAAGTTTGTGCCGTCTATTTGCGTCAACTCAAGATCGTAGTCGTTACCCTTATACGTAACCGTGAAGTGGGAGCCTGTTTTAACGAATCTTTTCCCAAACATGAGCAGGGGCTTGCCTCCGACGTAGATGGTTCCCGAGGGCTTCACCTTGGAGACGATCTCCTCGAGGAGCTGGTGGTTGGAGGGCGGCAGCGGCGCCGCCGGGTTGTTCTGGTTGGCGAGCCTCGCGGCCGCGGCCGCTGCGGCGGCCTCCTCCGCATCGGTAAGGTCGAAGCCCGGGGGCGCGAAGGGCTGGATGAGCTCCCCAGGCAGCGCCGCCACAAGCTTCTGCTTCGCCAGGGCCGATGCCTTCTCGACCGACACCTTCCTCTTGTCCGGCGGGGCAATTTCCGACTCGACGCGCGCGCTGGCCATGGGGGCCGTCACGCCGAGCACGGCGATGAGCGCCCCAAGGGCCGCGGGCAGGATGTTCCTCGCGCGTCTCATTGGGTTCCCAGGAGTTGGAGCGACAACGTCATCAGAAGCGGCCCCCCGCGCTGCTCGGTCAGCGGACGCACGTTGCACGTCAGTACGCGGCAGTAGTGCTCGCCGTCCTCAAGCCTCCGGAGGACGTCGATCAGCTGCGCGTAGTCCCCTTGTGCCGACAGCGTGAATCCCACCGGGATGAAGAACGCCTTCGGCGCGTTCTTTCCCGGGGGCGGCACCGGGACCTGCACGGGCGTCAGCTTTGCGCTGGTGGCGCTTTCAAGCTGGTAGAAGTACTGCAGGTTCTCGGCCAGCTGGCCGACGCGGACGAGCCTGTTGGAAATCGCCTCGTTCGACGCGACAATCGCCGCGTGCTGCTCCTTCAGGGAGGGCGGCTGGTTGGAGTCCTCGATGTTCGCCGCCAGGAGCTCGCCCTGCTGGGTCTTCTGCGCCAGCACCTTCTCGGCGTCGGGGAGCACGTCGCTGCGGTAGTAGAGCGTCGCGGCGATCGCGATGCTCACGATCACGCACACGACGGGGATCACGTTCTTCTTCAGGAAGGCGACTAGCTCCTCGTTGCTCATGACTTCTTCGCCCCCTTCTCCTTCCTGTAGTCGCAGAATATCTCGATCACGAGCCGGCCGGTCGTCGCGTTGCGGCGCATCGTGACGAGGTTGACGTCGTTGAAGATGGGCCCGAGCACCTTGTCTGTGCGCAGGAGCTTCTCATAGGCCGACGCATCGCCGCTCGCCCGGTCAGGCGCGCCCTTCACGGTCGCTCGGATCGCCACTCCTGCTTCCCTGAAATCGAGAAGGTCGAAGGCTATCTTCTTCGGGGTGATCTGCGCCAGCCTGAGGATGATCGCCGAAAGCACGGGCTTGGACGCCACGAAGTCCGCGACCTCGGCCGTCTTGGCCTCCTCCTGCTTGAAATCCTGGTAGAGGGCCACGGCCTCGGCGCTCTGCTTTTTGTTCTGGTCGATCTGGCGCTGCCAATCCGCGACCTGCTTGTTGACCTCGTGAAGCTTCCATTCCTGGATCCCGAGGTAGAGCGCCAGCGCGATCGCGACCGACATGGCCGCGCCGTTGACGAAGAACGCCGTCCGCACGACCTTCGTGTCGGGCAGGTTTTGGACGATCCGCAGGTTGGGATGCCACGGGGGCACCACAACGACGCCGGCGTCACTTTTTTTCGTTAGGGCGAGCGCCATCTTGGTTGTTGTACTGCACCATCAGGCTCATCAGGCCGAACCACCGGAACTCCCCGGCCGTCTTCGTGAGCGCGTCGGGAACGACCACGCGCCGGGACCGCAGCCACGGGACCGGGTCGAACTTCAGGGTCGCGATCCCGAGCGAGCTCGCCAGGGACCCCTCGAGCCATGAGAGCTTCGGCGAAAGCTGGATGCAGATCACCTGGCCCACGGACTGGCCGGTCTGGACCTCGTAGAAGCCGATCGATGACTGCAGCTCCTTCAGAAGCCGCTTGATCAGCAGCGGCCCCATGCCGGTGAAGTCGAACGTGTTGGACCGGAACAGCTTCCTTGCGGACTCCTCGTCCTTGAGCCCGAGCTCCTTCTGGACGACCGGCACCATCGACTCCAGGCCCTGCGGAATCGGCCTCGAGGCCTCCACGCCGTTGGTCGAGATGATGAAGCTGTGGGTCGTGTCGTTGCCGACGTCGAGAACCAGCGTGGGCGTCTTGGACTTCTCAAAGTTCAGGCAGTCGACCAGGGCGCCCAGGGTCGCGACGCTTCCCAGCTCGAGGCGCTCGGGGTAGATCCCCGAGTTGAGCAGGGTTTCCTGGGAGGCGACGATATCGTCGTTCGGGGCGCCGCAGAAGATGACCTCCTTTTGCATGGCCCTGGCCAGGTCGTAGTCGGTGCCGTCGACCGAGTTGATCATCGCCACCGTGTACTTGTCCTGCTCGATCCGGAGCTGCTGGCTGAAGACGTCGGCCATGTAGTTAGCCTCCTTCATCTTCTTGATCTCCAAAGTGTGCCTGCGCACGACGCGTCTTGGCGGATAAACCCCTACCACAGCGTGCATATAGCCGCTTGGGGGTTTCCTCGGCTGAAGGTGCTTCAGCGTGTCCGCGATGCCCGCCTCGTCCCCTAGGGCGCACTCCTTCAGCTCCTCAATCTCCATCGGCGCCGCAACTGAGGTTGTCCGGGCAAACAGCACCGAATTCTCATTCCATTCGACGAAGTATCCCTTCGTCTTTTTAGAAAAGAGCATGGGGGCGTTTAAGTTGAGTTGGCTCGGATTCTAGGCGCGCGCCGGGAAACGGTGGACGGTTTCCGGCGAATGGTTGGCCACATCAGTAGATTCGGGGATGATTTACAAGGCGAAAAAGGCATTAATGCCCCGCCCGTAAGTATTTACCGTAATTTAAAAGAAAAACCCGCCGCAGGGCGCGGCGGGTTCGGTCTATTTCTGCCACGTACGCTTCTTGTGGCGATTGGACTTCAAGCGCTTTCTGCGCTTGTGCTTGTTCATCTTCAGGCGGCGTTTCTTCTTGAGGTTTCCCATATGGAGTTTGTGCAACAAACGTGCGATTCACCCACTGGCCTGTCGAGTGCAATCTTCCCCTGAGACGCCTGCGCCAACGGGGTCAAGCCGGCGCGGCGACGCGCGTCCAGGCGCCGGCCGCGGTCGAGTAGATCCAGAGCGTCACCCTCGATCCCGGAAAGAAGGCGGCGGCTGAGGTCCCATACGCCGAAAGCTGGCCCGCGTACTCCGCCGCCAGCCTTTCCAACAGCGACGAGTCGCCCTCCCCTTCCCCGCGGCGGTTCGTCTTCCAGTCGACGATCCACACCTCCGCGGCCCCGGGGTCGTGCAGGACAAGATCCATGACGCCGTCGATCCAGCTGTCGGGCGAGAGCGGTGCGAAGATCCCGACCTCGGCCAGCCGGTTCCACCTCGGGTCGCGCATGAGGCGCCAGGGCTCGCTTGCCAGCATGCAGTCCCATTCCTCCACCGCCCGCGGCCCGAACCCCCTCTCCACGGCCGCCGCCTTCGCGGCCGCCCCGTGCGCCGCGACCGCGGGCTCGTCCCCCGACCACGGCATGTGCTCCAGCGCCTCGTGCCACCAGACGCCGTATTCGAGGGGGTCGGGCCCGTCCCTCACGGGCGGCGGCATGTCCAGGGAGGACTCGTGGCGTGCGGCCCTCGCTTCGTCCGGAAGGGCCGCAAGCTCGTGCGGGAGGACCCGCCTCGGAAACGGCGGGGCCGGGGTGGGCTCTGCCGGCGAGGCGGGCGGGGTCAATGCTTCGGCCTCGTCGGCGTGTTCCGGCTCGCTGGGCCCAGGCAATGCGCCTGCGGCGGGGATAAGGTCCAGGGCGGCAGGGTCCAGGTTCCAGAACTGCGCGAAGCTGTTCTTCTCGGGATCCCCCCCAGACCACGGAATGACGAGGGCGTTCTTCGAGCGCGTCAGCGTGACGTAAAGCAGGCGGACGTGCTCGCGAAGCTGCGCGCGCTCCAGCGAGACGCGTGTGTCCTGGGCAATGCTGTCGCTGTCAAAGGCGACGCGGGTGACGCCGTCGCGCCCGGGGACCATCCTCATTCCCTCGGGTCCGCGGGAGACGATTGAACGCCACAGCCCGAACGGTATGACCACCGGCCACTCCAGCCCTTTTGCGGAATGGGACGTGATCAGGTTGATCGAGTCCCTCGCGGTGCGCCCGGATGCCCGGAATTCGTCCAGGGACCCAAGGAGTTCCCGGAGCCACGCGCGCGGACCGGCGCCGCCGAGGCTCAGCTCGGCGGCCCCGGCGAGCAGCCGGGCAAGCTCGTCCCCAAGGCCCCCGTCCGGGTCCACCAGGCGTGCCTTTTCCGCCAGACCGCACGCGGCCGAGATCTCGCAAGCGAAGCGGTCAAGGGACTCCCCTTCGGCGTCCGCGCGGCCGATGAAGGGTCCGAGGAGCTCGAGCGCCTCCCTCACGGGCCCGGGGAAGTCGTCGGGTTCGTCCCAGCGGAACTCTCCCCGGTCCCCGAGCGCGCCGGCTATCAGCGCGTCGCTCACCGAGAAGACCTCCCTCAGCACGCCAGCCCATTCGAAAGAGTTCTCGGGATCGCATACGACGGCGAGCAGCCCGCAGGTCCAGGCGTAGACAGGATTGTCCCCGTTGCGGTTGCGCCTCATCTGGAGCGCGGTCTTGAGTCCCGCCGCGTCAAGTTCGTCCCGGATGATGGGCAGCCAGGCCCTTCGCGGAGCCAAGATGCAGACGTCCCCCCACGCCTGAGCGCCGACTGCGCCGGGACCGCCCGATGCGAGGAAGCGCGCGACCTGGCAGGCCTCGTTCTTAAGCTTGCGGTCCGCCACGTGCCGCCTGCCCTCGACGGGCTGCTCTTCGATGGGAAGCATCCATGCGCCTCCCTCGATGTTCTCGGGGCCCGGCACCAGCGGCTCGTAGCGCACCTGCAGGAAGGGCTCGGGCTCGCCGTCCGCGGGCGGAAGGCCGAAGTTGAAGTCGCGCTTCTCGCCAAACGCGTCGCCAAGCGTGGCGTTGAGAAGGCGCACCACGCGGCGCGGGGCGCGGAACGTGACGCCGAAGGTGAGGCGCTCGCCCCCGTTTCCCTCGTCAAAGGCGGCCACATGCTCCTGGAAGTTCCGGATGTCCGCCCTTGTCGAATAGATCCCCTGCTGCGCGTCCCCGACCATGCAGAAATGTCCCGGCTTCGGGCCGACGCCGCCCTTGCCTGGCCACGTCCGCAGTTGCGCCCCGGGCGGGCGCGCGATCTCGACCAGCACCGAGAACTGCTTCGGGTCCGTGTCCTGGGCCTCGTCCAGGATCACTCTCCAGCCCTCGCCGCGGATACGCTCGAGCATTGACTCGTCCGCCAGGACGGCGAGCGCCGTCTCGATCTGGTCCGAGTAGGTCTGGATCCCGCGGTCGAGGCGCCACGACCGGTAGCGAAGCGAGAGCTCCGCGGCCAGAATTCCGCCCGCGTCCGCCAGCCAGTTCTTCAGGGGCGCGAAGAACCTCCTGTAGAGGTCACCGATCCCCGCCGCCGAACCCTCCGGTTCAGCGATCGGCAGGCGCTCCGTCTCCTCGGCGAACCGCCTCAGCCACTCGCTTGCCCTCTCCTTGTTGCGGGCGAGCGCGTCCGCCCCGGATCCTCTTCGCGCGGGCGCCGCCTCCATGATCTCGCCGAGCACGCTCCGCGAGGGCGCCTGCGGCTCAGGGGAAAGCCGGCGCCCCGCAAGGCGGCGGGCCGTGGCAAGATCGAGGTCGCGGGCCAGGCTGAAGATCTCGTCGAGCGAGGCGTGGCGCAGGAAGGCCCCGACCTGCGCCTCGCCCAGGGAATCAAACGTCATCGGGTCCTGCTCGAGGAACTCCTGCCAGTGGGCGTCCTCGTCGTCCTCGACCAGGGCCGGGTTGAGGTGGACGCCGAGCACGCTGCCGTGCCGGCGCGCCAGCAGCAGGCAGAAGCTGTGGATCGTCCCGAAGAACGCCCTCTCGAGCCGGGCGAGCGGCTCCACATCCGTCCGACCGGCCTCGGCCATCCGCCGCAGCAGCACCGAGCGCGCGCGCTGCTCGATCTGCGCCGCGGCCTTCTTCGTGTACGTGACGACGGTCGTGTGACGGAGCATCTCGGCTCCGCCTTCCGAAAGCGCCATCGCGGCGAGGCGCTCGGAGATCGCCGTGGTCTTGCCGGAGCCCGCGTTCGCGACCACGGCGAGGTTGACCGACCAGTCGTTCGTGAACCGGTCGCGGGCGGGCTGGTCCGACGGGAGCCTAGGCATCCTTGTCCTCCTTCGCATCGGCCGGCGGACCGGCCCCGAACGTGAGCGCAAACTTGTTCTCGAGGATGGCTGACGGGACCGGCGAGCACGCCAGGGGCCACTCGAAGCCGTGCGTGTACTCGCTCCGGTCGGCGGTCCGGGCGCCGTAGAGACCCGTCTCAAGGTGCGCGCCGAGTATCCAAAGCTTCGAGCACGCGCGTTCCAGCTCGTCCATCCCGATCCTCGTTGGCCGCTCCTCGGGCTTGAGCATCCAGACATTGCCCGAGGCCCCGACCGACTTCGCCGCCACAAGGTAGACGCCGAGCTGCAGCGAGGCGCCCCTTGAGGCCATGCTCCTGGCCGAGAGACCCGAATCGCCGCCCGTCTTGAAATCGACGATCTCGACGCTGGCACCGTCCCAGCCCGGCCTGTCGGAGAGAACGAGGTCCATCCGCCCGCGCACCGGGATCCTACCCGCGCCGCCCACCGGGACGCTCGCGCCCTCGGGCAGGGGCGCTTCAACCGCGCAGTAGGCCGCCGGCGGAAGCTCGAACACCTTCCCGAGCAGCTCGCGGGCCGCGCGCGCCACGTCCATGTGAAACGAGTCCCAGTAGCGGTCCGCAGGCCAGCGGGCACGCAGGCGCAGCAACTCCCCGTCCAGCCTTGCCGCCGCGGCGCCCCCGTCGGGAAGGCGCGAGAAGCTCCCCTCAACGGGCGCGCCCCGCAAGGCCGCGGCAAGCACGCCGTGGACCGCGTTTCCAACGGACCTCTGTCGGGCCCGCGCAAACGGGCTCCAGTTGACGCGCCGCACACCGAGGACGGCCTCGAACCAGAGTGTGGCCGGATCGACGATACCGCGCTCGATCGACTTCGCGGAGAGGCTCGCCGGCCTGTGGCGGCCATCGGGTTCCCCGAGGAAGAATTCGTCGAACGCCACGGCGGGATCCCTGCGCCGGCGCCAGATGTCGTGCCAGGCGCCCGCAAGGGGCGCCCCGGTCCCGGGCGGGCCGCGGCGCTCGGCAGCCAGCCGCTCGAACGCCTCCGCGCCCGCGTCAGCCGCGGACAAGAGGCCCTTGCTCCAAAGCACGCGCTCAAGCCAGGCGTTCGGGCCCATGGCCACCTCGGGCTCCTCGTCGCTGAAGAGGGCCGCGCTGAAGATCACCCTCCCGCGCGTGTTGCGGGCGACCGCGCAGTGGAGCCGCCGTTCAAGAACCGCGCGGTCGTCGCCCGTCGGCAGGCCGAGCGAGAACCGGCCAAACGACATGTCGAGCTCCCTGCGCGCCTCGTCGCCGAGCCAGCAGCTCGACTCGCGCTTCTCGGGCCAGATCCCCCGGTTTGACTCGGCAAGGATCACGTCGGACCAGACAACCGCCGCTGCCCGCCGGCACGTTGTGAGCGTCACGTGCGCAAACAGGCTCCTGCCCGGGACGCCGCCGGCCGGGCCTTTTTCGGGCAGGAACGAGCGGATGGCCTCAAGGAGGGCGCGCGCGGGCATCAACTCCGCGGCCCGCGCCGCAAACTCCCGCAGGGCGGACCAGCCCGCGGGCTCGGCAATCCCCAGCCGGTCCCTCGCGGCTTCAAAGCGGGCGAGCGCGTCCGCAGGCGAAAGCTGCTCGGGCCAGCCCGGCATGAGCAGCCGCGCGACCCGCCCGACCTCGCGCCACTCCTTGCTGTCCGACGCCTCGAGGCGCCCGACGTGGGGCTCGACCGAATGCGACTGCACCTCGTCAAAGAGCCGCTCGCAGACGGACCGGGCCTGCGCCGGCGTGAGCCTTGCGAGGTTGAGCGATCGCAGGAGGGGCCACAGCGCAAGGAGCTCCTCGAGCCGGCATCCCCGTTCATAGAAATCCGCAAGGGCCCGTTGGATCCTCGTGTCGACGGGAGGCGCGCCCGCCGTCCCGATCAGGTCGGCGTACGCCACGCCACGCTCCTCAAGCAGCCGCACCAGGCGCGCGTGGGCCGCGCCCGCCTTGGGGAAGACGACCCCGATGTTGTCCGAGCCCTGGGCCAGGAGGCGCTCCACCGCGTCGGCGACCCGGGCCATCTCCTCGGATTTCGAATGGGCGACGATCACGTCCGCGCGCTCCGCGGATCCCCCGGCGCCCTCCCAGAGTTCCGCCACGCCGGCGCAGCTTTGCGCGGGATCGGCCTCGACCACCCGGGCCTCGACGCCGAGGATGGCCTGCCAGACGTCGACCCATTCCTCGCCGGAGCCGCCCTTGCCCCTGAATTCCGGCTCGGTAAGGACGACGCAGACCGACCGGCATCGACGGGCGAACGCAACGAGCCCGAAGAAATCCCCCCACCCCTCCGGGCCGCCCGCCAGCACGAGGAGCCTGTCGGCCACGGGCGCCTCCCCGGGCTTCGGCGGCCCCAGGCCCGCGAGCTCGTCCTGCAGGGGGCCGAGCGCGTAGCCGTGCGCCTCGATCCACGCAGCCATCTCGCCGAAGACCTCGCGAAGCTCGGGCCTCGGGAAATGCTCCGGCCGGAATCCGCCCCGGATCAGGTCCTCGAAGTCCGAGAGGGCGGACTCAAGGTCGCTTTCCAGGCTCTTCCACAGGCCGCGCGCGGGATTGTCCGGGCCGAGCGGGGCGATGCGGGCCGCGATCCGCGCCTTGAGGACAAGCAGCTGGAGGGTCCTGCCGAGGCCGCCGGCGCCCGGCCTCTTCCTCCTCGCGAGGCCCGGGGTTAGGAACTCGATACCGAGAACGGCCACTCCCTCGCCGAGGCAGCGCTGCTTCAGCGCCTGGGTGTGCCCGCGCGTCGGCGCGACCAGAAGCGAACGCTCGAGGACCCCGCGGCTCGCCTCGAGCCAGGGGCGCACGACCTCCCTCCACTCGCCGTCGGCGAAGCGCGAAAGGAAAAGTTCGACGCTGGGGGTCGTCTTCAATTTGGGATGGCACGCAGCCATCCCAAAATCGCGCTCACTTCGCGAGCACGTACTTCGCCGCGTGCGACTTCGCGCGCGAGGCGGCGTTCCTGTGAACGACCCCGGACTTCACGGCCTTGCCGATAGCGGACAGATACTTCCTGCCCGCCGCCTTGGCCGCCGCGGCGTCGCCCGATTTCACGGCGGCATCAAACGCCTTGTGGAGGGTCTTCAGGCGGGTCTTGGCGGCCTGGTTGCGGAGTGCCAGGCGCCCGGCTTTGCGGGCGGCCTTGATAGCGGATTGGGTGTTGGCCATGGTCGTTGTGAAGTTCGGAGCCGGTCAAGGACTCAAACGGACCGGGACGAGTCAAGGGTATTGTGGGCGGGGTGGTGTCCCAATCTCGAACCCCGGCGGGTTGAACGGCTTCGGGATTGGCAATAGCCAGAAACCGCATAATCTTAGGCAATTTTAGAAGTTGAGTCCAATGATCACCAGCATCCACACCCTGATCTATTCCGACGATGCCCCAGCAACGCGCGCATTCCTTCGCGACGTCCTCGGTTGGCCCTACGTCGAGGATGTGGTAGGTGGAGGCGCGGGTTGGCTGATCTTCAAGACCGGGCGGAGCGAGATGGGCGTGCACCCGACCCACAGCGTCTATGATGGCAAGACGTACGAATCGCCGCGGCACCATCTGATCTCCCTGATGTGCGACGACATCTCACGCACGGTCATTGAACTGAAGGGCAAAGGAGCGGAGTTCCGCGGCGAAGTTCAGGATCACGGGTACGGACTCGTGGCCATGATGGCCGTACCTGGCGCGGACGACATCATGCTCTACGAGCCCAAGCATCCGCTGGCGTATAGCCTGTGACTGATTGAAAGGGCAACCAACTCACCCCCAGCTTTCACCCTTCATAAGGCATCGTTCAGTTTATTACACTGCCGTGGGCGGGTGAACGTCTCAGTTTGAAGGATGCCCCGCGAATGAATACGGAAGGCTGATGCACAGCCATCTTGTTCACCTTGTTTGCGGCTCAACGGGGGCGGGGAAGACGACCTACGCCCTGCGGCTGAGCGAACAGCTCGGCGCGGTGAGGTTCTCCATTGATGAGTGGATGACCGCCCTGTTCTGGATGGATTCGCCGCAGCCCCTTGACCCCTCGTGGTCGATGGCGCGCGTGGAGCGCTGCTACGAGCAGATTTGGGCGACGGCGTCTCAGGTTTCGGCGCGGCGCATCCCTTGTGTGCTGGACCTTGGGCTCACGAGGAGGGAGAGCCGCGCGCGACTGGCCAAGCTTGCCCGCGACGCGGGACTCACGGTCCAGCTGCATTTCGTCGATGTGCCGGTCGAAGAGCGGTGGCGGCGGGTGGCGGCGCGCAACTCCGAGAAAGGCGGGCTCCACCAGCTGCGATTCGAAGTCACGCGCGAGATGTTCGACTACGTCGAGGGCCGTTGGGAACCGCCGGACGACGAGGAAATGCGGGCCTGCCATGGCGTGACGATTTTGGGGACGCCCTGAGCGCGAATACTCAAACCGGACAGGCTCGGCCTCGGGCGGCCCGCGGCACGGCGCCGGCCGGACTGACCGCCCCCTGGGGCGCTCACTTGGCCCGCGGCTCAAAAGCCCCGCCGCCCCCGTCAATGTAGCGGACGCCGCTCACCTCGCTCACCTGCAGGTACTGCCGCCACACGCCCCCGGCCGTGTCGCGGCGGGCCTCGAGGCGCCGGATCTCGTAGCCCCGCATGGGCGGCGCCTCGATGGAAAGCGCCTCGCCGAGCACCCTGCCGTCCATCTTCGCCGCCTCCTCCCTCAGCCCCAGAATCCAGAGGATCGTGGGCGCCACGTCCGTGTTCCCTGAGGGCAGCGTGTCGACCACGCCGCGGCGCAGGTCGGGGCCGGCCGCTACCAGCGTGTTGTGCATGTCAAAGGGGCTTAAGCTCGCGTGATTGCCCTCCTTCTTGGCCGAGGGGGAGAGGTCCGACGTCTGGAGCCCAGGGGCTCCCGTCCGGCTCTTGTCGCCGCTCCAGCGCAACGAGACCACCAGGTCCGGGGCATCCGGCGCGTCGATACGGGCCTCGGCCATGGGGAAAGCCCCCTCTGTCGGCTGCCGCGAGAACACGACGCCGACCCAGTCCTGGATCTGGAGGGTGGCCGCAAGGCGCCGGCAGACGTCCGGATCGTGGCCGCCCACGTACAGGAGCGAGCTGCCGCCGTTGCTCACCACCATCACATCCCCGGGTTTAAGGCCGCCGAGCGCGACCCGCTCCGTCCTGAATCCGGCGAGCGAGAGCTCAACGGCGACGTCGACCTTCCAGGCCACCGTCGAAAACCCGTGGTCGGACACCACGAAGACGTCGGTCGTGTCCCCCAGGCCCCGCCGGTCGAGCTCGGCGAGGACCCGGCCCAGGTTCTGGTCGCTGCTCCTCACGGCAGCGAGCGACTGCGCGGATCCCGGTCCGGTCGCATGCTGGGAAAAGTCGGGCTCGGCGAGCCAGAGGAGCGTGTACGGGGGCACGGCGTCCCTCCAGAGCTCGCGCAGCAGCGCCCCGGTTGTCCATGCGTCCCGGGCGACCTTGTCCTGGTCCCGAGGGACTGGGGGAAAATCCCCCATCTCCCGGTCGATCGGCGCCTCCAGCGCGGGCGGCAGGGCCGCCCCCTCGTAGAGAACGGGCGAGACCCCGGGCTCGTTGGGGCGTCTCGCGCGGTCGTGCAGGAGCGCGACCTGCTTCGATCCCGCGACGTCCGTCCGCAGGCCGTGAGCGTGAAGGATCTCGGCCACCGTGGGAGCGCCGAGGTAGCGGCCCCCGCTCACCTCGTCTCCGCGGCGCACGACGCTCGGGATCTCGATCCCGACGGGCTTCTGCGGATCGATTCGCGGGCGGAAGTCGTAGTTCGCGACGACCGTGCTCCGTGAAGGATACGCTCCCGTCGCCAGCGCCGTGCCGTTCACCTCGGTCGAGCAAAGGTAGACCGCGTGGTGGTGGGCGAAGAGCACCCCCCGCTCGGCGAGTTTCCAGAGGTTCGGCGTCTCCTCGGCCGACACGAAGTCGGGCCTCATCCCGTCGAAGACCACCAGGACCACGCGATGGGCCGCGGCCGGAGCGGCCGCCCCCTCGGCCCGGGCCGGGGCGGGCGGCAGGCTCGCGGCTCCGGCCAGAACAAGGGCGAGGATGCCAGGGCGAATCTTCTTCATGCAGATCGATGAATCCCCAATGACCGTGAAAGGGAACCCCGGGGAGTCAACAGGCGGCCTTGGGCTGCCTCTTGACCGACCCGGGGGCTCTCAGGGAACGGGGCTCAGAACTCGGTGGAGAGCGTCAGGAAGTAGTTCGACGTCGGCAGCACGTTGAATCCGTTGCTTGCCGGGGTCGCCCCGACCGAGCTCAGGAGCTGCACCTTGCGGTTGAGAAGGTTGTCCACCTGGAGCTTGATCTTGACCGAGTGGATGTGGCTCCAGCGGGGCGTCCTGAGCGCGTACCCGCACGCGAAGTCCGCCATCCAGAAGCCCGGGTTCGTGCCCGTCTGGACCGGGACCGGCGCCCCGCCTGGCTGCCCGGTCGAGGTCTGGCCGTAGAGCCCGAGATCGGGGTTCACCAGGGCGCTCGAGTAGACGATGTACGAGCCGACATACTTGTCGCCGATCGACGCGAACCACCCCGTCCGGTTGAAGATCGCGCCCACGGAGGCCGTTGAATTGGGCACGCCGTTGGCCCCGAACGCCCCCAGGGAGGCGACGTTGAACGACGGGACGCCGGCGTCCGTCTTGTAGGTCGCGCGGTTGAGGGATCCATTCGCGTAGACGCTCAGCCCGCCGCCCACGTAGTAGGTCGCCTCGGCCTCGACACCGCTCAGCCACGCGCCCTTGGACCGGAAATAGAGCGCGTTCGTGGAGTCGTTGGGATCGGTCACCGATGACACGAGGTTGTCGATGTCGATCAGGTAGACGTCGGCGTCGGCGTTAAACCTGTCCGTCTTGTACACGGTGCCGACCTGGTAGTTGACCGTCTGCTCCTCCTTCAGGTTGCCGGGGTTGTAGCTTGTGCCCGTCGCGGCCAGGTCCTTCGCGTCGTTCGGAACGTTCTCCTCGTCCGTCACGATCGGGTAGGCGATTCCCTCCGCCAACTGCACATACGCCGACCATTCCGGCGTGATCATGAAGTTGACGGAAAGGTGGGGCTCGAAGTTCGTGTAGGTGTAGTCGCTGAAATCCGGCTTCTCCGTGCCCTGGTTCACCGGGGCCTCGAGGTCGATCGTGAAGTTCGAGTCCTTGGCGCCGGCCTCGACGGTCAGGCGCTTGTTGAGCCTGAGGATGAAGTCTGCGTAGGGCTGAAACGTCTTGTTCATGACGTGCATCTGCCACTGGTAGCCGGGGTTGAAGGGCGAACCCTTCGAGTTCGTCGGGTCGATGAACCCGAACTTCATGGCGTCCTGAGGGTTGGCCGCGGCGTAGGCGGCGCCGTAGTCGAGGAGGTACGCGTAGCGGTCCGCCTTCACGTATTCCGCCCAGACGCCGACCTTCTCCTCGAGCTGCGAATCCTCGCCGTGGATCAGGGCCAGGTAGTCGCCGTAGGCCCGGTACGCGTTCACCTTGATGCGGCCGCCCGGGTCGTCGTCATTCGTGATTCCGCTCCCCGTGGCCTGGCCCTCCCCGGTGTTCGGGAGCGTGTTGCCCGAGTTGTTCACGTAGGCGGGGCCCGCGTAGGCCGTTCCCGGGTATTTCGTCACGGAGGCACCGGCCACGGGATCGGCCGAGTTCTCGTGGCTGTCGTTGTTGTAGTAGTAGGTGTAGAACTTGTCGTTGAGGCTGAAGTCGTCGCCAAGCTTCGAGGTCAGGCCGATGTATTCGAAGTCCGCCTGCTTCTGCTGGTAGTTGTACGGATAGTAGTTGTTGTTCGGATCGAAGGGATTGGCGTCGAGCCCGTAATTGCGCCCGAACTGGTTGAGCTGCGCCTGGGTGGCCGTGCCCGGGTTGTTGAACTTGATGTTGTTGAAGTTGCCCACGACCGTCAGGGTCGTGTTTTCGCCGATCGGCTGGACGTACTTGAGGTAATAGGTGTTGCGCTGCAGGTAGGAGAAGCTGCGGTACCCGTCGGAGCTCATGTACTGGTACGTCATGACGAGGGAGGCGCCGTCGATCTTGGGCAGAATGCCCGTGTTCACCTCGATGTTCCCAAGGAACGTGTTCCAGCTGCCGTCCGACAGCGTCAGCACGGCCGCCTGGTCCGCCCGGGGGTCCTTTGAGAGGAGCCCTATCGTGCCGCCGAAGGTGTTCTCGCCGATGTCCGCCGCCGTCCCCGGCCCGCGGTCGATGACCTCGCCGCCGAGGACCTTCGCGGGAAAGTAGCTGGTCGTGTGGTGGGTCTCGCCGTTCGCGTCGCCGAACGGTATTCCGTCGTACGTCACATTGTACTGGCCGTCCTGGAATCCGCGCATTGAGAGCATCTTCGATTCGCTCAGGCCCGGACCCTCGGTCTCGATGTTGACGATGCTAGGCGCGATGTTGGCGATCGTCGCGTAGTCCGCCGTCGGGGCGATCGTATTGTTGATGATCTGGGCGCTGATGACCGACACGGGCTCGATGGCGTCGAGCCTGCTGTCGACCGGCGCCTCGGTCAGCGCGGAGGCCCTGCCCTCCGTGACCTCGACCTCGGTCAGGCGCACGGCCTTGTCGGAGCTGACGGTGCCGGTGGGTGCAGTCGTGTCGGAGGGCGTCTGGGCAGCCGGGGCGGCGGTCTGTGCGACCAGTCCCGGCGTTGAAAAGCAGGCGGCCGCAAGGACCGCCGCGAGAAAACGAACTCTGCTTGTGTGGAATGTTCGGTTGGTTGTTAGGCTCACGAGCCCGATTCAACCATGTTACGGAAACATTCCCGCTGCTGACCGGTTACTTTGATGAAAATTTTAGCTTTGGGGCCGGTAAGCCGGATTCTGTTCCACGCCTTGCGGCGCTTCGGCCGTCATTTCTCTCGCGCCCTTGCGGGCCCGCCCGTCCGCCCCTCCGCGCGGCGGGGCCGCGCGGCGACGGACGGATGCGACATACCCGAGACTCTGGGACGGGCCGTCCAGTCTCCTATTTTGTCTTGCACCGGAAGGGGTTTTTCGTGCCGCCCGCCTCGCGGCGAGGCGCGGTGGGCTCTTACCCCACCTTTTCACCCTTACCCGGCCGCCCCGAGGGGCCGCCGGGCGGTTTGTTTTCTGTGACACTGTCCGTCGCCGCGGCTTGAGCCGCGGCGCCTGCACTTGCCCTTCGGCTCGTGCAGCATCCTGCCCTGCGGTGTCCGGACTTTCCTCTCCAAACTTCTATCGGGCACGGCGTTACCCGCGCCTTGGGATCAAAGAACTTGGAGCGACGACCTGGCCCCAAAGCTAAGGGGGCGACATTGCCCCGGCGCCGGGCCGCCCGCAAGCTTCTTAGGACTCCCAATATACCATCTGCCCGCACTGGTCGCAGAGCGCGAATTCCGTGTCGGCGGTCTTCCCGCGCGCAGCCGACTCGACCTCGCTGGAGACCTTCAGGTGGCAGCCCCCGCACTTTCCACCCCGTATCGGCACGACGGCCGGCATCCTGCGGGCCGCCGCCCGGTCGTAGGCCTGCAGGGCGGCCTCCGGAATCGGCGTACGGGCCGCCGCCAAAGCGGCCACCGCCGCCTTCAGCTCCTCGGACAGGCTCGCCCCCCTCTCTGTCATAGAGCGGATGCGGGCCTCGTGGCCCGCGATGTTCTGCTTGAGGGTCGCCTCGGCCGCGGCGAAGCGCTTCCGCGCCTCATCGATCGAGTACATGGTTTCGAGCTCCCGGCCCTCCAGCTCGTCGATCTGCTTCTGGACGTTCTCGATCTCGTGCCCGAGCGCCTGGTACTCGTCATTCTTTTTGACGGAAAGCTGCTGGGTCTGGTATTTGCCCCTCTGGGTCTCGGCAGCGCCAATGTCCGTCTCGAGCGCCTTCTTTCGGGTCTCGAGTTCGCGCAGCTCGCCCTTGGCCGATTCGATCGCAGCCCTTTCCGCCGCGATCCTCTGCTCGACGGCCGCGATCTCCACCGGGACCGCCCTCAGGTGCGCCTCCACCCCGAGCCTGTTCGTGTCACGATCCTGCAGGACAAGGAGCAGCTCGATCGTGGGGCTAGGCATGGACCCTCCAATGTGCATCCGGCAATACCGCGGTCAATCCCATCGTGGAGTTATGTCCGCCGGGCGGTCGGATTGCGCCAGTTTCCATGGATTTTCCCCGCATTCATGGCCTCGCCGCGGGCGTGTTTTCGGCCCGTTCCGCCCCCCGTGCCATGGGAAAATTCCCCCGCGCCAGGGTCCTAACCCCGGGGGGGGATAGCGGGTGGGATGCCCAAGGGCCACGGAGGGCGTTTAAAACGCCCAATTTACGCGATTTTTTCCCAAAAAAACCCTCGCGTGCCCTGCCGTTTTCGGAACAGAATTTTTCTTTCATTTCCGCCCCCACCCGACCCGTACATGGCAGACCAAACCGACCCGCAAACCCCCTCAAAATCACAGGCTGGCGCCGAGGCGTACGACGCCTCAAAGATACAAAAACTCGAGGGTCTGGAGGGGGTGCGCAAGCGCCCGGACATGTACATTGGCGACACCAATGAGCGCGGCCTGCACCACTGCGTCTTCGAGGTCGTCGACAACTCGGTGGACGAGGCCTTGGCCGGGTTCGCCACCGTCATCAAGGTCACGATCCACCTGGACGGATCGTGCTCGGTGGAGGACGACGGCCGCGGAATCCCCGTGGACGCGCACCCCGTCTACAAGATACCGGCGCTCGAGCTCGTGCTCACCAATCTCCACGCGGGCGGGAAGTTCGGGAAGGGGGCCTACAAGGTCTCGGGCGGCCTTCACGGCGTCGGCGCAAAGTGCGTGAACGCCGTTTCGGAGTGGCTCGAGGCCGAGGTGCGGCGCGGCGGGAAGGTCTACCAGATGCGCTTCGCTCAGGGAAAGACGACGCAGAAGATGGTGGTCATCGGCGACACCCGAAAGACCGGCACGAAGATCACGTTCAAGCCCGATCCCGAGATCTTCCTGACGACCCGCGAATTCCAGTACGAGATCCTCGCCAAGCGCCTTCGGGAGCTGGCCTTCCTGAATCCCGGAATCAAGATCGAGCTCGCCGACGAGCGCTCCCAGAAGGAGGACAAGTTCTTCTTCAGGGACGGCATCACGGAGTTCGTCAGGTTCCTGAACCAGAACAAGAACGTCCTCCACGACAAGCCGATCACCTTCACCGACTCCGTCCCGAACGACGACCCGACAAAGGCAGCGACCGTGGTCGACGTGTCGATGCAGTACAACGACAGCTACAACGACCAGGTCTTCGCCTACGCGAACTCGATCTACAACCTGGAGGGCGGCACCCACCTCTCGGGCTTCAAGACGGCGCTCACCCGCGTCATCAACAACTTCGCGAGGTCCAACAACCTCATCAAGGAGAAGGACCCCGCGATCATGGGCGACGACGTGCGCGAGGGCCTTGTCGCGGTCGTGTCGGTCAAGGTCTCCGAGCCGCGGTTCGAGGGCCAGACCAAGACGAAGCTCTCCAACTCCGAGATCGACGGGATCGTGCAGAAGGTCGTGGGCGAGAAGCTCAAGTTCTTCCTCGAGTCGAACACCGCCGTGGCGAAGCGGATCATCGACAAGACCCTCAACGCGGCGCGTGCCAGGGAGGCGGCGAGGAAGGCCCGCGAAACCGTGCGAAAGGGCGCCCTTTCCGGGGGCGGGCTTCCCGGCAAGCTCGCCGACTGCTCCGAGCGCGACCCGGCGCTGGGCGAGCTCTACATCGTGGAAGGCGACTCGGCGGGCGGCTCGGCGAAACAGGGCCGCGACCGCCGCTACCAGGCGATCCTCCCCCTGCGCGGGAAGCTGATCAACACCGAGAAGGCGCGGCTGGACAAGGTGCTCTCCAACGAGGAGATCCGCACGCTCATCACCGCCATCGGCACCGGCATCGGCGACGCCGAGGGCGAGGGCGCCTTCAACGTCGAGAAGGCCCGCTACCACAAGGTGATCATCATGACGGACGCCGACGTCGACGGCTCCC
>CAZHPC010000041.1:0-4570 GCA_964534685.1 uncultured Opitutaceae bacterium
TCCCAGCCCGCGCGCCCGGCGTTGAATCCGGCCGTCAGCCCCGCCGGCCCCGCCCCGACAATCACGACCCTGCGCAATGGCTTGTGCTCAGCTTGGAGTGGCTCGGTCACCGCCTGACAGGCTCTCGTTTTGGGCCCCACCCTCAATCCGAAAGTGCTCCGGGGCGCCCGTGCGCCGAAAACCGTCGCCAAGATGAAGCGTTTCCACCTAGGGTAATTCGATGAAATGGCTCATCGCCGCCGTTGTCGCCGCCTTCCTCGCGGTGTTTGTCTATTTGCAGCTTCATTCGGTCAAGACCTCGTACATCAATGGATTAGCCCCGTACACGAACCTCCCCGGGCGCGGCTTCATCCTGGAACAGGACTGCTACATCTTCAAGTTCAAGGCCCGCGACTCGGACTGGCCGCTGATAGGCTCCCACGAGGGCGTGCCGGAACTGCCGCAGCAGGTCAGCGCCTCCAACATAGGGGCGGACCTGCCGGCGGTCCGAATCCTGGGGGTCCTCAAGGTCGGGGATCATTTCAGGATAGCGTCCGTCCGCCGGGATGAGAGCCGCTCCGGCACAACCATCACCTTTGAGATCGCCCTGGCGGACGAGGCGTCGCGAAAGTACCCGCGCCTGGACGCCTACTGGATCATGGACCATTTGCCGGAAAAATCAGGCGCCGCGCCCTGGATCCTGGTGCACTACGCGGTTCCGGAGGGCAAGGAGTGATGAAGATCGTCGTCACCGGTTCCAGTTCGGGGATCGGCCGCGCGCTTGTCCTGCGCCTCCTGGGCGAAGGGCACTTGGTCTGGGGTCTCGCCCGTTCCGACCAATCCGCGTTCGCGGCCGCCCAGAGCGGAGCCTTCTTCTCAGGCAGGTGCGATGTGTCGAAGTGGGATGACATGGCGCGCGCCACGGCCTCTGTCGAGGAGAAGTGGAAGGAGCTGGACGGCCTCGTGTGCTGCGCCGGCTCGCTTGGGGAGGTGAGCCCGGCCGTCCACGCGGACCCGCTTCGCTGGAGCTCCACGGTGAGGGCCAACCTCGACGGGACCTACCACGCGATCCGCTCGTTTCACAGCCTTCTCGCCAGGGCCCCACGCCGCTCAAAGATCATCTGCTTCTCAGGGGGAGGCGCGACGAAGGCGCGACCCAACTTCTCGGCCTATGGCGCCGCAAAGACGGCCATCGTGCGGCTGGTCGAGACGATCGCCGCCGAGGAGCGCGACGCCCCGCTCGACATCAACGCCGTCGCGCCGGGTGCCATCGCGACCCGCCTTACGGACGAGGTGATCGCGCTCGGGCCCGATGTGGCGGGCCACGCGGAATTCGACTCGGCCATCAAGCAGAAGTCCGACAGCGGCGCCGCGCTCGAGCGGGCGCTCGACATGGTCGAGTGGCTGCTTTCCCCGAAGAGCGACGGGATTAGCGGCAAGCTCCTGAGCGCGCCGTGGGACCCCTGGCAGCGCCTTCTGGAGAATGCGGTGCATCTCGAGCGGAGCGATGTCTACACGCTCCGAAGGATCGTCCCCGAGGACCGGGGCATGACATTTTGACCATGAAAGCAGTCGCCATCGTGGGGTACGGATACTGGGGGCCCAAGCTCGCCCGAAACTTCGCGCAGAACGGAAGCTTTGAGCGGATCGTGATTTGCGACGAGGACCCCGTGCGGCTCCAGCGAGGCCAGCGCGAGAATCCCGGCGCCCATGGGGCCCGCAGCTTTGCCGAGGTGCTTGCCGACCCGGAGATCTGCGCCGTGGCCCTGGCAACCCCCGTCGCGTCGCACTACCCGCTGGCGCTCGCGGCTCTCGATGCGGGCAAGCACGTTCTCGTGGAGAAGCCGCTGGCAATGCGCTCGAAGGACGCCGACCACCTGCTCCGGGCGGCCGCGGCGGCTCGACGAGTCCTCATGGTGGACCACACCTTTGTCTACCACCCGGCGATCCAGAGGATCCGCGCCCTCATCCATTCGGGCGAGCTCGGCCGGCTGAACTACATCGACTCGACCCGCATCAACCTGGGCCTGTTCCAGCACGACGTGAATGTCCTCTGGGACCTGGCGGTCCACGACATCTCGATCGTGAACCTGTTCACCACCGAGCGGCCCCGGTCGGTGCAGGCCATCGGCTCGTCACATCCCCCCGGGCCCCTGGCCAGCATCGGCGTCCTCACCCTTCGCTACGGCTCCGGACTCTTTGTCCACATCAACTGCTCGTGGGTCTCGCCCGTGAAGATCCGCCACATGCTGATCGGCGGCGACAAGAAGATGATCGTCTACGACGACCTGAACGCCACGGAGCCGGTCAAGATCTACGACTCCGGCGTGGTGGCGCACACCGACGAGGAGCGCAACCGGCTGATGTTCGAGTACCGTGCGGGCGACGTCTACTCCCCGAAGATCGCCCCGAGGGAGGCTCTCGCAAACCTGGTGGCCGACTTTGCGTCGGCCGTGCGGGACGGGACACAGCCCGTCTCGGACGGCCGGTTCGGGGCCGACACCGTGAAGATCCTCGAGGGGGCGGAGCGCTCCGTCACCGGTGCGGGGGTGGAGGTCGAGCTCAAATGGAACTGATCAACGAAGACAGCCCGCGCAGGTCGCTTGTGAACGTCCGCGTCGGCGTGAACGTGCGCTTCTTCAACTTCGTGAACGCCTACGGCTGCGAGATCGGGGACAACACGAAGATCGGGAGCTTTGTCGAGATACAGAAGAACGCGCGCATCGGACGGAACTGCAAGATCTCGAGCCACAGCTTCATCTGCGAGGGTGTCGAGATCGGGGATGGCGTGTTCATCGGGCACAATGTCTCGTTCATCAATGACAAGGTCCCGCGCGCGACGAATCCCGATGGCTCACTGCAGACCGACGCGGACTGGAAGGTCGTGCCGACCTGCGTGAAGAAGGGCGCCGTGATCGGAACAGGAACGACCCTGCTCTGCGGCGTCACGGTCGGCGAGGGCGCGGTCGTCGGCGCCGGCAGCGTGGTGACCCGCAGCGTGCCCGCCGGGGCCGTTGTGGCGGGCAACCCTGCACGGCCGTTGCCTGGGAGACCTTCAAAGTGAAAGTACCCTACTATGATCTCCCGGCGCAGATCCGGTCGATTAGGCCGGAACTGGACGCCGCAATAGCGCGCACGCTCGACTCGTGCGCCTTCTGCCTCGGGTCCGAGGTCGCGCAGTTCGAGCGCGACTTCGCGGCGTACCAGGGCGCCCGACACTGCGTGGGCTTCAACAGCGGCACCTCGGCTCTGCACGTAGCGATGCGCCTCCTGAACATCGGGCCGGGCGACGAGGTCATCACGACGCCGTTCACCTTTGTCGCCACCAGCTGGGCGATCGCGTATGTCGGCGCGAAACCCGTCTTTGTGGACGTGGACGACAGGACGATGAACATGGACCCGCGCCTCGTGGAGAAGGCGATCACCCCGCGTACCAAGGCCGTCATGCCGGTGCACCTCTACGGGCAGCCGTTCGACATCGACCCGATCCTCGACGTCTGCCGCGGGCACCGGATCCCCCTGGTGGAGGATGCGGCGCAGTCCCACGGCGCAAGGTACAAGGGCCGCACCGTAGGCACGTTCGGGGAACTCTCGGCGTTCAGCTTCTACCCCGGGAAGAACCTGGGCGCGTGCGGCGAGGCCGGCGCGCTGGCCACCGACAATCCCGATTTCGCCAGGCGCGCAGCCACCCTTCGCGAGCACGGGACGTCCACGAGGTACTACCATGACGAGGTCGGGTACAACTATCGCATGGAGGGGATCCAGGGGGCGGTGCTGAGCGTGAAGCTGCGCCATCTGCCGGCATGGACCGCCGCGCGCAGGCGGATCGCCCACCGCTACCACGGGCTTCTCGCGTCGACGCCCCTCAAGCTCCCGGTCGAGGCGCCCGGAGTGGAGAGCGTCTATCATCTCTACGTCGTCCGGCACCCGAAGCGCGACCGGCTGCGCGAGCATCTTGAGGCGCGCGGCATCGGGACCGCCCTGCACTACCCCCTGCCCCTTCACCTTCAGAAGTGCTTTGCGGATCTCGGGTACAAGCCGGGCGATCTTCCCGTGTCCGAGAGCGCGGCGAAGGGCTGCCTCAGCCTGCCGATCTACCCCGAATTGTCGGATTCGCAGGTTGACTACGTCGCGGCCATGGTCTGCGAATTCAAAGACTGGTGATGCTATCGGTCCCCGAAAAACATCGGGACGGCGCGTGGCTTGCCTGGCGCGCACTTGCACTGGTGGCCGCACTGTGGCTGTCACAGGCAAAGTCGGGCACGTGGACCGTGCCGCTCACGATCTACGGGGCGGGCGTTGCGGTGTGGGTTGTCTTTGGGTGGCAGGCCAAGCGGCCTGCCAGGGTGGCCGCAGCGATCGCCGCCGCAATCGTGGTCGCGGAGCACTTTGTTTACGGACTTCCGCGGGGAGTCCTCTGGTTTGTCCCCGTATGGGCGATCCTCTTCGGGCTCCCTGCCGCCTTTCAGGAGGGCGGACTGTTTCCCGCTCTTTGGGCATGGCTCATTGCCCGATCACATGCGCTCGAACCCCCTTTGACGGCGACGACACGCTGGCTGGCCCGTTTCCCAAAGACGTGCGAATGCCTTAG
>CAZHPC010000041.1:4670-24359 GCA_964534685.1 uncultured Opitutaceae bacterium
TGACGGCGACGACACGCTGGCTGGCCCGTTTCCCAAAGACGTGCGAATGCCTTAGGATCGCGGCGGCGGCGGGCGCGGGTCTTTTTGCAATCAAGCCCTTTCTGCACGACGGCGTGATGGGAGGCGTCGACGCCAAATGGTACGCGGCAGTCGTTGCCGACCACCTGGAGCAGTGGCGCATGGGCCTCGGACCGGTGTTCGTGGGCCAGACGTATTATGCGGCTGTTGGGACGGTGATGCCGCTGCGTGTGGCGCCCTATCTTCAGCATCTCACGGTGGCGCTCGATCTCCTGACGGGCCGGAGCCTGAGCCCCTATCTTCTCCTCAACCTCGCCATCGTGGCGAGCAGCGTCGCCGGGTGCCTTTCGGCCTACTTCTGCCTTCGGGCGATCATGCCCGGACGCCGCCTCGAGGCGCTGCTCCTTGCGGTCATCTATGCGTGGTGCCCGGCGGTGATCGGGCTCGCCTATACGGGCCAACTTTTCATGTCGGTCATGACGCTCCCCTACCTGCCGCTCGTCTTCTCCGGGGTCGTCATGATCACCAGGCGCGACGATTTCACCGGATGGGCCATGGTCGCGGCGGGATGCGCCGCGTGCTGGCTCTGCCACAGCCCGATCGGCATATGGATCTGCTTCTGCGCGGCCACGGCGCTCGCGGCGCGCTGGGCGTTTGCCATCGGCTGGAGCCGCCGCGAGCTGTTGCGCGCCACCGGGGCGGGGCTGCTGTTCCTGGGCCTCTGCGGCTACGTGTTCCTCTCGATCTGGGTCCTCGTCCCTCCCAAGGTGCCCCCGACCTCGGTATGGGTAGTCCTGCCGACCTTGAGGGCGATGTTTCCGGACGCGCTACTGCCGGTGTCGCATGATGCCGCGTTCGTTTCCGACCTTCAACCCGGGTGGAGCGTCCTTGTGGCGCTCCTTTTTGCGGCCGCAGCCTGGCGGCCCGGTAAAGGCGTCGTTCGCGCACTTCTCGTGGTCGCGCTTGTGCTCGTTTGCCTGTCGATGCCGGTGCCGCTCATCAATGAGTGGCTCTGGCGAGCGGTGCCGCAGGCGGTGCTGAACGCGACCAACGCGGTTCCGACGCAGCGCCTGTACCCCATTCTTGCAGGGTGCGCCGTCGTGCTCGCGGCCAGCGCGCTCGAGGTGCTGCCGCGGCGCCGCGCCGTGGTCGTCTTCATCCTCGCCCTGGGAGTTGCCTGGAGCGGCCTTCAATTGCGGCCGTTTCTCCACCGGGGCTCGCTGCTCGCGAACTCCCGGGAAAGCTCCCGGGAGGCGCTGTCGCAGGATAACCTGATACTGGCGTCTTTCTCGAACGCTATGTTCGCCAACGTCAGCCCGTTCTTCACCTACGGGTTCATGGATTTCGAAATGGAGCAGCGCGTGCTGGGTGAGGACATGAAGGACTACGTGGTCACCGACGTGGGGTCCGTGGCTCCCGGATACGATTTCAAGGACAGCGGCAGCCGCAAACCGCCGGAGGACGTCTTCGTCGGTAAGCCTGCGGAGGACGGCCGGAGATGGATCGAAATCAACCCGAGACTGATGCTCGAGCCTGGGGCCAGGTACCTGCTGGCTTTTTCGTTTTCCGGGCACCCCTACAAGGGCGTGCTCCAGGTCTCGGGACCGGAAATGTCCCATGAATACATCCTGCCCCTTTCGGGTGAGGGCTTTGCATTTGGAACCGATCCCGCCAACTCCCACGTGATCCCGCTGTCGAACGGCGCCACTTCGCCTATCGAGGTTAGGTTGGATTTCGTCGTGCAGGACCCCGAGATCGACCTGGGCATGTTTAGGCAATTCGCGCGTTTCAAATTGATTCGCTACGATCCCAAAGAGCTGCCTGTCCGCCTGATTTCCTTGGTCCCCTATGTGGCGAAGGTCAGGACGCCGGCGCCCGGGTGGTACGAGTCGTTCAGGTATTACACAGCAGGCTGGACCGCCAGCGTGAACGGGCGGCCTGGAGTCGTCCGCAAGTCGCCTCATGGGCTCATCGCCGTGCATGTGGATGCCGGCGAAAGCGAGGTCAGGCTCGCCTACAGGGCGCCTTTTGCCCTTGTCGCGGTGTACTGGCTGACTTGGGCGTGCTGGGCCGGCCTCATCATCGGCGCGTTGCGAGCCCATTGGCGCAGATGATTTTCATGGGCAGCGCGTAATTCATTCCCTACTCTCCCAGACCCATGAAAATTGCGTGCTCCAACGCCCGAGTGCTCGTGACCGGAGGGGCTGGATTCATAGGCTCCCACCTGGTCGATCTCCTCGTCGATGCCGGAGCGCATGTCATTGTCCTCGACAATTTTAGGAACGGGAAACGCGCGTACCTGGAAGCAGCGTCCCGAACGGGAAGGCTTCGGGTGATCGAAGGGGACATTACGGATAGTGCAGCCTGCTCGAAAGCCATGGAACAACACCTGGACGCTGTGTTCCATCTGGCGTGCCTGGGCGTGCGCCACTCGCTGCACAACCCGGCGGAAAATCACCTGGTGAACGCGACCGGCACACTCCAGCTCCTGATGGCGGCCAGGAAGGCGGATGTCGGGCGGTTCGTGTACATGTCGACCAGCGAGGTCTATGGAGCCGCCCTCGCCTTTCCCCTGACGGAGCAGGCCGCGACGTGGCCCACGACGGTGTACGGGGCCTCGAAGCTTGCCGGGGAGCATTACGCCGCGGCGTTCCAGCGCTGCCACGGACTTCCGGTGATCCGGGTGCGGCCCTTCAACAACTACGGCCCGCGGGCCCACTTTGAGGGCGACTCGGGTGAGGTCATCCCCCGTTTCATCCTGAGGGCCCTCGGCGGGGAGCCTCCGGTCATCTTCGGCGACGGCTCCCACACGCGAGATTTCCTTTATGTAAGGGACTGCGCCGAGGCGCTCGTGAGCATAGCGGAATGCGACGCGCTGGTCGGCGACCTCGTGAACCTCGGATACGGCGAGGAGGTGCGCATCGACGAGCTGGCCCGCCTTGTCCTCGAGGCCGTCGGCCGCGAGAACCTGAAACCGGTGTTTTCGGAGGAGAGGCCGGGCGACGTGCCCCGGCTCTGGGTGGACCCGGCGAAGCTCCGCGGCGCCACGGCGTTCAAGCCGCGCACGCGGCTGGCCGAGGGCCTGGCGGCGACGGTCGAGTACTACCGCTCGCTGTTCGCGGCCGATCCCGATTGCCTTGCGCAGATGCAAACCCGCAATTGGGAGGTGGCATGATACCCCTCGCGAAGCCAGAAATGGGCGACGAGGAGATCGCCCTCGTTTCGGAGACCATCCGCAGCGGGTGGATCACGCAGGGACCGCGCGTCGCGGAATTCGAGAGAGCGTTCGCGGACCGCGTCGGGGCCGCCCATGCCGTGGCGGTTTCAAACTGCACGACCGCCCTTCACCTTTCCCTCATCGTATCGGGGATCGGGCCGCAGGACGAGGTGATCGTCCCTCCCCACAGCTTCATCGCCACCGCGAATCCGATCCTCCACTGCGGAGCACGCCCGGTCTTTGTCGACATCGATCCCGCAACCCTGAACATTGACCCAAGGCTCATCGCGGCCGCGGTCACCGGGCGCACGAAGGCGATCATGGCGGTGGACCAGGTCGGCCGCCCGGCGGACATGGCGGCAATCTCCAAGGTGGCTGCGGAGCGCGGGCTAAGGATCATAGAGGACGCCGCCTGCGCGACCGGCAGCGTCTACCGGGGCCGGCCGGTCGGCGACAATTCCTATGCGCCCCTGGTCTGCTTCAGCTTTCATCCGCGGAAGGTCATCAGCACGGGCGACGGAGGAATGATCACGACGAACGACGCGCGGCTTGCGCAGCAGCTTCGCCTCTATCGCCAGCAGGGCATGTCGGTCAACGACCTCCAGCGCCACCAGTCGAAGACCGTCGTGACCGAGGACTATCCGGTCGTCGGCTACAACTACCGGCTGACGGACGTCCAGGCCGCGATCGGCCTCGCGCAGCTGCGCCGGCTCGACGCAATCATCGAGCGGAGGCGCTCCATCGCCAGGCGTTACGACCAGGCGCTCTCCGGCATCCCCGGGGTGGCCCTTTTCAAGGAGCCCGCGGACTGCCGCTGGAACCAGCAGACCTACCTTATCCGCCTGGCTGGAGCCACACCCGAGGCGCGCGACGGCTTCATGCAGCGGCTGCTTGAGGAGGGCATCGCGACCCGCCGGGGTGTCATGTCCATCCACCGGGAGGCGTGCTACATCGATCGTTTCGGCAGGCAGAGCTTCCCGGAGAGCGAACGGGCGAGCGATGAATGCGCCTGTTTGCCCCTTTACACCCAGATGGCTGACGCTGATATCGATCGGGTGTCAGCCGCCGTGAGACAGCACGCGCCACGAGCCTGAAATGGAACCACAAGCAGCAAAACCCCTGCCGCCAAACCCCTACAACCCGTTCTGCTGGGTCGCAGGCAAGCCGGAGATCGGCGCGGGCACCTGGATCGGGGCGTTCACGCTGATCGACGGACTCGGGGGCCTTAGGATCGGCAAGGGATGCAACATCAGCTCGGGTGCCCAGGTCCTGTCGCATTCGACGGTGCGCCGGTGCGTGACCGAGGGTCGCCACGGCCAGGTCGACCACAAGCCGACGGAGCTCGGCGACTATGTCTTCGTCGGGGCGAATGCCGTGATCCAGATGGGCTCAAGGGTCGGAGACCACAGCGTGATCGCTGCCGGAGCCGTCCTGCTCGAGGACACCGTGATTCCGTCCTACTCGCTCGTTGCCGGAGTACCCGCGCGGATCGTGAGGGACATCCGGGGCGAGGTGGAATCCTGGGGCAGCCAAAGCAAATGACACCGGCAACAAAGAAGCTATCGATCGTCGTCGCCGCCTACAACGAGGAGGGCAACCTGCCGCTGCTCTACGAGCGGCTTCGCACGCTCGACTGGCCGTCCCTTGGGCTCGAGCCGGAGTTCGTCTTCGTGGACGACCACTCGACCGACCGGACCCCCGAGATCCTCTCGACCTTTGCGGCGGGCGACAAGCGCGTCAGGGTGCTCAGGTTTTCCAAGAACTTCGGGAGCCACAAGGCGTTTACCGCCGGGCTCGAGCACTGCACCGGGGATGCGGCCGTCATCCTCGCGGCGGACCTGCAGGACCCCCCCGAAACCATTCCCCAGCTTGTCGGCAAATGGCGCGCCGGCGCCCGGGTTGTCTGGGCCGTCCGTGACGGCCGCCTGGGCGAGTCCCTGGTCACGAAACTCCTCTCGAGGCTCTACTACCACCTCATGCGCCGCTACGCCGAGGTCCGGCCGCCGCCCAAGGGGGCCGACTTTCTCCTGGTTGACCGCATCCTTATCGACCAGCTGAGCGCGGCCCCGGAGAAGCACACCTCCCTCCTTTCCCTCATTCAATGGATGGGGTTCGACCAGGAACAGATAACCTACACGAAGGCGGCCCGGCACAGCGGCCGTTCCAACTGGACCCTGAGGAAGAAGCTGAAACTCGCGATAGACTCCTTCGTGAGCTTCTCCTACGCGCCGGTGCGCCTAGCGTCGTTCTGCGGCCTCCTCTTTGCCTTCAGCGGGTTCATCTATGCGGCGGTGATCGCGGTGCGTGCCATCACGCTGGGCAGCCCGGTGCAGGGCTGGTCTTCAATGATGTGCGTGCTCCTTATCGTGTCCGGTGTGCAGCTCGCGATACTCGGAATCCTCGGGGAATACCTCTGGAGGACCTTTGACGAGGCGCGGGGGCGGCCGCGCTACATCGTCGAGAAGAAGATCAATCTCTAGACCGTTTTGAAGCTGATGCCTCGGTTCAAGTTCCTGGAACGGGCGAGAGCGCAGTGGAATCGTTTCGAGATCCCGGCAGCGCTCGCGCTCGGCGACGCGGCTGTCGCCGCGTGGCTCTGGCACGCGCTGCAGCGTTTCACAGACAACACGGGGAGCCTCTGGCCGGGCATGGCCGCTCCCATTGTGGCCACCCCGCTGATCTCGTACGCGCTCGGGCTTCACAGGTTTCGACCGGGGCGGCCCGCAGTCATGGTCCTGAAGGCGGCCGCCCTCGGGGCGCTGATAGCCCTCCTCGGCCTGTGGGCCGGCGAAAACGGGTGGCTGCCTCTTCCTGGGAAGGAGCCGTTGTGGCTTGGTGCGGCGACGGCGGCGGCGGCCTGGCTCACAAGGGCCGTCTTCTTCAAGCCGTCCGACGCGGCTGCGCGGGGTTTCGGGGAGATGGTCCGCTGGCTTGCGGTCGGCGCATCGGCCACGTTTGCGGTCCTTCCCTTTTACTTCAGCGGCGCCGTCGGCTCGGGCGACGCGCACTGGTACACGGTGATGCTTTCGGACTTCATCACCCAGCTCAGGGCCGGCGTCTTCCCGGTCTGGGTCGGCCAGAGCCAGTATGCGTTCAACGGAGCCGTGTCTCCGCTAAGGTACGCACCGGGATTCCAGTACTTCGGCGGGTGTCTTGACCTGCTGACCGCGCGCGGTCTGGAGCCGACGGCTCTCAAGAATGCCATCCTCGCGGTGGTCGCGGTGCTGGGCGGCTATTCGGCCTATGCGTGCCTGAGGCCGATCGCGAAGGGTGCCCCGTGGGTCGCTGCCGCGCTCTCCATTCTCTGGGTGATTGGGCCCGGCCAGCTGGCACCGCTCATGACCGGGGACCAGTACATGACCTTCATGACACTCCCGTTCGCCCCGCTGGCGCTGCACGGCTGCTGGCGCGTGTGTCAGGTCGGAGACAGGAAGGGCGCCCTCTTGATCGCGATCGGGCTTGCCGGGCTATGGAACTGCCATTCGCCGGTCGCCCTCTGGTTCACGCTCATTGCCGCGTGCATCTATGTTTCCGCCGCGGTCGGCCGTCGCTCCTGGAAGCAGGAGCCCGCCATGATTCTGTCAATGGCGGCGGCGTTTGCCGTGCTGGGCGCCCTCCCCTTCGTCTCCGTCTTCACGCTGGACAACCAGCTCAATATTGTCTCCTCCGGCAGCGCCGCGGCCCTCTCGATACGCAACAATTTCCCGGGCAATTTCCTGCCGATCGTGCCCAAGGAGCCGGGGCTCGCCTACTACCAGGCGGGATACGCGCTGCTCGGCGTCCTTGCCGCGGCCCTGCTGCTGCTCTTCAGAGCTCGGCCACGGGGCGCATGGGCGTTCGCCCTGGCCGCGTTGATCATACCGGTGTTCGTCGTTCCGGTTCCTTGGATCACCGATGCGTTCTGGACCCACGTTCCGGTCTGGTTTGTGAGCATCAACAACATATGGCCGATGCAGCGGCTGTTCCTGGTGTGGTCCACACTGATCGCCTTTGCCGCCGCCATCATCCTGGGATCTCCCCTTGTGGTGGCGTCGAAGGCGCTGCGGATCGCGCTGCTCGCGGCTTTCATTCCCGCCGTCCTTTGGTCGGCAAGGGAGGCGCGAAAGATTGCGGACGCGGTTACGCCGCTGCGGTCGTCACCGGCCGAAACCCGGATTTCGAACAATCCGGAAAACGTGATTCTGACCCGCTACGAGTACTCGTCGTTTACCTACACCCCCGCCTATTTCAGCCACGGATTCATGGACTCGTGGCTTGAAAACCGCCTCCTCGACTTCAGCACACTGGAGCCCCTGGTCAGCGACAGCGATGCGGCCGCCCCCGGGCCTGGCGGCGCATCGGTTCAGGCCGCGGCTCGCATGGTGCAGTCGGGATCATGGACCGGACACAGCATCACGGGGAGCGCGTACTACCTCCTCGATCCCCCGCTGACGCTCGAAGCCGGCAGCCGCTACGCACTGCGTTTGGAATTCCTCCAACCGGACGTCGCGGGAACGATCCAGTTCAAGGCCAACGGCCTTTTCCGCGAATACTCGCTGCCCGATTCGGGAGAGGGCAGCGCGAGGCGCGGAGCCTCGCTTGCGTTTGGCTCGGGCGCCACCAACAGCCATGTGATCCCGCTCTCGGCCATGGGCAGCGGTCCCTTCTCGCCCCAGGTGCTCTACATCGCCCGCAGTTACGCCTCGGAGACGCTGCCCTTTGCCCGATTCTGGCTCTACAAGTACGAGCCGAAGGACCTCCCCATAGCCGTCGAGTCATGGATACCCTACAGGGCGCGTGTCCAATCGGCGCAGCCGGCATTTCTTGAGACATCCAGGATGTGGCTGAAGGGCTGGCGGGCCACCGTGAACGGCCACTGGGCCGAAACCTCTCGTTCGCCGCAGAACCTGGTCATGTTCCCCGTGGGCGCGGGCACGAGCCACGTGACCCTGGTCTACCACGCGCCCATGGTGCTTGGCGTTGCGTTCTGGCTGTGCGCGGCGGGCTGGGCGGCCGTCGGGATACTGGCCCTTTGTCAGCTGGCGCTATGGACGGCAGGACGGCAGCTGGCCTTTGAAGGGCTGGGGGGCGTGTCGGTCCTTGGCGGCTTCGTCGCGCGTCGCTGCCAGGTTGCCCTGCGCCACAAGACTGCGGTGTCCGTCATCCTTGTGTGCCTCCTCTGCGCCCTGCTCTTACCGAGGCTTCGAACGGGGAGCGGCGCGCGCGGGGGTTCCTCCGGTCCCATCCGGATCGAATTCACGCTGCCTTACGGTCTCGTGGGCAGGAGCCAGCCGCTCTTGACCACGGGCCGGGCGGGCGCCGGCACCATCATCTTCGCCACCTACATGGATCCACAGCACATCCGCATCGGCGCCGACGTATGGGGCTCACAGTTCCAAAGCGCCGCCATCGAGGTGGATTATCGCGCGGTCCAATCGCTTGTCGTTTCAGACACCTCCCTGTTCCCAACATCTGATCCCGCCGTGCAGGCGCTTTCCAACACGGACATGGAGCGGCTGAGGGGAGAGCTGCTCGTGGAACTCAACGGCCGGACCGTCATGCAGGAACCCTGCAACGCCTATGACACGAAGCCGTCCGAGATCGCGGTCGGGGAAGCATCCTTTGGGTCCATCACCGACAGGAAATTTGATGGCGAAATCCGCGGGATGGCACGCCTGCCCATTCCGAAGTCCGCCGAGATTGCGGCCGGCCGCCAGGCCCGTTTGCGGCTGCGCTTTCCCAAGGACCGGACGGGCCGCAGCGAACCCCTCCTCTCCCTGTCTTCCGGGATGAACTCCCGCGTGTGCTATGTGACCTACCTCGCCGGCGACCGGATTCGGCTGACGTGCTGGGGACCCCGCGGCGTTCCGGCAAAGTCGGTCGAACTCACTTTCGACCCGGAAAAGGCGCACGATATAGAGTTCCATCCGGCGGAGAACGCCGGCCAGGCGGGCAGCTTCGATGTGGCGTGCAGCTTCGACGGGACGCACGTTCTCGGTCACAACTGGGCGCCCTCCAGAGAACGGACCCTCCTCCTGTCGGGCCTGAACACGGGGGGGGCACCGGAGGTCGAAGCCCGTTTTACCGGCCCGGAGCTTGAGGTATCCACCGAGCCCGACCGCACGATTGCCGAGACGCCCGCGGCCATCGGACCGGAGCACCTTGTGATCCGCCTGTCGCAACGCTTCATCGGGCGCAGCGAGCCGCTGCTGACTACCGGCGTCACCGGGGCCGCGGACGTTGTCTTCGTTAAGTACGTCGATCAAAGCCACATCCGGGTCGGACTTGACCACTGGGGATATGGCGGGGCCGTCAGTGACCCGATCGAGATCGATTATTCCGTGCCGCACGAGGTTTGGATCAGCACGGGCGCCCTCTACCCAGCTGCTTTGGACGATGCGGCGTGGGGCAGTCTGGACCCAGAGGCCAGGCGGCAGCTGAAGTCGCACGTGAGCGTTACGATCGACGGCCGAACAGCACTGTACAGTGCCGGCCAGGCCTATCCGTCCTCTCCGGAGAACGTTGCTGTCGCGGCAAACCCTGTCGGGGGGTCAACATGTGACGCCGCATTTACCGGCATGCTGGTGTTTGCGGAGCGTGCCGGCGTGGTGGCCCCGCCGCCGCTTCGCTGAGCCAGACCCTAGGGAGCGACCGGACCAACCGCGGACCGAGCAAGGTCGCTGATCCTGCCGCTGAAGATCGCGCCCGTATAGCTGCCCCCGATGTAGTTGGCGCCGACGATTATCCGCTCCGGAGGCGTCGGGTGGCTCGCCCTGGCGGCTGTGATTATCCGGCGGCCATCGAGTTCAACGACGACCGCCTTGCGCAATGCGGCAAGCTGGGGTTCGCGGCCGTAAAGCGCGGCACCCTCCGGCGGACAAAGCGCGCCAAAGCTGACGCTAAGGCGGTGCTCGGATCCGGGCACAAGCGGGAATGGCTCCGAGCGCAGCAGCGGTTCCCCCCAATGGTCCTCGACTATCCGCCCAGTGCCGTTCGGTCCGAACTGCAGGAGCACAAAGTCGCCGCCACCCGGAAATCCCGTGGTCAGGATCGGCTGGCCCTCGCCGTCCGTGCCCGACGGAAAGATGATTTTCATCTGAAGCGGTCCCGGGTATCCGTCCCAGCCCGGCCGTGCAAGCGCCGCGCCGACAGCGGAAGTCGCCAGGAGCTCGGCGGGCGACGCGCGCGTCAGAGCCTCGACGATTCCACTGAACGCCGGGCCGGCCCCTCCGGCTGCAAATGGATTCTTGCCGACAAAGATCTGCTCGCGCTTGGCCGGGTGGGGCTCGCGCAGGAGGAAGAGCGCGGGATGGCCGTCCATAGCCACGTCGACAATGGCGTGGAACTGGCCGAATTCGGGCGTCTCGCGGTAGATCCCGGAACCATCGGGGGGCATGAGCGTCCCGACGCTCAGAAGAAGTTCATGCGGGGTGTCGGGCACTATTTCGATCGGCAGCGATTCGAGTTCCGGTCCGTCGGATTGCGTGTAACGAAACCGGATGCGACTGTCGGCTTCGTAGGACACGCTCACGATGTCCGACGATCCGCGGGATCCGGAGACAAGGAGGGGCTCGGTTTGGCCACCTCGGCCAGCCGGAAGGCGAAGGCGCATGCGGACCGGCCCCGTATACCCGCCCCACCCTTCGTCGAGATTCACGAGCAAGTCTGAAAGCCGGCTTCCCAGCGGCAATAGGCATTCAGGCCCGATTGCCTCGACCGACATGAGGTCCCCGCGAAAGAGGTCGGCGCATGCTGAGCTTCCCACCGCATTGGCCCACAACGCCGTCCTTTCGGCCGCGACAGGCTGGAAGGGTGCGTCCAACTGCAGGGCCGGCGCCCCGTTGAGGTGCACGTAGAGAACATCCCTCATGCGCTCGAGACCCGGCACCCGCGCATAGATGCTCGCACCTGCCGCCGGAAGCAGGGCGCCGCTGCAGACATCGAGCACGTCGGCACCCGCGGCCGATAGCGGCATGGGATCAGAAATGAGCTGCGGTCGATTTTTTCGGTCAAATCCGATCCGGATCATCCCCGCTCCAGCGTGAACGGCATAGAGGACGGCACCGGATGCAGAATCCCCGAACGACAACAAGGGCTGGCCGACAGCCTGCTCGCCCGAGCTCGCAGGCATGCGAAACGTGATGCGCAGAGGGCCAAGGGCACCCCGCCAGTCCGGGGAGCGTTTTCGCAGCACCTCGCGATTGACCAGCGAAGGGATCGCACCCCCGAAATCATCGATCCCGGCCGTCTTGAAGTCGGATACGGTTCCCGTGAAGTTCGGGCGCGTCGCTGTTCCGCCGATTATTGACGTTCCGAAAAAGATGCTCGACGGCGTCGAGGGAAAGAATTGCGCGCGTTTGCTGAGGACGACGTGTCCGTCCAAGGCTACAACGAGCTGGTCCCAAAGGCCGGCGTACTCGGGATGGGTCGTGTAAAAGGCGCTGCCCTGAGGCGGCACAAGATTCCCGGCGGAGATCAAGAGACTATGCGGACGCGCGAAGTCCGTCTTTATGGGCTCGGACAGGATCTCGGGCGAGCCCCAGTGATCCAGACCGAATTGGAGATGATCGCGGTCCGAATAGCGCACGAGGACCACATCACCACGCCCTGTTATTCCTGAGACCGCGATCGGCTCGGACAACCCCCAGAACTCCGGGCGAAAGCTCACCGTCATTGAAACGGGTCCCGGATACCCGTCCCACAGCGAATTCAGCTTCGAGAACTGCGAGGGAAACCGGATGACGCGCATCGAAATGTCGGAGTGGTTCAGCTCCTGGCGTTGCGCGGCCGAATACCCCTCGAATTGGTACGGCCGAAACTGCATGGGATTCGGACTTCGAAGCAGGTCCGCATGCGGCGGAATATCCCGCCCGATCGGCTTGCCCCACAATGTCTCGGCGTAGAGAATCTGATAGAAGCCGTAGCCCGCCCCGGCTTGCTTGGGTATCTCCTGTCTGGCCATCCGCAGAAAATCATCCGGAAACACCAGACGGAGCGGGGCCGAGAAATTCCATGCAGCCAGGTACACAACGAGAGCGAAGAGCATGCCCCCCAACGGAGCCTTCAAATTGCGGCGCGCCTCGAGGAACTGCGCAATCCCCGCACCCGCCCCCAAACAGATGAAGGGAACCATTTGCCGGGTCAGTCGGCCGTAGACCATGAATCGGGGAACGATGTCGGAGAAGAAGATCAATCCGCCAGTAACAAACGCGAGGCCCCAAAGCCACCACGGCGGCCTTCCGGATTTGGGGGTCCTGAAAGCCGTGGCGGCGGCATACGCCATTGCCGAAAGCCAGACGATCAGCATTCCACGCTCAGAATACCAAAGGTATTCGGGGATGACCTTGTACCCCACATAGAAGTCTCCCTGCCTCACGCTTGCGGCGAAACCCCGCAGCGAAATCAGCAATTCGCTCGATACTGCGGCGCCGATACCGATGCCACAGGCAATGGTGAGGCCTGCTCCAAAGCCCGAGGCTGCCAAGCGCGCCAGGATCCGTTGACGGCCTCCGTCGCGAAACGAAGTCTGGAGTGCTATGACCGCAGCGCCGAGGAGCCAGTATCCGTTGTACACCAGGATCCCGAGTCCAACGACACAACCCACCCCGAGAGAGCGCCAAACCGAATTCGGCCCGATCGCCAGCCACAGCGCGCCGAGCAGCACAAACAGGGCGATATCGTAGGGGAGAAAATGCCTGGAATAGAAGAACAGGCAATTTGCCGTTGCCGCCAGGAATGCGCTCCAGAGGGCCTCCGTCTCCGAGGCGCCGGCACGGCGTGCGATCGCCCAAACAAGGAATATCGCGCCAACCGAGAACAGGGAAAAGTAGCATGAATCGAGAATCAGATGCTGCCCGCCGAGCCCGTACTCGGCCATCGCCGCGGGAAAGGCCGCCGGCCTGAAGAAGATGTGGTCGGCGTGCCCGAAAAGCTCCGCAAACGCATGGCCCCAACGGCTGTGTCCGATGTCACCCGCCGCCTCCACCGCGGAGCCATATCGGGACTCGTCGGGCCAGAAATTCTGGCCCCCGCGTATGTCCAGCGCGACCCTCAGCGCGAACGAGGCAACGAGCAGGCCCACCAACAGGCGTTTCTTCATCGAATCTCTTGGCGACGCCCGAATATCCGGTACTGCATGGCGAAGAAGGTGATCACCGTCTGGACGGCGTTCGCTGCCCCCGCCGCGGCCCAGCCGGGCATGCCGGTAAGCCCCATCAGAACCTTGAATACGAGAGCCTGGACGCCAAACGTCACCAGGACCATCACAACGTACTCCGACGCCTGCCTTGCGGTGTCCGTGCGCACGCAGCCGAACGTCCACTTCTTATTCAGCAAAAAATGGAGCATCACAGCCGGCGGGTATGCCACGAGAAACGACAGGTCCGCACCGAGCCAGTGGCCGAACAGCCAATTGAGTCCCGTGAATACAAGCATCACGAGGCCGCCCACCACGGCAAAGCGGAGGATTCTTTTGTGGAGTTCTGTCATCACATGAGAAGAACGGCCTCGTGACGGCCCTGACAAGCCCGCGATGTTCAAAAGAATTGGTGTATGCAGTTGACTAACATTTTCCGAGGGAAGCTGTCGTTTTAGAAACGGCTTACGCGAGGAGCGTCTCGAACGGAATAGTTTGATCAAAGTAATCGGTCTTTTCGATTTCCGGGTCCAATGCCCCTTGAAAAATCAAACCCTTACGAACCGAGAGCGAAGGGGAGATATCCAGGCGGGCGACCTTCTTTTTGACATCGTCGATCACGGAAAAATCGACCCTCTTACGGAATTTAATCTCGTAAATGTAAACCGAACCCTTGGTGCGCAGCAGCAGATCAATCTGGCAACCGGGACGTCTGGCGGTCTTGGCTTGAAAGTAAGGTCCGGCATTTAAGACCGGCACATTATGCAGGCCAACTTTGTCGAGTAAGAGCCCTAGGTTGCTAAGTATCAGGCTTTCAAATTGAAGCCCCGCGATGGTTTCCCAGGCTTGGAGTGATTCCAGGGGAACGCGTTGGTAAATACCCCTCTTTATCTGTTCTCGCGCGGGCTCGACATACTTTAGATAGAAACGCAGGTAATTATCCACAATGCGATAACGCACCATGCGAGGCCTCGATTTCCCCGTTTCAGGCTCAAACACGACATCCTTGCCCAAGAAACCTGCCGATTCTAGGTCGTTTAGGGCAGCGCTTAAGGTACCACCCTTGTCCCGACTCAAGGCGGCGCTGATATCGGTCACGGATTTACCACCGTCGACAAGAGTGGAGACAATCTGACGATAAGTCTCGGCGCGCCGGCTGAAAATGTCGTGGAAAATCTGCTCGAATTCGTTAAACAAGATTCCTCCGGGGTTGAAGCAGAGTCGTTCGATGTTTTGTTCAGCGGTTTGCGCGGGGTCGAGTTCCTGAAGGTAGCGGGGCACCCCCCCGGTTACCGCCAACACCTTGAGCTTTTCGGCCGAGCTAACGCTCTTACCTCGCCAGAATTCGTTGCATGCGGGCAGCGAGAGTGGGGGGAGGTACAGTTGCCAGGTGCAGCGCCCGACAAAACCCGTGTTGTTGAGAATATTCGCCTGAATCCACGAGGAAACCGAGCCGCAAAGCACCATGATCAATCTGGGATGCTGCGAAAACAGGTTATCCCAAGCGGACTTAAGATGGCCGGCGAAATCCGGATCCCCTGCCGCCATCCATGAAATTTCATCAAAAAGGAGAACGATGCGGCCGGCAGGGTGCAGCACACTTGCGAGCAGTTGAAAGGCTTGGGGCCACGTCGCCAGCACAACCTCGGGGGCCTTTGTCTGCGCCTGGATGCTTCTTGCAAACGTCGCGAGCTGGGCAGACCTGTCAATCCCCTCTCGCGGCGCGAGCCCCTCAAATAGGAGAAAATGGTCCGCCTCCCGCGCACAGTGTCGTATCAATGTGCTTTTACCGATGCGACGGCGCCCCTGACAGACAATCAGCGAGGCGGTCTTCTTCTTGAAGAGGTTGCGGAATTGCGCGACCTCAGACTCGCGCCCGACAAATAGTGGTTTCATGGATTTGTGCGCGGTTGTCAGATTGGCCCACAGGTCGGGCAATTTAGGTGCCCATAGAACCATGATGACGATGGGCACTAAAAGGTCAATTCAATAATTAGGTGCCCGATCTTGTCGGAGAAAATCGGGCACCTAAATGCAATATTCCAGCGCGGGTGCCTTTGGCAGGGTCTCGACAATCTGCATGAGCAACCGTTGAAAGGGAAACCCAAGCTTGCTGGTAAAAACCGGGAGATCGCGTGGTTGAAGCCACTCTGCGGCAGGTTGGGACCAGTGTCAGTCAACTGCATACCCCGGTCACAGGAATGAATTCCTCCATAAATCCGGGAGGAGCAACACGCCGATTTCTTCTGTGGAACGAGCATGGAGGGCCCGATTTGGCCATGGTGGCGTTAGCTCTGTGGATATCGGCCGCGATGGAGCCAACCTCCCGTGGGAGGGTGTCCCCGATGTCGAGCTGGCCTATTCAGCCCCGAAGGGATTGAAATTCCTGTTCTGGCTCTCGTTTTTCATCATTATCGGAGCGCGTGTCGCCGCGCCGCGAACCGGATTCTTCACTTGCAGGGAGCCCCCCTCCCCTCCAAAGGCATCCGAAGCCGCTGCCGACATAGAAGTTCATGCCCAATCACGAAACACCGCTTTCATTCGCAATCATCGGTTGCGGGCTGATTGGTAAGAAGAGGGCTGCGGCCCTGGCCAAGGTTCCCGCGACGAGTCTCCGGATTGCGTGCGACATCGCCGCAGATCGTGCTTCCGAGGTCGCGCGCATGACTCCCGGGTGCGAGAGCTCCACGGACTACGTGAAGGCTGTTGCCGACCCGCGCATCGATGCGGTTATTGTTGCGACGCTCAACGGTTCGCTTGCGCCGATCGCGCTCGCCGCAATCCGGGCGGGGAAACATGTGCTCATCGAGAAGCCGGGAGCGCTCAATGCCGGCGAGCTTCGCGGCCTCGAAGGTCCCGCGGACGATAAGAAGGCCCGGGTTCGAATCGGCTACAACCACAGGTTCCATCCCGGTCTCATGAAGGCGCGGGAAATCGTCGATTCAGGGATCCTTGGCCCGCTCATGTTCCTGCGCGGACGCTACGGACACGGTGGCCGGAAGGGCTACGATCGAGAATGGAGGGCTGACCCAAAGCTCTCAGGAGGGGGCGAGCTCATTGACCAGGGAGTCCACCTGATCGACCTGGCCTCATGGTTCCTTGGAAACTTCCCGACGGTTGAGGGTCATGCCGCCACGTTCTTCTGGGACATGAAGGTGGACGATAACGCGTTCCTGAGCCTTCGGACCGCAAAGGGACAGACCGCCTGGCTCCATGTGAGCTGCACGGAATGGAAGAACATGTTCTCGCTGGAAATCTACGGCCGCGACGGAAAGATCGCGGTGGACGGCCTTGGGGGCAGCTACGGGACGGAGAGGCTTACCTACTACAAGATGCTGCCCCAGATGGGCCCGCCTGAAACCCAGACGTGGGAATATCCGGCCGGCGACGACTCGTGGGCCGCCGAGACCAGGGCTTTTGTTGAGGACATCCGGCAAGGGCGCACGCCATCGCCGGGCTTGCAGGAAGGCATAAGGACCCTCGAAATAGTTGAGTCCGTCTACAAGAAGAGCGGCTACCCCATCTCATGATCATCACACGTTCACCGCTTCGCGTCTCACTGGGCGGCGGCGGCACCGACCTGAAGAGCTATTACAGCGAGCACGGGGGCTTCGTCGTCGCCGCTGCCATCGACAAGTATGTGTATATAACGAAGCATACGACCTTCCAGGAGGAGATCATCGTCAAATACTCGAAGCTCGAGCGGGTCTCCTCCGTGGACCAGATCGAGCACCCGATCGTGCGCGAGGCGCTGAAGCTTACCGGGGTGACCGACCCGCACATTGAGCTCACCTCCATGGCGGACATCCCGGGAGGCACCGGGCTCGGTTCATCCGGAAGCTTCACGACGGCGCTTCTGAAGGCGCTCCACGCCCACAAGAAGAGCCTCATCTCCCCCGCTGAGCTGGCCGAGCAGGCCTGCGACATCGAGATCAACCGGCTCGGCGAGCCGATAGGCAAACAGGACCAGTACATTGCCGCCGTGGGAGGGATTACCGCGTTCACCTTTCACAAGGACGGCCGTGTCGAATTCAGGCCGTGCCAGATATCGGAGGAGACGCTCTACAACCTGGAGGACAACCTGCTGCTCTTCTTCACGGGTTACTCGCGGAGCGCGTCGGCGATACTCAAGGACCAAAACGACCGTTCGAAGGCGCAGGATTCATCGATGCTGGACAATCTGCACTTCACCAAGGAGCTCGGCTACAAGTCGCTCGACTGCCTCGAGCACGGGAAACTCGAGGAATTCGCGGCGCTCATGGACGTGCACTGGCAGAGAAAGAAGCAGCGCAGCTCCGGGATGAGCAACGCCCGCATCAATGAGTGGTACGACTGCGCGATGGCGAACGGCGCCCTCGGAGGGAAGCTGATCGGGGCGGGCGGCGGCGGATTCCTCATGTTCTATGCAGGCGACAAGAAGCGCCTTCGGCGCGTGATGCGCGAGAAGGGGCTCCAGGAAGTCCGGTTCCGGTTTGATTTCGAGGGTACAAAAGTCGTTGCCCAGAATTAGCTTCGCATGAGGTCGGTCCGAATAAACCTGGCGCCCTCAATCAAGGCGGGCCAACGGATTCACGCGATCGACGAGCTCAAGGGCCTGGCCATAGTGCTCATCCTCGTCTACCACTGCGGGGGCGTGCTCGGCGCCGCCAACGTGATCCATGGGGAGATCGGCGTGGACATTTTCCTCATCCTGAGCGGCTTTGCCCTGGCTGCCTACTCGGCCGATATCCCCCTTCGGGAATTCGCGCTTCGTCGTTTTCTGAGAATCTACCCGAGCTACTGGCTTGCCCTCCTGCTTTTCGGCTACCTGGACAAGCTCTACCTCGGAGGCCCCAGGCCGTGGGAAAGCATCTGGCAGCACATCATAGGGATACATGCCTTCTCAAAGCCGGAGTACTTCAGCGATTTTTCCGACGCCTTCTGGTTCGTCTCGCTGATCATCGCGGCGTATCTCGTCTTCGTGTGCATCCGAAAGCGCCTCGGCGATCTTTCGCTGGTTTTCGGCGTATGCGGGCTTCTGACGCTGCTCACATCGGTCCTCTACCAAGAGTTCAACCATACCGGGGGCCTGATTTCGCTGGCGGTGAGGATCCCGAGTTTCTTTGCGGGGCTCATCGGGGGCAGGCTCCTGGGCGCCGGTACCGCAGAAATCCGATTCAACCTCTTCCTCGGCATTGGCCTGCTCTGCTTCTACTATCTCACGTTTTTCAGGAGCGTGACGTGCAACTACACGATCCCCGCCATGGGCATCGTCGCCGCGTGGCTCGGACTTCGCCCGCTCATTTCACGGGTGCCCGGCGGACGGTTCCTTCTGGCGGCATTTGCGCTGACCGGTGTCATCTCCTACGAGATCTTCCTCTTCCATCAGCCCCTGGTTCGCGACATGAACCTGTTTTCCTACCATGTGTTCCTGAAAATCCCTGCGCCGACCAACCACCAGCTTGAAATTGGCATTGTTGTCGCTCTCACAATCACACTGCTCATAAGCGTGGTCGTTCATTTTTTTGTTTCCCGCCTCTTCCGGCTTCTCGGCAGCGCATCCGCGCTGAAGCCCGCCGCGGTGCGCCCATGAACGCCGCGGACTTGCCAGTTGTGATCCTTGCGGGCGGACTCGCCACCCGTCTGAAGCCGATCACGGAGAAGATCCCGAAGCTGCTTGTCGACGTGGCGGGTGAGCCGTTCTTCACGCACCAGATCCGCCTGCTGAAGAAGAACGGCCTGAAGCGCCTCGTGGTGTGCGTCGGCTACCTCGGCGAAAAGATAGTCGAGCGCTACGGGGACGGCTCGGCGTGGGGGGTCGCGATCGAATATTCATTCGATGGGCCAAGGCTCCTTGGAACGGGAGGCGCGCTGATAAGGGCGCTCCCGAGGCTGTCGGATGCCTTTTACGTGCTCTACGGCGACAGCTACCTGCCCATCGACTACCTCGCAGTGGGCCGGGCTTTTCTTGAGTCGGGAAGGCTCGGCATGATGACGGTCTATGAGAACAGCGAGCGCTTTGACTCAAGCAACGTGTGGTTCGAAGGCGGCGCCATCCGGGCGTATGACAAGAAGAACAAGGTCCCGGCGATGCGGCACATCGACTACGGCCTGGGAGTCTTTCGGAAGGCGGCATTCGACGGCTTTGCGCGGGACACGGTCGTGGACCTTTCGGACGTGCAAAGGGCTCTTCTCGGCCGAAACGAGCTCGCGGGCTTCGAGATAAAGCAGCGGTTCTACGAGGTGGGATCGCACGCAGGCCTCCAGGAGCTCAACCGCTTGCTGAAAAATCCTGCATAGCCGGCCATTGCCGCCTCGCATTTGGGACCGGCATTTGCATTCTGACCCCCATGTCGTACTC
>CAZHPC010000042.1:0-23546 GCA_964534685.1 uncultured Opitutaceae bacterium
TGCTTGTTGCATTTGTGAACCGAACTCGATCGGCGTCGCCGCCCGTCTCTATCTAGAATAGCTAGAGATCATGAAATCCCTGCTTCTCGCGCCCGAGTTGTTCGCCAGTGAGGGAGGGATTTCGCGTATGCTCCGATTATACTTGAAGGCGCTTTGCGATCTTCCGGGCGAGGGACAGAGCGTGAGTTTCATCACGCTAAACGATTACACCGTGGACTCGGCGGAGCTCCGCCGTTATTCGAGCGGCAAGCTTGCAAAATGGAAGGCCTGCGGACGCAGCAAGGTTGCTTTCAGCTGGGCGGCACTGCGCTGGGGCCTCCGGTCAGACCGGATTATATGCGGACACATTGCCCAATTGCCCCTCGCTTGGGCCGTGTCAATCCTTAGACCGAAGGTACGCTATTTCCTCGTCGCGCACGGAATCGAGGTATGGCGGCCTTACAGCTTGTTGGAGCTGCGTGCTGTTCAAAATGCTCGCTGTGTATGGTGCGTGAGCGATTACACGCGGACGCAGGTGCTCAAGTATGGACGGATCACCGTTGATAGGGCCTCCGTGTTGCCAAATGCGCTCGATCCCTATCTTGATCCGCCTTTGATCGAACCCGCGCCGGCGGGGCCGCCGGTGATTCTTTCAATTTCACGCCTTACGATTGGCGACAGCTACAAGGGGATTGACCACCTCATTGCCGCGATGCCCGCTGTGCGCGCCCAGTTTCCGGGCGCGCGCCTGCGCATCGTAGGACGAGGAGACGCCGTTCCAAGACTGCAGGCGCTTGTGCGACGCCTCAACATCTCCGATGCGGTGGAGTTTCTTGGGTTTAGGAGCGACGCAGAGCTTCGCGGGGAATTTGCGGCTTGCACACTTTTCGCGCTGCCCAGCCGAAAGGAAGGCTTTGGCCTTGTCTACCTCGAAGCTATGGCCCACGCGCGGCCATGCATCGGAGCGCGTTCAGGCGGAGCACCTGAGGTTATTTCCAGCAAGACCGGCCAACTTGTCGAATATGGCGACGTGCCCGGCATTGCCGCAGCGATCGTGGACTCCCTCCGCCGAAAATGGCAACAGGAGGATTTGATTGAAAGGGCGCAAATGTTTTCCTATCTGAAATTCAAAGAGCGCCTAGCCTCATTGATAACGGTGTGAAGGGCCTTCCCAGATTGACCATCACGTTGACGCCCCGTTTTGGCCGCAGATCGCGCCGCAAGACGATTCCGCGCATGGTAATTCTGGGAACTGAGCTATCAGATTCATCGAGATCGGCCCTGCTCTCTTCGTCGCGGGGTCCCCGACATCCTTTCGTGGGTTCACGAACGATTTCACCGATCGGTCCATGACCGCCTCCAAAATCACGACTCCGCTTGATCGTTTTACCGAAATCGGCGAGCTGAGCACCAAAGTTCGCGGCACGATAAAGCGTGTCATAGCTCCGCTGGCGATCTTATCGGCAATCGAGGCAGGTTACTTGAATTTCTCGGGCCATGCGGGCGCTGTAGCTTTTGGCATGATAGCTCTCGGAACATGCATTGCGCTGATTGGTTGGAGTCAGTCTGCCATTGGCGTGCCCCTGCTGCCAATGATGGCAGTCCAGAGTTTGGTCATCTACGGAGTACCCATCGTCGTAAGTCATGAGGATATCACGGCTTATCCCGCTAGCTTCGTGCTCCAGGCTGGGGTCGAGGTTCTTCTTTTCAATGTGGCTATGGTATTGGCGTGGGGCGCGGGAATGCAGTTGTTTTTCCCTTCGCGCCCGGTTAGCTACGCGCTTCAGGAGTTCAACAGAACGGGTGCGCAGGGTTGGAGCCGCCTGGGCTTCATATTGGTGATGGTCGCCACAGGCACCCAGTTTGTAGAAGGGCTCGATTTCGGAAGCGCACTAGTCGCCTCGTTGCCTACCGGCTCCAGTTCAATCCTGTACGCCCTTCTCTCGGTCGCCAGCGCATGTGGCTTCTTCCTTATTTCACTCGTCGTCGGCGGAACTGAAATCTCCGCCGTCGGCAAAATCGTCTTCTGGGTCTTGTTGATCGTCAATGCAATGATTATGGCCTCCGGATTTCTGCTATCTTCCGCAGCTGCAAGTTTAATCACGGTGGCCATCGGATTCTTTTGGAGCAACGGACGCATTCCGTGGCGCTACCTTACTATAGTAATGTTGACGCTTTCATTTATGAATTCGGGCAAGTATGCGATGCGCGCGCGCTATTGGGCAAGCGACGAGTCCCTGGGATCGCAAGTGTCGCCAGTGCAACTGCCGGCAGTCTATGCCGAATGGGTCGACTCAAGCCTCGATGCGTATCTCGAGAACAATAGTGCCTCGCCCGTGTCGGCTCTTGAATCCGCAAGCCCCAAGAAGACGAGCCAGACATTGCTCGACCGTGTCGACAATCTCCAGAACCTTCTTTTCATCATCGACGCCATCAAGGTAGGTCACGCGAAACCACTTGAGGGCGCAACCTACACGCTGATTCCACCGTTGCTTGTCCCGAGAATTCTTTGGCCGGATAAGCCGCGCACGCATGAGGGGCAAATCCTCTTGAACGTACATTTCGGCCGACAGGACCTTTATTCCACATATACGACGTATGTCGCCTGGGGTCTTTTACCCGAGGCTTACGCGAATTTTGGGTCCTTTGTCGGGTCAATTTGCATTGGCAGTGTACTGGGCCTGTTTTTCGCGTGGGTCGAGAATCTCAGCGCCCGAAAGCTCGTGGTTTCTTTGGAGGGGTTTCTCGCTCTGAATCTTCTAATGAGCCTGATGAATTCATTCGAGATGGTCGCGAGTGTCTTGGTGACTTCGACGTTTCAGTCGATGATTGTCGTGATCTGCGCATGCCTTCCGTTTGTCCATCGGACCGTGACTCCGAGACGAGAGATTGGAGGAACTTGATCGATCCGAACCCGAAATTGATTCCGACAAGAACGATTCTCTCGAAGGTCGCCAGCGCATTAACCTTTGGATGGTCGGATACGTCTAGAGCTCGCTTGGCTATCCGGCGGACTGTGTCCTCAATCGCATCGATGATATTGAGAATGCGCAGCTCCCGCCTTTCAGCGGATATGCCTACATCAGTGTTGGTGATTGCGCCCCATCCCGATGACGAGACGTTTGGATGCGGCGGCACCGTATCGGTAATGGTGCGCACGGGCGTTGTGCTGCATGTCGCGTTTCTTACGGACGGAAGCGCTTCGCACCCGAACCACCCTGTGGTTACTCCTAACGAGGTGGCAGCCCTCAGGATGGCTGAGGCTCGCTTGGCGACCGGAATCCTGGGTGTGGCATGGGACCGGGTGACGTTTCTGGGGGCGCAAGACGGCGCACTCGCTCGACTATGCGGAGATTCTCTTCTGAGGATTGTCCATGCGATTGCCGCGCTCATCTCTCAACTTAAGCCGGAGGCAATTCTGCTGCCATGTCGGGACGACGGGAGCTCGGAGCACGATGCCGCATTCCGTTTTGTTTGCACGGCCCTAGAAAAGGCCGATCTGCGCCCACGAATCTTGGAGTTCCCGGTGTGGTCATGGTGGAATCCGTTCATGATTCTGAAATCCTTGCGCATGTGCCGGAAAGTATGGCGCGTCGACCTTGGCAACGCACGGGACATAAAGGCCCGAGCCATGGCTTCCTATGTTTCCCAGACGCTACCCATACCTCCGGACACAAGGGCCGCCCTTCCATCGGGGTTTGAGTCGATGTTTCACGGCCCCGAGGAATTCGTTCTCGAGCGATGAGGGATGTGAATCGGAAACCACTCATGCGAAAGGTGCTGATTGTCTCTCCGCATTTTGCGCCGATCAACGCGCCCGACATGCAACGGACGCGGCTGGCGTTGCCCTATTTGAGATCGTGCGGCTGGGAGCCGGTTGTGCTGGCAATCTCTCCAGATCTAATCGAAGGCGGTGTTGTAGAGCCACTGCTTGAGGATACTTATCCCGCTGACATTCGGATAGTTCGGGTGCGAGGAATCCCGCCTTCACTGACGCGTTGGGCCGGCATTGGTAGCCTGTGGCTTCGATGCGGCTTGGCGCTGCGAATTGCCGGAGAGAAGCTGTTGAGGGCGGAGAAATTCGATCTCGTCTTCTTCAGCACGACCCAGTTCGACGCGTTCAAGTTGGGGCCGCTATGGAGGGAGGCTTATGGCGTGCCCTATGTGCTCGATTACCAGGATCCGTGGGTGAACGACTACTATAGCAGGACAGGGACACCCCCGCCGGGAGGCAGGCTGAAGTTCTTCATGGCACAATGGTCTGCGAGACGTTCCGAGCCGAACGTCCTTCGCCGCGCCTCCGGCGTCATCGCTGTATCCAGAGCCTATGGAGACACTCTTGCAAAAAGTTACCCGTGGTTCGACGCCTCAAGCGTCACGCTTCTGCCTTTTGGGGCTGCTGAAAAGGATTTTGAGGCCGCAAGGAAACACAAACCGCGGAATCCTGTGGTCACCCTTGGCGATGGAGATTTTCACCACGTTTACACGGGGCGCTGCGGCCCGGACATGTCGACATCGCTCACCGTTGTCTTCCGGGCCTTCAAGAAGTTTCTGGCTGAGCAGCCTGCTGTGGCTCAACGCATACGATTTCATTTCATCGGCACCGATTACGCACCGCGCCCGTTCGGACGCGATTGGGCCCTGCCTATCGCGCGCGCAGAAGGGGTCGAGGCCTTCGTCTCGGAGCATTGCTACCGAGTCCCTTATTTCGACGCTCTCTACTACCTCCTCAACGCTGACGCTCTACTCGCGGTGGGTTCAAATGATCCCACCTACAGCGCCTCGAAGATCTTCCCCTATATATTGGCAAAACGACCCACATTGGTCGTCTTTAACTCACAGAGTCAGGTCCTCGAGATCGCCAAAATCATGAAATGCGGTCGGTGCTATGGCTTCTACGAGGGATTCGATCTGGACGCGATGGTGAATGAGATCACTAAGCGGTGGTTTCATGACGGAGAGATGCGCAAGCATGTTGAAACTGAATCCAAGGCATTTCTTCCCTATTCCGCGGAAGGCATGACAATGCGGCTTTCGGCTTGTTTTGAATCGGCGGTGAGCCGCGGCCAGACCGATAAATGATCAAGTCAATCGATGCCAGCCGACGGCTTGCGGTGGTTCTATCGCATCCGACGCAATATTACAGCCCTTGGTTTAGGTGGATTCGCGCCCAGACGGATCTCGAGCTAAGGGTATTCTATCTATGGGACTTCGGTGTCGCCGAGAAGCGCGATCCCAGGTTTGGTGCTACCTTCAAATGGGACGTGGACCTCCTGTCGGGCTACGAGTTTGAGTTCGTTCGGAACACCGCGGCACGGCCGGGGACTGAGCGCTTCTTGGGCCTCAACAATCCGAGTTTGACCGAGCGTCTCGCGGCCTGGGCACCCACGGACGTGCTGTTGTTCGGCTATAGATCCGTGAGTCACATCCGAGCGATCGTTTGGGCGTCCCGCAGGGGAATCCCGATTCACTTTCGCGGTGACTCCCATTTGCTGGGGCGCGGTTCTTTAAGGCTGCATGTGCGCCTCGCTCTTCGCGCGCTCTACGCGCGATTTGCCACCTTCTTGTTTGTGGGCAAGGCCAATCGGGACTATTTCAAGGCCCTGGGCGTGCCCGACCGGAAGCTCTTCTTCGCCCCTCACTCGGTCGACATAACACTGTTTCAGCGCGACAGCCCATCGCACCACGAGGCCTCGCAGAAGCTGCGTCTGCAGCTTGGCATAAGTCCGTCAACCAGGGTCGTGCTTTTTGCCGGCAAACTTGTTGCCGACAAGCAACCACTGGAGCTGTTGGCGGCCTTTTTGGCTCTTGGGCTCCGAGACACGGTCCTGGTCTTCGTGGGTGACGGTCCCCAAAAGGAGCGGCTTCAGGAATTCGCATCCCGGAATGCCGGCGGATCGGACTCCCCATCTGCCAGGTTCCTCCCGTTCGCCAACCAGAGTGAGATGCCTTCGCGCTATCTCCTGGCTGACCTTTTCGTTCTTCCGTCGCGCGGCGTCTATGAGACGTGGGGTCTTGCGGTCAACGAGGCCATGCACATGGGCGTTCCGTGTCTCGTGAGCGATCGCGTCGGATGCCAGAGAGACCTTGTGACTCCGGGTGAAACCGGATGGGTGTTCGATCCGACGGACCCTCAGGCTCTGGGGCAGACCTTGTCCCTTGCGCTCTCAGACCTTGGTTCTATGTCCCGCAAGTCAGCAATCCGGCACGCAGCTGACCTCAGGATCGCGGGTTATACCTACACGCAGACCACTGCAGGCCTGCTCGCCGCTCTTGCGGCCACACGCGCCTGACGGCACCCTTCGCAGCGTCCATTCCTCCATTGCGAATCACGATCGTGACCAGCTTCTTTCTCCCCGTGCCTGCGGTACGCGGCGGCGCGAGCGAAAAGGCGTGGCATGGCCTGGCGAGGGTTTTTGCGTCCGAGGGTCACTCGGTAACCATAGTCTCACGAAGATGGCCCCGCTTTGCCGATGTTGAGACCGTCGACGGTGTAAGGCATGTGCGGCTGCCTGGATTTGATCACTCGCGACACCTCCCAATCAACCTGCTTCTCGACCTGATCTGGGGCATGAGGGTCTTTCGTGCTTTGCCTCGTGGCGACGTGGTCATCTGCAATTCGGTCGCCCTCCCTGTATGGCTTCATTTCATGAAACCGTCAGCCGGGAGGGTTGCGGTTATGATGGGAAGAGCGCCAAAGGGGCAGGTCGGCTTCTACGGGGGCGTGTCTAGAATATACGCGCCGAGTACCTTTGTCGCGGCACAGATTACGCCGAACTGGGCGGCTTCGCGCACACGGGTCATCGGTTATCCAATAGATTGGCAACTTCATGCCGGATTGGCGGCCCAGTCCTGTCCCCCGATAACAATAGGTTTTGTGGGGCGGCTGCACCCGGAAAAAGGCGTTGCGGTCTTGGTCCGCGCCGCGCGCCTTCTAGCTGACCGCCCTGGGTTGCCAGAATGGCAGCTCAGGATTGTCGGACCCTCCTCGGTCGCTGACGGAGGAGGAGGCCCCGGATGGACTGCTGCGCTTAAAATTGAAGCCCAGGCGCCGGGTATGCGCGTTGAGTGGCTCGGATCGGAATTTGACAGCGAACGCCTAGCGAAACTGTACGGAACCTTTGACATCTTCTGCTATCCAAGCCTGGCGGAAAAGGGCGAAACTTTCGGAGTCGCCGTGGCGGAGGCCATGGCGGCCCGATGCGCCGTGATTGTTTCCTCGTTGGGGTGCTTCAACGACCTTGTCAATGACGGGCAGACCGGCCTCGTCTTTGATCACACCGCCGTTGATTCTGCCCAGCAGCTGGCCGACTGCATCGGTCGCCTCCTGGTGGACGAGAGCCTACGCAAGGACTTGGCCCTGCGCGGTCAGCAACATTCGCGGCAGTTCGACTACCAGGAGGTTTCCAAGCATATTTTGGAGGATCTCTCGCTTTTGACGGGCTCTGCGGACGAAAACTGCTGATATAATAGGATCATGCCAAAGGAAGAACCCTATCTGGGCCAGGGCTGCTCGACCCCGTATTCGCGGCGGGAGGTAGCGTTGCGGATTGCTTGGGTCGTTGTGCAATCGACCCTATTCAGGTGGAGTCCACGCCCATTCCACGGGTTCCGCGCACGTCTCTTGAAGGTGTTCGGAGCGGACATACCCGATCCCGGCAAGGTTGTGGTCTTTCCATCGGTGTCGGTTGTGTTCCCGTGGAAACTCGCCCTAGCCCCAAGATCCATGATCGGGCCCAAGGTTGTGATCTACAATCTTGCAACCATTTCACTCCTTAGGGGCGCGAATATTTCGCAGAACTGCCATCTGTGCGCGGGCACCCATGACTATGGTCAATGGAGCATGCCCTTGGTGGCAAAGCCGATCGTCGTGGGCGAAAATGCCTGGCTGGGTGCCGACGTATTTGTCGGGCCCGATGTCTCGATCGGTGAGCTCTGCGTGGTTGGCGCGCGCTCGGTCGTCGTCACAAGCCTTCCGTCACGGGCGGTCTGCGCCGGAAACCCCTGCCGAGTCCTGAAGGAACGGCCCTCTCCTTCAGCGTGAAATCCTGCCAAATCGTGCCAAGTCTTGAGGCCCGCCACGGCGGTCCGAGCAAGTCCGTATTTGGTCTCGCGACCGCGCTCGCCCAGAACGGCGATTCGGTGGAACTCCTGACCACTGATCCCGGCCAGGGCTGGAGCCGCTCCGAAGGCAACCTTGAGATCAAGGCCTTTCACCGGGCATGGCCCGGATCGGTGTGTCCTTCACCCGACCTGCGCTCATATCTCAGGACGGTCAATGCCGACGTCATCCATCACCATTCGATCTGGCTCCGAACCCTGCACTATGCCCATAAGACCGCCCAAAGAACCCGGGCGTCGCTCGTGGTATCGCCACGCGGAATGATGGATCCCTGGGCGTGGAACCACCACGCCCGAAAGAAGGCCTTAGCCCGGGCGCTAATCCACCCAGGCGCATTCGAAGCCGTGGACGGATGGCATGCGACCAGCCAGGAAGAATGCGACGGCCTGCGCGGCCTCGGATTCCGTCAGCCAGTCTGCGTGGCTCCCAACGGCGTCTTCGCACCATCTGCCGAAAGCATGGCTGAAGCTGCGGCACATTGGCATGAGGTCTTACCTGCGTCCAAGCACCGACCCGTGGCGCTGTTCTACTCGCGATTTCACAGGAAGAAGAGGCTCATTGAGCTCATAGACGCGTGGCTTGATTCCTGCCCACGCGACTGGATCCTCCTGGTTGTTGGGATCCCCGAGGACTATACGCCGGAAATGATCGAGGACTATGTCCTGAGGTCCGGCCACGCGGGGCAGGTCCGAGCCTATGACGGATCCGGACATCCTCCACCCTACGCCATCGCGTCCCTTTTCCTTCTGCCGTCCCATGGGGAGAATTTTGGACTCTCGATAGCCGAGGCGCTCGCCAGTGGAGTTCCCCCGCTTGTAACCGACACCACGCCGTGGTCAGGCCTGAACAGGACCGGCTCGGGGTGGTGCGTCCCATGGCCGGATTATGCCGCCACGATCCGCATTGCGACGTCGGAGGGACTCGAATCGCTGCGTTTCCGGGGGTCAGTGGGGCAAAAGTGGGTGCTTCGGGAATTCTCCTGGGAAAGGTCCGCCAAGTTGCTTTCGGAGTTTTATGCCGGGCTCCGCGCGGGAACAGCGGAGACGCTTTCGTGAACGACGCCTTGCGCCGACCCTTCTCGAAGACCCTGGAACTCGCCGTTGCGGCGCACGTCATCGTCTTCATTGTGGGCGTGTCTTGGGCGTTCGGCGGAAATGCGGACTGGGTCCGGACTCCCATCTCCATCTGGGGTTCATTTGGAATCCTTCTCACGCTGGTCTGCCTGGCCGTCCAGATCCCGGGTGGCAGGTCCGTTCGTACTGCGGTTCTATTCATGCTGCCGATCCTCGCCCTAAACGGATTGGTGGTGACATCCTGCCTGACTCCCGGATTCCGAACGCTGGCGTTCAGGAACGAAATGCTGATGATGCCGCTCGCGGTCGATTGGTGGATACCGAGCTCCGCCCGAGCCGAGCTGTCGCTCCGGTCGCTTTGGCTCTTTGACGGCATCTTTTTCTCCTGCTTGAACCTGGTGCTTGCAGTGGGTCGCAGGGGAACCATCCGCATCGTGCTAGCCGCGGCCGTTGGAAATGCATTTGCGCTCTCGGTGTTCGGAACCGTTCAGAAGCTGGTCGGGTCGACCGGGATCTACTTTGGGTCGGTGAAGTCGCCTCAAACCATGTTCTTTGCGTCGTTTGTGTACGACAACCACTGGGGTGCATTTATCATTCTGATGCTCGGGGTCTGCATCGGCCTCGTTCTGAGGTATGCACACGGTTCCAAGGGGGGGGGATTTTTTCGGGGCCCTGCATTCTTAGGCTTCGTGGCCGCTATCGTGCTCGGCATCTCCATCCCGTTCAGCGGATCGCGTGCCTGCACGCTCTTGCTTGCGGTCATGACCCTGTTCGCGCTGGTCCAGGGTGTCCCTAGGATATCGCATGCGCTCCGCCTCTCGGGAGTTGGCCTCAAGGGCGCATCAATCGGGATGGCGGTCGCGGCAATGCTGGCCTTTGCCGGTGTTTGGACCGTGGCTGGAAACGTGATGGAGGCTCGTGTCCAGAAGACAAAGGAGCAGGTCGCCGCAATGTGGGCCCAGGGCGGGATCGGATCCCGGAGCGTGCTGTATCACGATACCTGGAGAATGGCGCGGGAACGGATGTTATTCGGGTGGGGCATGGGAAGCTTTCCAACCGTATTCATGCTGTTCAACACCCAGGAATCCAAGATCGACCGCATTCCCGTCGTGTATCACGACGCCCATTCAGACTGGCTGCAGTCCGTCGCGGAGCTCGGCCTGGCCGGCACCGCGCTGATCGGTGCGGCTGTGGCAATACCGGTATTCTCGGTGCGCCGGATGCGGGTCTCGCCCCTTCCGTTCTTCCTTCTTGTTGGCTGTGCGCTCACGGCCGCGTACGCTTGGATTGAATTCCCATTCGGCAATGTCGCGGTCGTCCTGGGTTGGTGGATTTGTTTCGTGTGTGCGGTCCATTACATTCGGCTAACGGGGCAGCAGGAGGAATCACCTCGCGATCCGTGACCCGAGTTCGCACCTATTGGCCTCGCCTAAGGGGAATGGGGAACCGGTTCAACTGTCCCGGGATCGGCGCGACAGCAAACCTGGGTTGCTCTTCCTATGCAGAATTCCCAAGTTATGTGGGTATGAACCGCGATGAAACCGAATTCTCGAAGAACCTAAGCTGACGTTGGCAATCAACCCAAATCGCAGGACCCCGCTGCTCCTCCTGGTCGCCGATCTCGCATCGGTTGCCATCATCTTCAACGTCGTCTTCTTTCTGCGCGGCGTGAGCACGGGAGCCTTCGTATCGCCCTTGCTCGTCCCGGCAATCATCTTCGCGGGCTCGCTCCATCTAATCGACGGCTACGGGGCCCGCACGGACATGCTAAGCCTGGACTACGCGAGTATGCACCTTATCGCGTCCTTTTCGGCGGCTCTGATGACTCTGCTTCTGGCGTTTGTGTTCATACCCGCAGGTCTCGAGCTCCAGTCGAGCCGCTTTGCAATAGTCGGCAGCTTCATCTTTCTTGGCCCGCTTACGCTCGCCTACCGCCGCATACTCTACGAGCGAGCCTCGGTGTCGCGGGGGGAGCGGAACCTTGTTTTCGTTGGAGAGGGCGCCGACTTCGAGGTCTTCAAGGCCGAATGCGCGCGAATGGGGGTGAAGACGCCCTTGCTGCACGTGGATTCGTGCGACCGCTACAAGGCTTTTGAGCCCGTGCTGGAATCAATCGCAGGATCCAGCATTGCTGTGGAGGCAATCATCATTAAGGAGTCCGGCGGGGAGTTTCCTCCTTGGATACCAATGAGGCTCGTCCAGCTGGCCTTCGATGGGATCCCAACCTACACGCTCGAGATATTCCACGAGGTCTATTGGAGAAAGATTCCCCTTTACCGCATAAACCCTGTCTGGCTGTTCCAGGAGGGGTTTCAGATTGCGAGGGAACCCGTTTTTGAGCGCATCAAACGCGTGTCAGACATTGTGCTGTCGGCTGTCGGGCTGGTGGTTCTCGGGTGGCTGATCGGCGTCGCCGCCGTGGCAATTAAGATCGAGGACGGTGGACCCGTCTTCTTCGTTCAAGATCGCATTGGAAAGCACAAGGTGCCATTTAAGCTGTTTAAAATTAGGACGATGCGTGCGGCAAGCGGCGTGGGCGACCCTTACACGAGGGAGGGAGACGAGCGAATCACACGCGTCGGCCAATGGCTTCGTTCAGCCAGGCTCGACGAGCTGCCGCAGCTGTGGAATGTTCTCCGCGGCCAAATGAGCCTGATCGGGCCGCGGGCCGAGTGGAGCCGGCTGGTGAGTGAATATGAACGCGAGATACCCAGCTATCATTTCAGACATCTCGTGAAGCCTGGAATAACCGGGTGGGCCCAGGTGAACTACCGGTATGGATCCGGGGTCCAGGACACGCTGAGGAAGCTCGAATATGACCTTTACTACATCCGTAATTTTTCGTTCACGCTCGACGCCTCAATCGTCCTCAAGACCATACACGTTATGCTGCTGAAGAAAGGGCGCTGAAGGGTGAACCGAACCTACGATCTGGCGATCATCGGCGGGGGGTCGGCGGGCTTCAATGCTGCACGAGTCGCGGCCGGCCTTGGGAGACGGGTCGCGGTAATTGACGGCTCCCGAAATCTCGGCGGCCTGTGCATCCTGCGCGGGTGCATGCCTTCGAAGACTCTCATCTACTCGGCTGAGGTGCTTCATCTCGCCCGAAGCGGCGGGGACTTCGGCCTGAAGGTTGTAGGGGCCTCGGCGGACATGCCGGCGATGCACGCGAGGAAGAGGAGGATCATCGGCGAATTCTCCAGACACCGCGTCAAGCAGCTTCAATCAGGGGACTTCGAGCTGATCCGCAGCAACGCCCGCTTCAAGGACGCAAACACCGTGGAGCTTGAGGACGGACGAAAGGTTCGGGCCAAGCACTTCCTGATTGCAACTGGTTCCAGTGTCAGCGTTGCCCCCATTCCCGGCCTGCCCACGACAGAGTCCTGGACAAGCGATGATGTCCTTGAGCTTGATTTCAAGCCCCGCAGTGTGGTCGTGTTAGGGGGAGGGGTCGTCGCATGCGAGCTCGCCCAATTCCTTAGCCGGATAGGCACCCGGGTCTGTCTTATTCAAAGGAGCTCCGACCTTCTCAGGCACCATTCGAAGGAGGCGGCCGGCGTCGTGAAACGGGCTTTCCTGGATGAAGGAATAGATGTCCACACCGGCACCGAGATCCAGCAGGTCCGCCCGGGTCATGAGGGAGTGCTCGTCACGTTCAGACATGGGCGCAAGACCCTGCAGAGGCGAGCCGATCACCTCCTCAACGCTTTGGGCCGCGAGCCCAACACGTCACCGCTTATGCTCGCTTCTGCGGGCGTTAAGACCGCTGCAAACGGGCGGATCCTGACAAATCGATGGCAGCAGACGAGCGCGCCAAACATCTACGCAGCCGGCGACTGCTGCGGCCCCCACGAGATCGTGCATGTTGCGATACAACAGGCGGAACTTGCTGCCCGCCACATGTCTCGGATAGCTGGCTTGAGGCCCGTTGATGAATCGATGCTCCTAAGTGTCGTGTTCACTGACCCGCAGATCGGCGCAGTCGGCAGGAGCGAGCGATACCTGCAGGAGAAGGAGATCAAGTACCTTTCGGCGAGCCATCCATTCGGCGATCACGGGAAATCGATCCTGATGAACGCGAACTACGGGTACGTGAAAGTCCTAGCGGAGCCCGGCACCGGCCGGATCATAGGGGCTGAGATCGTCGGCAAGGACGCAGGCGAGCTGATTCATTGTTTCGCGGCGCCAATGGCGATGCGCGCGACAGTTTTCGACATGCTCCGCGCACCATGGTACCACCCCACCCTGTCCGAGATTGTGACCTACCCCCTGGAAGAGATTGCGCAGGCACTGAGCTGACGCCGGCCCGCACGAAATGGATTCCAGCCTCAGGAATCTGGTCGGCTCAACTGTCGGGCTGATTCCCGTCAGAGTCCGACGCGGCGCGGCTATGGGCGCCCGTTGGACCCTCTATCCCTGGACGTCCTATTGGAGGGGCACTCATGAGCCGGCAATTCAAAGGGTGATATGCGAATTGGGTGACGGCGACATCCGCGGCTGGAGCTGCTGGGACCTTGGAGCGCATTTCGGGATATATAGCATCGCGCTCGCTCTCAGGGCGGGCCCAATGGGCCAGGTCGCGGCCTTCGAACCAAATCCCGCGAGCTTCAAAAGGCTCGAGCGTCATCGGAGGATGAACGGGCTCTTCTGGCTGAAGACCTACCAGGCTGCAGCCTCCGACCGAACGGCCACCTCAGAACTCCTCACCTACGGGAACCTGGGTTCTCCCAGCACTCACCTTCGGTTTGACGGTGAGGTCCCGAGCGCCCAGAGCGCACCCATTGTGATCCGCGTCCTGCGACTGGATGACCTGGTTGAAAGCGGAGAGCTGAGGCCTCCACGGTTCGTCAAGCTCGACGTCGAAGGCCACGGGCACAAGGCCCTCGATGGAATGATGGGGGCGGTCGCCAACGCCCGCCCCGTGCTCATCGTGGCCCTGCACAGCCCCGAGGAAGCAGAAGGCGTCCTCGGAATCCTGCAGCCGCTCGGCTATCGCTGGGCGCCTATCGGAGCGCCTCCATCGAGCCCGGGCGCGATGGTAGGGGGCGACTATCTCTTCACGCCCTAGCCGCCGGCTATGGCAAGCAGGTCCTTCAGCGCCACCTTCCCCTCGTAGATAGCCTTGCCGACAATCACGCCGTCTAGGTTTGGGTTGGTCTTCTCCGTTTCAAGGAAATCGATCACGTCCTCGCGGCTGCTGACCCCCCCGCTTGCGATCACCTTCGCGCTCACGGCCCCGAGAATTGCCTCCTGCGCCCCTAAATTCGGCCCCGTCAGCATCCCGTCCGTGCCAACATCAGTATAGACCAGCGTCGCGACACCGAGCGCGTCCATCCGACGGGCCAGCGCGAGCGCCGAAGTTCCGGTCGTGTCCACCCATCCCTTGACTGCGACCTTTCCTCCCTTTGCGTCGATCCCAACCGCCACGGCCTTTCCGAATGCCGCGACCAGCTCCGCAATGAACGCCTCGCCCTCGGCCGCGCGGGTCCCGATGACGACCCGGGCAACCCCGACCGAAAGCGCGCGGTCAACCGACGCCCGCGTCCTCAGGCCCCCGCCGAGCTGAACGCTCATCCCAAGCGCCACGATTTTCTTCACGATTTCAAAGTTCCGCGGCTCGCCGTCAAAGGCTCCGTCGAGGTCTACGACATGGACCCATTTGGAGCCCGCCGCCTTGAAATCCGCGGCGATCAGGGCCGGGTCCTCCGCATAAACGGTTTCCGCGTCGGCGCGGCCCTGCGTCAGCCGGACACAGCGGCCCCCCTTTATGTCGATCGCGGGATAGATGATCATCGCATGCCGACGCTCACACGTCCCGGCCCCCGCGCCAAGGCTTTTTCCCCGTTGCGGTCCCGCCGTTTCGGAGCGAGATTACAAGTTCACCCAAATCCAACGATGGCGTCCTACAATCCCCCCCAATTTCTCACTGAACTTCTCCACGCCCGTTCGCCCTCCGGCTACGAGCGCGAGGCCCAAGCGGTGTTCGACCGCTACGTCAAGCCGGCCGCGGATTCCTACGTGGGCGACGCCCTTGGGAACAGGATCGCCACGCTCAATCCGGCTGGTGACCCGACGCTCATGCTGGCGGGCCATATCGACGAGCTCGGTCTGATCATAACCTACGTCAACAAGGACGGCTTCATCTACTTCGACACAATCGGCGGTCACGACAGGACCGTGATATCCGGCCGGAGGGTCGTCATCCAGACGTCGAACGGCACCGTGAAGGGAGTCACGGGAAAGCGGGCCATTCACCTTATGGACGAGGCGGACCGGAAGAAGGTGCCGGAGATCCACGAGATCTGGATCGACATCGGGGCCAAGTCCAAGAAGGAGGCCCTCGAGCGGATCTCGATCGGGGATGCCGCCACCTATGACCACGAGTTTGAGCTTATCAATGGGAGCGTCGGCACCGCGCGGGCCTTCGACAACAAGGTCGGGGCCTACATCGTCGGCGAGACGATCATCCGCCTGTCCCGGGAGAGGAAGAGGCCTGCGGCCCGGGTCGTCGCCGTGGCGACCTCCCAGGAGGAGATCGGGACGCGGGGGGCGATGGGCTCGGGATACTCCGTCGATCCCCAGGTGGCGCTGGTTGTGGACGTGGGGCACGCGACGGATCATCCGGACTGCGACAACCGCAAGTACGGGGAAACCAAGCTCGGCGGGGGCCCGATCCTTTGCCGCGGCCCGAACATCAACCCCAAGGTCTACGAGGGCCTCATCAAGGCGGCCAAGAAGCTCAAGATCCCCTATCAGGTGGAGAGCGACCCGCGGCCCACCGGCACCGACGCGCGCGCCATCCAGGTGGCACGCGGAGGCGTGGCGACTGCGGTCGTGAGCATCCCGCTGCGCTACATGCACACCCCGAGCGAAATCGTGGACCTCGAGGACGTGGAGCGTTGCGTGAAGCTCTTCGTCGAGTTCGCGAAGGGCGTGGCGAAGGGCGATTACCGCGACTGGTGATCCAACCGAGGCGCGGCCTTAGGCCGCGTTCTCGTTCGCAGAAGCCTTGGGAGCCCGCTTAATCGTTGGGCGGCGCTTCCCGGCCACAGCAGCCGAGTCGACGATGACCTCCGTCACGTCGTCGCGCTGCGGCAGGTCGTACATTATCTCCAGCATGACGCCCTCAAGGATGGCCCTCAGGGCCCTGGCGCCGGTCTTCAGCTCGATCGCCTTCAGGGCAACGGCCTTCACCGCATCCGACGTGAAGCGCAGCCGGACACCCTCCATCGCGAAAAGCTTCGAGTACTGCTTCACCATCGCGTTCTTGGTCCGCAGAAGGATCTTCTCCAGATCCCCCACCTTGAGCTGATCCAGGACCGTCACGACAGGCAGCCGCCCCACGAACTCGGGAATCATACCGAACCGGACCATGTCCTCCGGCGCGATGCTGCGCATCATCTCGTCCGGGGGAATGTCCCTGTCCTCGGCGTTCAGGTGGAACCCGATCGAGCGGTGCCCGAGGCGCTTCTTGACGATCTGGTCGAGGCCAACGAAAGCCCCGCCGCAGATGAAGAGGATGTTGGACGTGTTGACCTGGATGTACTCCTGGTTCGGGTGCTTGCGCCCGCCCTGCGGCGGTACGTTGCACACCGTCCCCTCAAGGATCTTGAGCAGGGCCTGCTGCACGCCCTCGCCGGAGACGTCGCGGGTTATCGAGACGTTCTCGGTCGTGCGACGGATCTTGTCGATCTCGTCGATGTAGATGATGCCGCACTCGGCGCGCTTTACGTCGTAGTTCGCGTTCTGCAGGAGCCGCAGCACGACGTTCTCGACATCCTCGCCGACGTAGCCCGCCTCCGTGAGCGTGGTGGCGTCGGAGATCGCAAAGGGCACGTCCAGGATCCGCGCCAGCGTCCTCGCGAGGAGCGTCTTGCCGGAGCCCGTCGGGCCCACCAGGAGGATGTTGCTCTTCTCAACCTCGACGTCGCTGAACTCCGGGGACGAAGCCGCGGGGTCCTTCGGGGTCTGGCCGGACTCAAAGTTCAGGCGCTTGTAATGGTTGTAGACCGCGACGGACAGGACCTTCTTCGCGTGCTCCTGGCCGATGACGTAGTCGTCCAGGACCTTCTTTATCCCGGAGGGCTTGATCATCCGGAACGCCGGCTTCACCTCGATCGCGGGCTGCTTGACCTCGCGGTCGATGATCGTCTTGCAGACGTTGACGCACGAGTCGCAGATGTACACGCCGGGCCCGGCAATGATCTTCTTAACCTCCGCCTGCGACTTCCCGCAGAAGGAGCACAGCGTCATTCGGGACGATTTGGCCATGGCCGGTGAGTCTGGATTTGCCCGGGCCGCTGTCGAGGGCGGATTCTACTAGCCCCGGAGGCCCCCTCAGGCCGCGGTCTTCACCACCAATGTCTGCGCCTCCCGCGTCGAGGCCACCACATGGTCCACGATCCCATAGGCCTTCGCCTCCAGCGCGCTCATGTAGTAGTCGCGGTCCGAATCCTTCTCGACCTGCTCGGGCGTCTTGCCGGTGTGCCGCGCGATCACCTCGCTCAGGGTCTTGCGCCAGCGGAGGATTTCCTTTGCGGCGATCGCGATGTCGGCCGCCTGGCCCCCCGCACCGCCCGAGGGCTGGTGAATCATCACGCGGCTGTTGGGCAGCGCAAAACGCTTCCCTTTCGTGCCTGCGGCAAGCAGCACGGTGCTCATGCTGGCCGCCATGCCGATGCAGAACGTCTGCACGTCGCACTGCAGGAAATTCATGGTGTCGTAGATCGCCATCCCGCCGGTCACGACGCCGCCCGGAGAATTGATGTAGAGATGGATGTCCTTCTTCGCGTCCTCCATCTGCAGGTAGAGGAGCTGGGCGATGACCAGGTTTGCCACCATGTCGTCTATCGGCGTCCCGATGAAGATGATCCGGTCCTTCAGCAGCCTCGAATAGATGTCCATCGACCGCTCTCCGCGGCCGGTGTTCTCGAGGACGATGGGAACGTAGTAGCTCACGATTGTGTGACTGTGAACGTAGCCTTGGACACCAGGAAATCAACCGCCTTGTCGAAAATAATCGACTGCTGGACCGAACGGAGGGCGTCCCGGTTCTTGGCGAGGTCTTTCGCGATCTTGTCCGGCCTCTGGTTGGACCGGACGGCCTCGCGCCTGATGTAGAGGTCGATGTCGCGCTCCGTGACCGAGAGCTTCTCCGCCTCGGCGACCTTGGCGAGCACGAGCTGGACCTTGATGCGGCCGACCGCGGCCTTCCGCGCGCCTTCGAAGAGCTCCTTCTTGTCCTTCTCGAACTGCTCGGCGGGAATGCCGCGGCGCATGTTCTCCTCGATGAACTGGCGAAGGACTCCCTGGGTCTCGGCCTCGACCAGGCTGACCGGGGACTCGAAGCTGACCCGGTCCGCGAGCGCCTGGGTGACCTGGTTGCGCTGGGCGGCGCGGTTCCTCTGCTCCTTCTGGAGCTTCAGGTTCGTGCGGACCTGGCCCTTCAATCCCTCGAGGTTGTCCACCTGGTGGGCCTTGAAGAACTTCTCGTCCATCTCGGGGAGGATCCGCTCGCGGACCTCCTGGATCTCAAGCGCATACTCGGCGGTCTTGCCGGCCAGCGCAGGCACCGGCTGGAAACCCGCCGGGAAGACGATGGAGACCGTCTTTTTGTCGCCCTTCGCGACGCCGGCTAGGTGCTTGCCAAGCCCGGGGATTATCCCCTCGTTCGAGCCCTCGACCTCCTCCCAGGTCTGGGGCACCTTGGCGTAGAGCTGCTTCTCGCCCGCGATCTCCGCGATCTTCCTGCCGTCCAGCGCGCCCTCGTAGGAGAGCTTCACATAATCCCCCTTCACGGCGGCGCGCTCGGCGGCCTTGAAGTCCGCCCCCTCCGAGCGGAGCGCCTGGATGACGCTGTCAATCTCGGCTTCGGTCGGGTCGACCGGGGCGATCTGTGTCGGCAGCCCGACGTAGTCCGGAAGCGAGAATTCCGGCCTCACGTCGACCGTCACCGTGATCGCCGCCGTGAGGCCCGGCTCGATCTTCCCCTCCTCGACGCTGACGACGCTGAGGACATCGAGCTTCTCCTTCTCAAGGGCTCCCCGATAGGCCTTGCTCACGACCTTCTGCTTGAACTCCTCCGCGATCTCCTTCGAAAACCTCTTGATTACCATGGCCTCGGGGGCCTTGCCGGGGCGGAAGCCGGGCAGCCGGGCCTGCCGGACGTACTCCGCCACCACGGCTTTGTGCTCGGTGTCGACCTCTTCCTTGTCAAGGGTGACGACGAGATTCTTGCGGGAGTCGGAAACGGTGCTCAGTTGGACGTTCACGGCGTGAATGCGGGTGGTGCTTTGCGGAAAAAGTAAGGGTTCAGCGTAGGTTTCGGAAGGGTTGGGTCAATGCCGGATTGGCCGGCCGCGAACCGTGCTTGCCGGAGCGCCCCCACAGGCGTTTCGTTGGATTCGCAAGATGCCCAGCCTCAGCCAGATTCTCCGCGAGCACTCGCCCCTGCTCCTGATCGACGCCGCGTCGGAAAGGATCCAGGCCGGACTCCTCGGGGCGGAAGCAGGCCCCCGATGGTCCTCAAGGAGGGAGGAGGCGGGGGTCGGCGTGTTCGAGTGCCTTGACGAGCTGGACGTCGACATCGGCTCGGTCGCGGCATTCGCGTTCTGCGAGGGACCCGGCTCGATCCTGGGCATCCGCACGACGGCGATGGCCTTGAGGATGTGGAATGTCCTGAAGGAAAGGCCCCTGTACGCCTATGTCGGCCTGGCGGTCGTCGCCCGCGCTGTCGGGCGACCCGAGGTCGGAATCGTTGCTGACGCCAGGCGCGGACTGTGGCACTGCCTGCACATGGGCGGCCCGCTTCTGCGCGTCCCGGCGGTCGAGCTTTCCGGCGAGCTCATGACGCCCGAGGGATTCCGGCATTGGGATCCGCTTCCGGCCGGCACGGTGACCTCCTCCTATGACCTTGCCACGCTGCTGGCGAACCCGTCAGTTGCAAGGGCCGAGCTTTTCCGCGAAACCCGGGACCCGGACGCGTTTCTGCATCAGGAGCCCTCCTATGCCAAATGGGTTCCCCAGATCCACAGGGCACCATGATACCGTCAAACTCAACGCTTCCCCTGCGCTGCTGGGCCGAAATCGACCTGGCCGCGATTGAGCGCAACCTGCACTTGATTCGCGGTTCGCTTCCCGCCCACATCCGGTATGTGGCGGTCGTGAAAGCGGACGCGTACGGCCACGGCCTACAGCATGTCGCCGGCAGGCTGATGCATGCCGGGGCCGACCTCTTTGCCGTTGCCAACATTACCGAGGCCGCACAGTTGCGGGAACTCGGACCCGGCTGGCCCATCCTCCTTCTGAGCCCGCTCCTTCCCGACGAGGATCGGTTCGCCGCCGAATACGACCTGGCCGTGACGGTCTCGACGGAGGACGAGGTGTCGCGCATGGACCGGGCGGGCGCGGCCGCACGGCGACCCGTATCCGTGCACCTGAAGATCGACACCGGCATGGGCAGGCTCGGCGTGTGGTACGAGGAGGCCCCCGCGCTTGTGCGGAAGATCTCCGACTCGAGGCACCTCAGGCTGGCCGGGGTGTTCACGCATTTCGCGAGCCCGGATGACGACGCCGCGTTCACCGAGGAACAGCGGCGGCGCTTTCTCGGCGTCCTGGCCGCCAGCGGGCTGGACCGGCGCGCCCGGGAAGGCTTGTTCATCCACGCGGACAACAGCGCGGGGCTGGAGACGATGCCCGGGGCCAGCCCGTTCAACGCGGTCAGGGTCGGGCTCCTCCAGTTCGGGATCCTGCCCCACCCGAGCTCGTTCCTTTCACAGGTGAGGACCGAGCCTGTGTTCAGCTTTCACACCCGCGTGGGGATCGTGAAGCGCCTGCCCGCGGGCACGACCGTGAGCTACGGGCGCACGCGCACCCTCACCCGGGACACGAGGACGGCCGTGCTCTGTGCGGGCTACGGCGATGGGATCCCGCGGTCTGTGAGTAACAAGGCGAGCGTCCTGATCCACGGCATCCGTTGCCCGGTCCTTGGGCGCGTGACGATGGACCAAACCATCGTGGACATCACCGACATTGACGGCGTTGCAAGCGGCGACGAGGCCGTGCTGGTGGGGCGCCAGGGAGGCAGCGAGATCTCGATCGGCGAATTCAGCCGCTGGGCGGACACGATTCCCTGGGAAACGCTCTGTTCGGTCACCAAGCGCGTGCCACGCGTCTACAGGACCGCGCTCGGGACCTGAGGACTCACCTACTTCCCGACCCCAGCCGCCCGGAATCCGATGTCCCGGAGCTTCTGCAGGTCCAGGATGTTGCGCCCGTCGAAGACAAACGCCGGCTTGGACATCACCCCGTAGATCTTGGCGAAGTCGAGCGCCTTGAACTCGTCCCATTCCGTGGCTATCGCCAGGGCGTGGGCTCCGGCGGCTGCTTCGTAGGGGTTCGACGCGATCGTGAGCAGCGGGTTGCCCGTGTCCTTGCCGAGCACGTCCCGCCGGATCTCGTCCGCGGGCACCTTGGGGTCGTAAACCGTCACGTTCGCCTGCTCGGCGATCAGGTCGCGGCACACGGTGATGGCGGCGGACTCGCGCGTGTCGTTCGTGTCCTTCTTGAAGGCGAAACCGAGCACGGCTATCTTCTTGTCTGCCACTGAGTTGTAGAGTGCCTTCACAATCCTGGACGTGAACCGGTGCTTCTGCCACTCGTTCATCTTTACGACGCCCTCCCAGAAGGCCGCGACCTCGGGCAGGTTGAAATGCTCGCACAGGTAGACCAGGTTGAGGATGTCCTTCTGGAAGCACGATCCGCCGAATCCAACCGAGGCCTTCAGGAACTTGGGGCCGATGCGCGAATCCCTCCCGATGGCATTGGCCACCTCGTCCACGTCGGCGCCCGTCGCCTCGCAGAGCGCCGAGATCGAGTTGATCGAGGAGATGCGCTGGGCGAGGAACGCGTTTGCCACGAGCTTCGAGAGCTCGGACGACCAGAGGTTGGTGGTGATGATCCGCTCGCGCGGGACCCACCTGGCGTAGATGTCGGCGAGCGCGGCGACGGCGGCGGCGCCCTCCGGCGTGCGCTCGCCGCCGATCAGGACCCGGTCGGGGTTGAGGAGGTCGGCGATCGCCGTCCCCTCGGCCAGAAACTCGGGATTTGAGAGCACCTGGAACTTTATGCCGCGGCCGTTGGCCGCGAGGATGTCCTTGATCGTCTCCGCCGTCCTCACCGGGATCGTGGATTTCTCGACGATGATCTTTGGCCCGTTCGCGCTCTCCGCGATCGTCCTTGCGACCGACTCGATGAAGCGAAGGTCCGCCGCGCGCCCGGCCCCCATCCCGTAGCTCTTGGTCGGCGTGTTGACCGCGACGAAGACGACGTCGGCGGCCGCGATGGCGCCCTTCACGTCCGTCGAGAAGTGCAGGTTCTTCCCGCGGGTCTTCCTCACGACCTCCTCGAGACCCGGCTCGTAGATCGGAAGCGTGCCGGAGCCCCAGGCCGCAATCCGCGCGGCGTTCATGTCCACCACCTTCACCTCGATGTCCGGCGCCTTGAGCGCGATCATGGCCATGGTGGGTCCGCCGACATAGCCGGCGCCAATGCAGCAGATCTTCATAGGAATGCGGTGCTTATGTTGGGGCTAGACCCCGCAAATCCAAGCCGGAAAAGCGGCGCGGATGCGCCGGACCCGACCCGTTCCGCTCAGGCGGGCGTCGGCGCGGGCGCGGGACCGCTCGCTCCAAGGCCTTCGGGCGCCTGCTTGTCGGCGGCCTTCTTCTCCTCGGGCTTCTCGGCCGGCTTGCCGACGAACGCCGCCGCGATCGGCGAGCGGATCTCGCCGAACTCGAGGATTTCAAGCACGTGCCTGCCCTCGAGCGTCTCGTGCTCGAGGAGCGCCTCGGCGATCTTGTCCAGCGCCGAGCGGCGCTCGCTGATGATCTTCTTTGCGCGCTCGTACTGCTCCGAGATGATGCGCTGGATCTCCACGTCGATCCGCCGCGCGGTTTCCTCGGAGACGTTTTCGGTCCGGGTGATGTCGCGGCCGAGGAAGACGGTGTCGTGGTTGCCGCCGTAGGCGATCGGCCCGAGCGGGCTCATGCCCCAGTCGCAGACCATGTGCCGGGCAATCGCGGTGATCTGGATGATGTCGCCCGCCGCCCCGCTCGAAATGTCCCCCATGACGAGCTCTTCGGCGATCCGTCCTCCGAGGCCCATCGCGATCTGGTTGAGCATCCGCTTCATCGCCTGGGTGAGGACGTCCTTCTTGGGGATGAACATGGTGCTTCCGAGGCTTCGTCCCCTCGGGATGATGGTGACCTTGTGGACGGGCATGTGGCCGTCGTCCAGGACGCCCTGGATAAGGGCGTGCCCGGCCTCGTGGTAGGCCGTGAGCTTCTTCTCCTCGTCGTCCATCAGCCGCCTGC
>CAZHPC010000043.1:0-23327 GCA_964534685.1 uncultured Opitutaceae bacterium
CCGCAGCAAGAAATGGAACGGGGTCATCAGCCGGCACACGACGCCGGCGCTCGCGAGCGCGTGCGCCGAGCTGAAGATCCCGCTGGTCGACCTCAACGACGTCGAGCCCTTCCCCGGGGTCCCGAAGATCCGGCCCGACAACGTCGGCATCGGGCACCTTGGGGCCGAGCACTTCATCGAAAGGGGATACCAGAAGTTCGGTTTTGCCGGCTTCGGCAACACGCTCTGGGCCCGAGAGCGCCGCGACGGCTTCGTCGAGGCGGTGCGCCTTGCCGAGCGCGAGTGCTCGGTGTTCGAGGTGGACTACCCCGGCGACGCCACGCCGTTCTGGGAGGAGGAGCAGATCGGGAAGCTGGCCGGCTGGCTCAAGGGGCTTCCCAAGCCGATTGGCATAATGGCCTGTGTCGACCTTCATGCCCAGCAGCTGATAAGCGCAGCGCACACCGCGGGCCTGCTGGTTCCCGAGGAGGTCGCGGTGCTCGGCGCCAACAACGACACGATCCGATGCGAGCTCGCGGATCCCGCCCTCTCGAGCGTCGCGCCCAACGCCTTCCAGTCTGGGTACCGCGCGGCCGCGCTGCTTGGAGACCTCCTCTTGGGGATAAAGCCGAAGTCATACGACCAGCGGGTGGAGCCGCTCGGCGTCGTCACCCGGCACTCCACGGACGTCCTCGCCGTGGAGGACCGCAACGTGGCCGCGGCGCTCAGCTTCATCCGGGAGAGGGCGTGCTACGGCATAACGGTCAACCAGGTCCTGGAGCACGCGCACGCCTCGCGCAGCCAGATGGAGCGCAAGTTCCGCCAGTGCATAGGGCGCTCGCCGCAGTCCGAGATCAGGCGCGTCCAGCTCCGCAAGATTCGCCAGCTGCTCCTCGAGACGGATTTTCCCCTCAAGCGGATAGCCGAGCTCACGGGCTTCGAGCACATGGAATACATGTGCGTCCTCTTCAAGCGTATGACCGGAATATCCCCCGGCAGCTACCGGGTGAGGATGCAGGACAAGGCGGTCGCGGCGGTCACGTCCGCCGCGAGCGGTTCCTGAGCGTTTTCACAACCCCTCCATGACGACACCGCACCTCCGAATTCTGGCAGCAATGCTTCTGGCGCAAGCCGCCGCCGCCGAGCCCAAGCCGATCGAGTTCGACTTTGTGGCCCCCGACAATCCGGCGGCACAGAACCTCTTTTCCCGCGAGCTATGGGCCGAGGTCACCACACCGGGCGGACAGAGGCTGAATCTTCCGGCCTACTATGCGGACGGGGGCCTTTTCGCCGTTCGCGCCCGACCGGAGGAGCTCGGCACCTACAAGTTCGGGGCGGTGTCGGAGACAACTCTGGGCATCCACAAGACCGACCTTGTCGTGAGCCTCGTGACGCCCGCCGAAGTTCGAAATACGGAAAGGACGCGGCTGCCGTCCATATTGATTGATCCAAAGGACCCGCGGATGTTGATGCGCTCGGATGGGCTTCCGTTCACCCCTGTCGGCGCGAATCTTGCGTGGGCGGCGGAAGGCGCGAAGGATACGCTCACCTACTACCAGGACGCCTTCCCGAAGTTCGCCCAGGCCAACCTCAATTGGATGAGGATCTGGATGGTCCACTGGGACGGGCTCAACCTAGACTGGCTTCCCAAAAACATGGGCCCGTCACCCAAGCCGGGTTCGGTTGACGAAGGCGTGGCCGAGACCTGGGACAAGCTGGTCGCCCTTGCGGAGCAGAACGGGGTCTACCTGCAGATCGTTCTCCAGCACCACGGCCAGTTCAACACCACAAACAACTCGAACTGGGACGCTAATCCTTGGAACGCGGCCAACCCCGGGGGCTTCCTGAAGTCGCCGGAGGATTTCTTCACGGATGCCAACGCGCGCGTGATGACGCTGATCAAGTACCGATACATCGTCGCCCGGTGGGGCTGGTCGCCGGCGATCGTGGCGTGGGAACTCTTTAACGAGGTCCATTGGACGGACTCATACCGACACGGTCACGAGGCGGACGTTGCCCGGTGGCACAGCGCCGTGGCCTCGTACATTCGCCTCGTCGATGTCTATGGGCACCTCATCACGACAAGCACGGAGAATCTCAAGAGCCCGATCTACGAGAAGATGGACTATTTCCAGCCCCATCTCTACGCGGCCAACCTGATCGCCGGGGCGCGCTCCTTCGAGCCACCCTTTGCGACGCTCGACCGCCCGGCATTCTACGGCGAGGAGGGCGACGACCACCAGCCCGTCTCGAATGCTGTTAAGAGGTCGGGCCTGAACATCGTGCCGCCCGTGTGGGCCAGCATCATGGGCCAGGGCGCCTTCGCCGCGCAGCCATGGAACGGATGGCAGCTCCTCGAACAGAACCGGCTGGGCGAACTTGGGGCCGTGTTCCGGTTTCTGGCGATCAACCGGGTAGCCAAGCAGGTTGGCCTTCTGCCGTTTTCGTCCGTGGTGGAATGTGCGGAGCGAATGCCGCTGAGCATCACAGCAGGGCAGGTTTGGCAGCGCAGGGGCGCCCCGGACTTTGCCTACCCCTGCGATGGAACCGAACCCGTTGACGCGGCCAACATTCCCGCGATCCTCGATGGAAGCGCATCCGGCCAAGCCGAGGGGTTTCCGGGGCGTGCCACCTATCACCTCGATCTGCCCCATGCGACGACGCTCCGGGTTCACGTCATTTCCGTCGCGCAGGCCGGCGGCGGGTTGCGCGTGAGCGTCGACGGAAGTGCCGTCGCCTCCCACACGTGGGCCGGAGGCGAGGGGGCCCCGGTTCCGGACGTGCTCGAGGCAAACGTCTCCGCCGGCCGTCACACGCTATTTCTGGAGGGAACGGGGCCGGACTGGGTCGGGATCTCGGATATCGACCTCGGCCTCGACGCCTCGGTGCTCGCCCTCATCGGCCGGCGCAACGATCACTTCATTTCGGCGTGGGTCTGGCACAAGAGGAACATCTATGCCCTCCATCCGACAGCCCCCGTGAGCGGCACACTGGACCTCGACAACGTTCCCGCGGGATCGTGGAAAGTCACCTGGTGGGACACGTCAAAGGGGGTGCCCGGCGAGTCCAGGGTCGTGGCGCATCCCGGAGGGATGCTCAAGCTGCAGACCCCCCCGATCTCGCGGCACGCGGCAGTTGTCCTGACACGGACCCAGTAGGTCACTTGCCGGATTCCTGGCCGGCGAAGAATGCGAGCGCGAGCAATTGGTCGCCCGGGGCCTGCGCGTTCGATTCGTCGAGGGAGCTCGAGAGCGCGGCCCCGATGGAATTTGCGTGCGGGGCGCCGGCCAGCAGCGCCAGGGAAACCGCCGACGGCGGGTCATCGCCCGCGTAGGGCCGCATGAACAAGCCGGGCCCTGGACGCTTTGGGGCTCCGAAATAGCCACCGCCCGCCGGGTCATAGTACTGAGCGTCCAGCTGGCCTAGAAGAAGCGAGGAGATGGCGGACGCTTCCTTGTCATTCGCGGCCCGCGCAAAATCTGCGCATCCTAGCGCCAGCGCGGCATAGTCGTCCGCTGCTGCGGGCAGTTCCGAGCCCAGCAGCCGGCGAAGACGGCCGTCCGGCGAGATCAGAAAACTTGACCTGATTGCGCGAAACGTGCGCCGTGCGGCGTCCATGTACTTCGGATCGGCGAGCTGCGTGCCCGCGCGCGCGAGTGCGCTCAGCATGAGCCCGTGCGCTCCGGCGGTTGCCCTGTCGTCCCTCGGTGGGAAACGCCGCCGGTCGCGGACGGCGAGCAGGTGGGCGGCGGCGGACGCCTGCAGGGCATCAACTTCCGCCACGGAGCGCAGCAGGTTCTTCTGGGCATATTGCGCCGAAGGGTCGTCGGCAGCCGGCACGTTGCCGCCGGGCAGCACGCCATGGGCAAGCTTGAAGGCCTGGGATTCCGGCCCGAGGGCCGCGTCGATCTCCGCCTCCGTCCATGAGTAATACCCGAGAAAATCGTCACCCGTTGCATCCTCGGCCGACGCGAAGGTCCCGTTGTGCAGCGAGAGCCGGCTGAGCGCGAAGTCGAGGGCGCCGCCCGCACACTGACCGAACGACCTGGCGTCAGCCCCCTTGGCCCCGTCGAGGAACGCGAGAGCAATCCGCGCCTGGTCGGCGAGCGTCTTCTGCTGGTAGGGGATTCGCCAGCCTGCGTCTGAAGAATGCCTGAAGAAGCCCCCGTCGAGCGGATCGCGGACGGCGCTCGTTGCAAGCGCCCTGAGGCTCGCGAGCGCCTCCTCGCGGTCTTCGGGCGATTGGCCCAGCATGAAGCGGATCAGCTCGGGCTCCGGCGACTTGGGCACGTCCTCGAATCCGCCCCTCGCGGAATCGAAAGTGGCCCGCCATGCGGTCGCCGCCGCCGCAAGGCGCGCGCGGGTCTTCGCGAGATTCCAAACGGGCGCCGACTGCCCGGTTTGGGCCATCTGCGCCACGGCTTCCGAAGCCCTCTTCCGGCATGCGGCCGGGCTCGCCATCCAGGCGGCATCGACCTGGTTCGCGAGCTTGAGGAATCCGGGAGCGCCCCAGTCCTCGGACGGCGAAAGGTATGTCGCGCCCTCGAAAGGCTGGAATTCGGGCGTCAGCCATACGTTTAGCGGCCATCCGCCAACCTGCTTAAGCTCGTACACATAGGCCTGGAAAAGCGTGGCCACGTCGGGACGCTCGTCGCGGTCCACAATCACGCAGACAAACTGCTTGTTGAGCCACTCTGCGTTCTTGGTGTTTGCAAACGTCTGTCGGCGCATCGCACCGGAGAGCTCGCTGGTGAACGAGCCGACAAAAAGGAACACGGGCTTCTGCTCTGCCTTGGCCCTGGCCATTGCGGCTTCCCCCCAGGGCATCCAGTCGACCGGGCTGTCTGCAAAAGACCTTAAGAAAGTTGAGGGCTCCCCTTTGAGGTGGTCCGCCGCGTGCGCACTGACGGCACCCGCGACCACAGCGACTAGGAGGAGGGACGGGGTAAACGTGTTTGGCATGGGGCTTTGTTAGGGAAGGCGCCGGCGGGCGCAGATACTACCTGACAGTAGGTCGCAAATCTGGAGGCTGCGTCAACTCCGCATGGCGTGGCGCCAGCCGCCGTCCAGATGCGCGGAAAGTGCAGATTTGCCGGGAGCCACATCCGATGCTACCGGTCTTCCCGATGAAGATTCATGAAGGCCAGCATGTGCTGCACGGAGGGCCGCCCCTGGCGAAGGCAAGTGCCGTCCTCGTCCTGGTTCATGGCAGGGGTGCCTCGGCCGAGGATATCTATTCGCTGGGAGAGGAGGTTGCGTCGGGCATCCAAGGCGTGGCTCTCCTCGCGCCGCAGGCGGCCGGCAACGTCTGGTATCCCCAGAGGTTTCTCGCCCCCCTGGCCCAGAATGAACCTCAGCTTTCGTCGGCGCTCGGGGTGATCGACAATCTGGTCGAAGAGGCTGCCCAGTCCGGGCCCGGCTACGGGAGGATCGTGTTGCTGGGATTTTCACAGGGCGCTTGCCTCGCTCTTGAGTATGCCCTGCGTCATTCCAGGAGGTACGGTGGGGTGGTGGGCCTGAGCGGTGCACTCATAGGCCCCCTTGGGGGCCCTCGCTCCCTGAAGGACAGTCTTTCCGGAACGCCAGTCTACGTCGGGTGCAGCGACCGCGACGTCCATATTCCGCTCTCGAGCGTCGAGGAGAGCGTGGAGATTCTCGAACGGCACGGCGCAAGGGTCACCAAGTCAATATTCCCCGGCATGGGCCACACCGTGAACGCTGAGGAGCTCGATGCGGCAAGGCGCATTGTGCGCGATGCGGCGGGTGTCTGACCTTGCCGCGGCGGCACGCCAAGCCCAACATTCCTGCTGACTCGTCCCCAATGCCCCTGATCCGGAATGCTGCACCCTAAAGACACACCGACCTTATGTCGTCCCACGCCCTCGCAATGGTTTCGCCCCACCTGCCCCTGCTCCCTACGCTGTTTTGCGCATTTGCAGTCGGGGCCGTGAGCTCCGCCCGGGCGGCCGACCAGCCGTCCGCCGTCGGCGTATTCGACCAGCATTCCGACATCGGCGGCGTCGCAATCCCGGGCAGCACAGCCTTCGACCGTGACTCCCAGGAGTACCTCATGTCCGCGTCCGGCGCCGACATGTGGGCCGACCATGACGAGTACCAGTTCGCATGGAAGAGGGTTAAGGGCGATTTCCTCATCCAGGCCTCTGCGGAGTTCTTGGGCGCTGGCGCGGACCCGCACCGCAAGATGGGGCTAATCGTGAGGGCGAGCCTCGACCCGAAATCGGCCCATGTTAACGCATGCATTCACGGCAACGGGGTGGCGGCCCTGCAGTTCCGCAAGGCCGGAGGCGCGGTCACCGAGGAGATTCATCTCAATGTCGAGGGCCCGCAGGTCCTCCAGCTCGAGCGCTCGGGCAAGAAGTTCACGATGTCCGCAGCGCATTTTGGCGACACCTATTCCACTCAGGACTTCGAGGGGATAGACCTGCCGGACGAGGTGTACGTCGGGATTTACATCTGCGCGCACAACAACACGCAGTTGGAGAAGGGTATTTTCAGGAACGTCCGCCTTGTTCGCCCGGCCAGCCCGGACTTCAAGCCCTACAGGGACTATATCGGCAGCGATATCGAGCTTCTTGTCGTGAACACGGGCGTCCGCAGGACGATCTACCGCGCGGAGGATTCGCTCCAGGCCCCGAACTGGACACCCGATGGCCGGCGCCTGGTCTACAACCACAACGGCCGGATGTTCAGCCTTGACCTGACGACCTGCGAGTCGGCTCCGATCGACACAGGCGCCCAGATCCACTGCAACAACGACCACACGCTCTCGTTTGACGGAAGCATGCTCGGGATTAGCAGCGGTTCCCCGTCCATCGTGTACACGCTCCCTATCGGCGGGGGCATTCCCAGGCAAATCACGCCGACGGGTCCGTCCTACCTTCACGGATGGTCGCCTGACGGGAAATACCTGGTCATCACCGGCGAGCGAAACCACGAATTTGACATCTACAGGATCCCATCCGCCGGCGGGCCTGAGGAGCGCCTGACGACCGCAAAGGGGCTGGACGACGGCTCCGAGTACACTCCCGACGGCACTACGATCTTCTTCAACTCGGAACGCACGGGCAAGATGCAGGTGTGGAAGATGAACGCCGACGGGTCGGGGCAAACGCAGATGACAAGCGACGGCTTCAACAACTGGTTCCCCCACGTCTCGCCCGACGGCAAGACGGTGCTCTTTATCAGTTTCCCGCCTGACATCCCCTCGGGCGACCATCCTTTCTACAAGCACGTCTATCTGCGCAGGATGCCCATCGAGGGCGGGAAGCCGACGGTCGTTGGCTACGTCTATGGCGGGCAGGGCTCGATCAACGTGAACTCCTGGTCGCCGGACAACCGGACGGTGGCCTTCGTGAGCAACTCAGGGTCGTTCTGACCGCGCCCACGCGGGTGGGAATGAATTCGCCGCCCGGCGAGATCCGGGCTGCGAATGCAAGGAAGGATGCTCCCGGGGGGCGGCCTAAAACTTGTACTTGACCGTCGCGAACATCTCGGCACCCGGAAGGGGGACGACGCCCTCAAGCGCGTAGGTCGCGACCGAGGGTTCCCAGTTATGCTGGTTCGTGACGTTCGTGCCCGAGAGGCGGAACTCCCAATCCTTCGTCTTGTAGAAGAGCTCGCAGTCCAGCGAGTACTGGGTCGGGATGACTAGGTAGCCCTGGTAGTCGTTGTTCATCGGGCTCGTCACGAGGACGTTGGACTCGATTCCGAAGCCGCACGGAAACGTATAGGAGGCAAGCGCATTGAAGGTGTTCAGTGGCTGTCCCGGCGCCCGCAGGCGCCCGGTGGACTGCTGCGGCGTGGTACCGCCTTCATCCAGCGGAATTGGCGGACCACCGGGGAGTTGATTGCCGTCATAACCCTGGAACGGAAATCCGCCAGCCGGCGAGCTCCCGTTGATCCAGGAATAGCCCAGCGTCGCGAAGAACTGCTTGTTCGGCTGGTAGTTGAGCGAGAACTCATACCCATAGTAAATGTACTCGATGACCGGTGAGCCCTGCGGTTTGTTCTGGCGAGATTGCTCGAAGATATCATTGCTAATGAACAACTTACCATCATCAATTGAAAATTTCCCGCCCAATTCAAACAGCTGGCTTTGCTCGGAGAACAAGGAGCGCGGAATCGTGGGATTTCCGTTGGAGTCCGCGTAGAGGCCGAATCCGCCGCCGTCCGCCAGGTCTCCTGTGTAGTTCTGGCTATAGTTGTAGGTGAAGTAGGAGGTGAACTGTGGAGTCACCTTGTCCACGAGGCTGAGGTTCAGGCAGGGTTCCCCGACCTCGATCGCTGCCGAGGCGCCTGGATTGAGCGGATCGCTTGTTTCGACGTGCATGACGTCAAGGCGGGCTCCCGTGACCACGCCCCAGTTGTCGTTCAACTTCCATGTGGCCTGAATGTAAGGCGAGACCGTCGCCGCCTCGGAGACGTTGGTGTCATTGTTCAGGTTGAAGTACAGACCGCCGCCGTTGCCCGACCCTGGGCCGAACGTGCCGAGGGCAGGCGTCGCATAGCGGTCCTGGAAGCCCGGCACCGGCATCCCCAAGAAGCCGCCCGGGCCGTTCTTGGACAGGTAGGAGTTGATGTCGCCGCGCAGCGCCGTGTTTGAGAGGTCCCAGACGTTCACCGGCTCGAAGAAGAAATCATCATAGGCGCGCGTGCTCTGGTATTTCTCCTCCAGGCCGGTGTTCAAGGTCACCCAGGGCTTCGTGATGATGAGCGAGGAGCGGTTGTCGAAGGTCCACGAGGGGTCGACGATCTCGCTGTAGCCGTCGGAGTTGAACGTGTCGCGCTTGGTGTAGGTCCACATCGTGTTGTTCACGATCTTCGCGTCCGTGGAGAGAATGAGCGTCTGGATGATCTGGGAGTTGTATTCCATGCCGTGGGCGTGGCTCGCGGGGCCCTGTGCGGTCTCGTGGTAGTTGACGGGCACGGGGGCGCCGAAGGCGATGACGTCGCCGCCGCCCGGACCTCCGCCGACGTTGATCGCGTTCTGGAGGTTTCCCGGGCCGGCCATGGTGCCGCCGTCGATGTTGGTTCCGGGGACGTACAGGCCGTCCGAGATGAGGGCCTGGGTCGGCCGGTTGATGCCGAAGTTCTCCCGGTAGTCGGCCCAGAAGGCCTTGGCCATGACGAAGACCTCGTAGCTCTTCGTGGGGCGCCAGGTTAAGGCGCCGTAGAACGAGGTCGTCTCCTTGATCCAGTTGTCCCAGAAGCCGTCGCTGTCCTCGCCCGAGTAGCTGAAGCGATAGGCGAGGTTGGGGTTGATCGGGCCGCCGGAGTCCAGGGTCCAGCGGTTCGTGTCGTACGAGCCCACGGTCCAGCTTATGCTGGACTTCGTGCCGTCGAAGAAGGGCTGCTTCGAAATCATGTCCACGAAGCCGCCGACGTAGGCCGAGGCGCCTTGGACGGCCGTCGCGGGGCCGGGGATGATGTTGACCGATTCAACGTCGTTGAAGTCGATCGGCATGCCGTCGCCGCTCTCGCCGATCCTCTGGCGCATCCCGTTCATGAAGACGTCGCCGGACTGGCCGCGGATGCTGGGATTGGACGGCGAACCGAAGTTCGAATCCGTGTAGGAGCTCGTGGTCAGCTTGCTGAACTGGGTCGTGTCCTGGATGTCGATGACGTCCATCTGCGCGCGCGAGATGATCGTCACGTTCCTGGGAACGTCCAAGATGTTGTCATCGGTGCCGAAGACCGACTGGAAGGGTCGCGACGTCGGCAGGATCTGCTGCTCGATCGGGACGTCGCTCACCTGGTATTTCTCCATCTGAACGGCCTTTTCCGTGGCCGCTGCCGTTGTCGCGCCCGATGGAGTGGCGACCTGTGTCGCACTCGGTGTGGGGGTTGGGGTCGTCGTGGAGTCCGCGGATGGAGCGGGACTTGCCGTCTGCGCCAGGCTCAATGGCGTCAATGCCGCCAGGGTCAGACTGGCGGCGAGCCCCAAACGTATGGTGTGGTGCATGGTCTTGCGAGCGCGATAGCATTCAACATGCCAATCACTTGGCGCGCACAGCTCCAATCAAGCGCGGCCGTCGCCCGTCACCTCATTGAACGCGACCGACTGTCCGCATTGCCCGGGCCTATGCGATGCCCGCTACGGGTTCGGCAGATCCTGCATCGTCCAACCTCCGCCCAGCGCCTGAATCAATGCGACGCTTGAGGTAAGCTGGCTCTGAATGATCCCGAGTGCGGTCTCCCGGTTGTCGAGCTCGGTGACCTGGGCGGTCGCAACCGTCGTAAAGTCGACCGTACCTGCGTTGTACTCGTTAAGGGCAATCTGCGCGGCCTGGGAGGCCTCGGACACGGCAGCGTCCTCAACCTGGGCCTCCTCCTTTAGGACCCTCAGGCCGGCGAGGTTGTCCTCGACCTGCTGAAGGGCCGTGAGCACGGTCTGGCGGTAGTTGGCTGCGCTCGCCTCGTAGGCCGCCTTTGCCGACAGCACGAGGTCGTGACGCTGGCCCCAGTCGAGCAGCGAATCCGTCGCCTGTGCTCCCAACGTCCAGAACCTGAAAGGAGCCGTGATGAGCTGGCTCAGGGGCGAGCCCTCGTAGCCGCCCGTGCCGGACAAGCTGATCGATGGGAAGTAGGCCGCCGTCTGGATCCCGACGCGGGCGTTCGCGGCAGCAGCAAGGCGCTCCGCGGATGCGATGTCCGGCCGGCGCTCAATGAGCGTCGACGCCAGCTGTGCCGGAACCTCGGGGACCGTCAGGCCCATGGTCGCCGTGCGCGCGATGGAGAATGCCGCGGGCGCCTTGCCGACGAGCACGGCGATGGCATGCTCGAACTGAGCGCGCTGGACGCCGGTGGCGATCAGCTGTGCGCGCGTGCTGTCGAGCTGCGTCTGGGCCGTGATGACATCGCTCCTAGCGGCCACGCCGACGGCGTACTTGTTCTGCGTGATCTTCAGGGTCCGCTTGTAGGCCTCGACGGCGTCCTCAAGCAGCCTGATCTTGTCGTCCGTAGCCCGCAGCCCGATGTAGTCTTGGGCAAGCGTGGCCTGGGTGGAGAGACGGGCAAGCGCCAGGTCGGCGGCGCTCGCCTGCGCGTTGGCAACGTCGGCCTCCAGGGTCCGGCGAAGCTTGCCCCAGATGTCGGGCTCCCACGAGGCCTGCAGTTCGGCGGTGTACAGCGTCGAGGTCAGCGGGCGGCCGCCGATGCTTGTCGCCGCCGGCGCCCTCGAGCGGTCCGCGCTGCCCGCTACCGCTACGGTGGGCAAGAAGCTCGTCCTGTCCGAGCGCGCGATCTGCCTGGCCTCCTCATAGTTTGCGACGGCCTGCCGGATCGTCTCGTTGGCGGTCTCCACGCGGTTCTCCAGCTCGTTTAGGGCCGGGTCGTTGAAGACTTCCCACCATGGGCCCCTCTTCGCCCCATCGTCGGGCGCGGCGACTTTCCAACCCGCGTTCTCCTTGAAGGCGACCGGGGCTGCAACCTCGGGCCGCTTGAAATTGGGGCCGACGGCGCATCCGGCCACGAGTGCAAGGCAGGCGGCGAGCGCAAGTGCGCCCCTGTTCGGCACCGTCGGTTTCTGAAGGTTGGGGTCGGTCATTGCTTTGAGATCTTTTGTCACACCGGTGCCAGCGCGGGCTCCTTGCCCGGGGAGGCGAATCCAAGCCTCACGCGAACCCGGCGTAGCCAGCGGCTGGCGCGGTCGATGTAAAGGTAGACGACCGGCGTGGTGTACAGGGTCAGCAGCTGGCTGACGACGAGACCGCCGACGATCGCGATGCCAAGTGGCCGCCTCAGTTCGGCCCCCTCGCCATATCCGATAGCCAGCGGCACCGCGCCGAGAACCGCTGCCATGGTCGTCATCATGATGGGCCGGAACCTGAGCTGGCATGCCTTGTAGATTGCGTCCCTCGGACTCAGGCCCTCGGTGCGCTCGGCGTCGATTGCAAAATCGATCATCATGATCGCGTTCTTCTTCACGATACCGATCAGGAGAAAGACGCCAATGAGCGCGATCAGGCTGAACTCAACATTGAAGAGCATGAGGCCGAGAAACGCGCCTATCCCCGACGACGGAAGCGTGGAGAGGATCGTGAACGGGTGCGCGTAGCTCTCGTAGAGGATGCCGAGGACCAGGTAAATGGCCACGATCGCCGCGAGGATGAGCACCGGCTCGCTGGCGACCGACTGCTGGTAGGTCTTGGCCGTGCCCTGGAAGCTTCCGTGAATCGTCTTTGGCATGTGGATCGCGGCCGCCTGCCTCTCGATCGCCGTCACGGCCTCGGAGATCGAGGCGTCGGGGCTCAGGTTGAATGAGATCGTCCCGGCCACGAACGGGCCCTGGTGGTTCACCGAGAGGGGCGTCGTCCCTAGACCGTAGCTGGTGAAGGCCGAAAGCGGCACCATCTTCTCAAAGAGCGTGCTCACGGACTGGCCTGTCGACGCTGCCCCGTGGCCGGTGGTCGCGATCGCGTTCATGCTGGCGTTTCGCGCGGTGTCGGCCGCGACGGAGTTCGCGTTTGCGGAGCTTGTCGCGACGCTCTTCCCGATGCCGGAGCCCGAGGAGACCGACACGGTCCCCGCCACCGCGTTCGTCAGCTGGGAGCCGTTCACCACGCCCCCGGTTGCGCTGACGTAGATGTCCTTGAGCGCGGACGGGTCCTGCCAGAAGCGCGTCGCCACGACCATGACCACGTGGTACTGGTTCAGGGACTTGTAGATCGTCGACACCTGCCTCTGGCCGAACGCGTCGTAGAGGGTGTTGTCGATCTGGCTTGCGGTCAGCTTGAGCCTGGAGGCGGTGTCGCGGTCGATCACGAGGTCCGTCTCCAGTCCCTTGTCCTGCTGGTCGGAGTTCAGGTCGGACAGGATCGGCTCGCTCTTGAGCGCCTCCATGAGCTTCGGGGTCCACGTGCGGAGGTCCTCGAGGTTGTCCGCCTGGAGCGTGTATTGGTACAGGGCGTAGCTCATTCTTCCGCCGACCCGCACCTCCTGCATGGGTGCCATGAAGAGCGACGAGCCGGGGACCTGCGCGAGCTTCGGCCTGAGGCGCGTCATGATCTGTTCCGTCGTGGCCTTTCGCTGGCCGAGGGGCTTGAGCGAGATGAACATCCTGCCGGAGTTGCCGCCCCCGCCGCCCGCCCCGGTGAAGCCGACGACATCGTCAACATCCTTGTCGGCCTGGATGATGGTGGCATACTGCCGGAGCTTCTGGGAGATCCTTTGGAACGAGATGCTCTGGTCGGCCTGGATGAAACCGAACATGCGTCCAGTGTCCTGCTCGGGGAAGAATCCCTTAGGGATGATGGTAAAAAGCCAGACGTTCATCGCCACCGTACCGAGGAGCACGAGGAGCATCAGCAGCTTGTGGTTGAGCACCCAGGTGAGGGAGCGCCTGTAGTCGGCGAGGGCGGTCTGGAAGATGTCGTCACTCCAGCGGTGGAAGCGCGCCCGTTGCTCGACCTTGCGGTGGACGCTCAGGAGCCTGGCGCACATCATCGGCGTCGTCGTGAGCGAGATGACCATCGAGATGAGGATCGCGACCGAGAGCGTCACCGCGAACTCGCGGAAATAGAGACCCACGACGCCGCCCATGAGGAGGATCGGGATGAATACGGCGATCAGGGAGAGGCTCATCGACAGGACGGTGAAGCCGACCTGGCGGACGCCGATCAGCGCCGCCTGGAACCTCGGGACGCCGTTCTCCATGTTGCGGACAATGTTCTCCATGACGACAATCGCGTCGTCGACGACGAACCCTGTCGCTATCGTGAGCGCCATGAGCGACAGGTTGTCGAGGCTGTAGCCGAGGAGGTACATCGCGGCGAACGTGCCCACAAGGGACACCGGCACAGCGACGGCCGGAACCAGCACCGCGCGCCCGTCACGCAGGAAGACGTAGACGACGAGGACCACGAGGATGATCGCGATCGTGAGCGACTGCTCCACGGTGCGCAGCGAGGCCCGGATGACCGTGCTCCTGTCCTGGGCGACGGCCAGCTGTGCCGCCGGCGGAATGTTGGCCCTGAGCCGGGGCAGGAGCGCGCGAATCCTGTCGACGGTATCGATGATGTTGGCCTGCGGCTGCCTCGAGATGATCACGAGCACTGCGGGTTCCCCTTTTGAGAGGCCGAGGTTGCGGATGTCCTCGACGGAGTCGCTGATCTCGGCGACGTCGGTGAGCCGCACGGGCGAGCCGTTCCGGTACGCGACGACCAGGCTGTTGTAGTCCTTGGCCGAGCGCGACTGGTCATTGTCGTAGATCTGCCAGTGGAGCGTCGCGTTCTCTATCGCGCCCTTCGGGCTGTTTGCGTTCGCGGCCGCCAGCGCGGCCCGGACGTCCTCCAGCCCGACCCCGTACTTGAACATCGCCGAGGGATTCAGCTCCACGCGAACGGCCGGCAGCGAGCTTCCCCCGACGCCCACGTCGCCGACGCCCTCGACCTGCAGGAGCTTCTGCTGGAGGATGGTGGATGCCTTGTCGTAAAGCTCGCCCTGGGATAGCGTCGCCGACGTCATCGCAAGGATCATGATCGGCGCGTCGGCCGGGTTGACCTTCCGGTAGGTCGGGTTGGACCTGAGCGCCGTGGGCAGGTCCACCCGCGCGGCGTTGATCGCGGCCTGCACATCGCGCGCGGCACCGTCGATGTTGCGGCTGAGCCCGAACTGAAGCGTGATGCCGGTGCTCCCCACCGAGCTCGAGGAGGTCATCTCGGTTACGTCCGCGATGGTGCCGAGGTGGCGTTCGAGAGGCGTCGCCACCGTCGTGGCCATCGTCTCCGGGCTCGCTCCCGCCATGGAGGCCTGGACCTGGATCGTCGGTTGGTCGACCTGGGGAAGCGGCGACACCGGCAGGTTAATGAAGGCGGTCGCGCCTGCCAGGACGATTCCGGAAGTGAAGAGGGTCGTCGCGACCGGCCTCCGGATGAAGACTTCCGAGAAGTTCATGTCGCCGTTTCCGCCGCCGGGGCCATCTCCGCCCCCTTCTCCCCGAAGCGCGCCGCGATCCGGTCAAACATCAGGTAGATTACGGGCGTCGTGAAGAGCGTGAGGACCTGGCTCACGATCAGGCCGCCCACGATTGTAACGCCCAGCGGGTTCCGGAGCTCCGACCCCATCCCGGTGCCGAGCATCAGGGGAACGGCGCTCAGGAGCGCGGCCATGGTTGTCATGAGGATCGGCCTGAACCGCAGCAGGCACGCCTGATAGATCGCCTCGCGTGCGGGCAGCCCCTCCCTTCGCTCGGCGTCGAGCGCGAAGTCGATCATCATGATCGCGTTCTTCTTGACGATGCCGATCAGGAGGATGATGCCGATGATCCCCATCACCCCGAGGTCGCTTCCGACAAACATGAGCGCGAGGAGTGCGCCGATGCCCGCCGACGGCAGCGTCGAGAGGATCGTGATCGGGTGGATGAAGCTCTCGTAGAGGATCCCCAGGATGATGTACATCGTCAGGACCGCCGCCGCTAGCAGGAAAAGCTCGTTTGACAGGGAGGACTCGAAGGCGGACGCGGCGCCCTGGAAGCTGGTCACGATGCTGAGGGGCATCTTGATCTCTGCCTCGGCCTGGCGGATCGCCTTGACGGCGTCTCCAAGGGACCCGCCCCGCGGCACATTGAACGAGATCGTGTTCGCGGGGAACTGGCCCATGTGATTGATGAGCAGTGATTCCGGGCGCTGGTCGAACTTCGCGATCGCCGAGAGGGGCACCTGGCCGCCCGACGCCGAGGGCAAGTAGACCTGGGACAGCGAGTCGGGGGAGCGCTGGAGCGCCGGGTTCGCCTCCATGATCACGCGGTACTGGGTCGATTCCGTGAATATGGTCGAGATGATGCGCTGCCCGAACGCGTCATAGAGGGCGTTGTCGACCGTCGCGGCGGTTATGCCGAACCTGGCGGCCGTGTCCCGGTCGATGTCGACGAACGCGGCGAGCCCGCCCTCCGAGAGGTCGGTGGCCACGTCGTTGATCTGCGGCAGCTGGCGGAGTTGGTCCGTCAGCTTGGGAATCCACGTCACGAGGTCGGCCGGATCCGCGCTCTCGAGGACGAACTGGTACTGGGTGCGGCTGATGCGGTCGTCGATCGTCAGGTCCTGGACCGGCTGCATGTAGGACGCGATCCCGGGCACCTCCCCAAGCGTGCCCCGGAGGCGCCGGATGACGCCCGAAGCCGTAGCGTCCCTCGCGCTCCGAGCCTTGAGGGTCACGAGCATCCGGCCGCTGTTGAGCGTCGTGTTGGTGCCGTCGACGCCGACGAAGGACGAGACGTTCTGCACGGCCGGGTCGCTCAGGACCGCCGACGCCACCGCCTGCTGGCGGTTGACCATCGCCTCGTAGGAGGCCGACTGGGGCCCCTCGGTGATCAGCTGGATCAGGCCTGTGTCCTGCACGGGGAAGAAACCCTTCGGTATCACGATGTAGAGGAACACCGTCAGCACGAGGGTGCCGACAGCCACGCCGAGCGTCAGCATCTCGTGGTCGAGCACCCAGTGGAGCGCGACACCGTACTTGGCAATGACCCGGTCAAACCAGGCGCCGGCGACGCGGCTCCACCTCGGTATCTCCTCATCCGAATGGTGCCTGACCAGCTTGGCGCACATCATGGGCACCAGGGTGAGCGAGACGACGGCGGAAATGAGGATCGTCACGGCGAGCGTGATCGCGAACTCCCGGAATAGCCGGCCGACCACGTCGCCCATGAAGAGGAGCGGGATCAGCACCGCGATCAGCGAGATCGTGAGCGATATGATCGTGAAGCCGATCTGCTCCGAGCCCTTGAGCGCCGCTTCAAGAGGCGAGTCACCCTTCTCGACGTAGCGCGCGATGTTCTCGATCATGACGATCGCGTCGTCCACCACAAACCCCGCCGCGATGGTGAGCGCCATGAGGGACAGGTTGTTCAGGCTGAAGCCCAGCAGGTACATGACCGCGAACGTGCCGATGAGCGACAGCGGCACCGAGAGGCTGGGGATGATGGTCGCCGGGATGTTCCTAAGGAAGATGAAGATCACGAGGACGACCAGGACCACGGCCAGCGTGAGCTCGAACTCGACGTCGCTGATCGAGGCCCGGATTGTCTCCGTCCGATCGGTGAGGACGGTCACCTCGATGGCGGGTGGAAGCGACGCCTGGAGGGAGGGCAGCAGAGCCCGGACTCCCTCGACCACCTTGATCACGTTGGCGCCGGGCTGGCGCTGGATGTTGAGGATCACGGCCGGCGTCTTGTTGTACCACGCCGCGAGCTTGTTGTTCTCAGGAGCGAACTCCACGGTCGCCACGTCGGAAAGCCTCACGGGGTTGCCGTTCTTGAAGGCGACGATTAGCTTCTCGTAGTCCGCCGTCGTCTTCAGCTGGTCGTTGGCGTTGATCGTGAACGCGCGCGAGGGCCCGTCGAAGTTTCCCTTTGCGGTGTTCACGTTGCCGTTGTTCACCGTCGTGCGAAGGTCGTCGATGTTCATCCCATACGCCGCCAGGGCCAGCGGGTTGGCCCTCACGCGGACCGACTGCCTCTGGCCGCCGCCGATGCTCACTAGGCCGACCCCGGGCAGCTGCGAGATGTTCTGGGCAATCCTGGTGTCCGCGTAGTTCTCGACGGTCGTCAGAGGAAGCGTTTTCGACGTGAGCGCGAGCGTGAGGACCGGGGCGTCGGCGGGATTGACCTTCGCGTAGATCGGCGGCGCCGGCAGGTCCGAGGGCAGGAGGTTCTGGGCTGCGTTGATTGCGGCCTGCACTTCCTGCTCGGCGACGTCGAGACTCAGGTCGAGCGCGAACTGCAGCGTGATCACCGAGGCGCCGGCGGAGCTCGTGGACGACATCTGCTTGAGGCCGGGCATTTGCCCAAGCTGGCGCTCGAGGGGCGCCGTCACCGACGAGGTCATCACGTCAGGGCTGGCTCCGGGATAGAACGTCTGGACCTGGATTGTCGGGTAGTCGACCTCGGGCAGGGCCGACAGCGGCAGGAACCGATAGGCAACGATGCCGACGATCAGGATCGCCGCCATGAGAAGCGTCGTCGCGACCGGCCTTAGAATGAAGATACGGGAGGGACTCATCGAGTGGATCCCGGAGAGGTGCGACTCGTCACAAGCCCCTTAATTGGTTCCGCCCTGACGCCAGTTCTTGTGCTCGCCATCGGCAGGGGTCCCAGGCTTTCCCTTCGGTCCACCCGACGGGCTTCCGCTTGGCGCCTGCACTAGAACCTCGATGCCGTCCTTTAGGCGGTCCGCGCCGTCGACCACCACGTTGTCGCCGACGGAGATGCCGGAGGCCACGGCGACGCGCTCGCCCTCCGTGTGGCCAAGCGTGACCACCTTCGCCGCGACCTTGTTGTCGGCTCCGACCACGTAGACAAACGAGCCCTGCTGGCCGCGCTCGACGGCGGAGGTGGGTACAACGATCACGCCGCGATCTACGTCGAGATGCATCCGGACCACCACGAACTGGTTGGGGAACAGGCTCTCGTCCTTGTTGGGGAACGTCGCACGCAGCTTGAACTGGCCTGTCGTCGTGTCGACCGTGTTGTCGATCGTCGTCAGGGTGCCCGAGGCGAGCTCAGTGCTTCCCGTGCGGTCGTAGGCATCGACCTGGATCGTCGCCCCGGAGCGCAGGCGCTTCACCACTGCGGGGATGTTGTCCTCGGACAGAGGGAAGATGACCGTGATCGGGTCCACCTGAGTGAGCACGACCAGTCCGTTCGTGTCGCCGGGCGTCACGTAGTTTCCCTGGTCGACCTGCCTTAGCCCCACGCGCCCCGGAAACGGCGCCGTGATGTGGCAGTACGTCAGGTTGAGCTGCGCGTTGTCCACCGCCGCCTGGTCCGTCTTCGCCATCCCCTCGTATTGGGAGACGAGCGCCTTCTGGGCGTCGACCTGCTGTTTCGAAATGGAGTCCTGTGCGGAGAGCGTCACGTAGCGGTCGAGGTCGATCTGTGCCTCCTTGAGCTGTGCCTGGGCCTGCAACAGCTGGCCTTGGGCCTGGCTGAGCGCCGCCTCATAGGGGCGCGGGTCGATGACCGCGAGCAGGTCACCCTTGTTGACGAGCTGGCCCTCCGCGAAATTGACCTGGAAGAGCTGGCCGCTGATCTGCGTGCGGATCGTGGCGATGGAGAACGGGGTCACCGTCCCGAGGCCGTTAAGGATGACGTTGATATCGTCCTTTTTCGCCTTACGCGCCACCACCGGAATGGGCCCGTTCATCCCGGGGCCGAAGCCGCCCCGGCCGCCTCGTCCTCCGGCCCCGAACTGCCGTGTCGACGACATGTGGGAACGGTAGGCGATGAAGGCGATGCCGAGAACCGCGGCAACCAGCACCGCCCAGAAGATGGGATGTCGCTTGCGCTTCTCGTGGTGGTGGGGTTCCGGAGAAGGAGGCGGCGATGATCTGGCTGAGGCTGCCTCGGTCGGTAAGTTGCTCATGTTATAAGTGTTCCTGAAAAGAAAGGGTTGTTAAAGCCGGGGAAAAGACGGGCAGATATAGGACATCCGCGAGGACAGACGCAAACCCCAACAAAAGGTCGCGATTCCGGACCAAATTACGATCAGGTGCCCGACAGGGAGGCCAGGGGGGGCACCGGCACGTCCAGGGATGCAGCGACGGCCCTGAGAAGCTCCGCCTCCTGCGTGAGGAGCACGCCGTCGGCGCTCACGACGTGCGCGGACGCCATCAGCAGCCGCTGTTTGATCGGGCCGCTCGCCCCCGCCAGCTTGTCCAGCGCGGCGTCAAGCTGCACGAGACCCGAATCGGTCTCAGACAGGAACGAGATCTTGCCCTCGACGAGTTTCAGCTGGGCCGCGCCCTGAGCAAAGGCCCGCGCGGCCTCGCTGGCGTCCTCGCTTGACGCGTGGGCGAGGGCCGAGAGAACCACGGAAATCTCGCCCGTGACCGCCTGGAAAGAATAGATCTGGGTGATCGAGACCGAGGGCGCCCGGTGGATCGAGAGCGTCCTCAGGACTAGCCTCTGCAGGGCGAATGCGAAGGTCGTGACCTTCCCCTCCGCCTGCACGAGGTCGTCGAGCGCCCCGGCGAACGGCCCCAGCGCCGTGGGCTCCAGGGCCTTCAGCGAGGGCAGCGCAAGTTGCAGCACGGGCAGCTTGTGGGCGGGCTTGAGCTGCCGCAGGGCCGGTTCGAGCTGCTGCAGCGTGTGGAGCGCGTCGCCCCCAAGGTCGCTGGCGATCGCGGCAAGCTGCTTGCCGCGCGGCTCCTCGGCATCGTCCAGTAGCAGGCCGCAAACAAGGATCGGGGCGTCATGGGGCGAGCGCGCCGCTGTGCGAATGGCCGCCGGGATCTCGGCGAGGAGCGCCTGCGCTCCTGCCGCACCCTCGGGGGTGAGCGTCCCGGCCGCCGCGGCGATCGCGGCGCCCAGTGCGACGGCGGCCTGCGGGGAAGGGGAGGGTGCTTGAGGCGGCATGTGCGGGACCTTTGACCACGGCTCCCTCGCGACGTCCACAACCTCGGGCGGCTCGATGAATTTTCCGTCGAAGCCCGGGTCGATCGCGCGGATCCGCATGTCAAGGGGCGGGTGGGTAGCCCAAAGACCGCCAAAGTTTGATGCGAACGTCTGCGCAAAGAAGAAATGGCTGATCTCCGAGGCTCTGTGGGTGTCGAGTGACGAGCCGATCGCGTAGCCGCCGATCTTCTTAAGGGCGCCGGTGATCCCCGCCGGATTGCGCGTGAACTGGACCGATGAGGCGTCGGCCAGGAATTCCCGCTGCCGCGAGAGCGACGCCTGGATCAGCTTTCCGAAGAAATACCCGATGTACCCGACAACCATGAGCGCGAGCCCAATCGCCAGCACGACGAGGACTCCGCCTCCTCCCTTCCCGCGCGACGAGCCGAACCTTCCGTAGCGCATTCCCCAGAGCGTGGCCCGGCCCGCGAGCCCGATGACGAGAATGCCGAAGATGATCGCCGTGACGCGCAGGTTCATCCGCATGTCCCCGTTGAGGATGTGGCTGAACTCGTGGGCGATCACCCCCTGGAGCTCGTCGCGGCTTAGCTTCTGGAGCGCGCCGCGGGTGACGGTGACAACGGCGTCGCTCGACGTCAGCCCCGCAGCGAACGAGTTGATCGCGGGCTCCGCGTCGAGGACGTAGACCGTGGGGACCGGCAGCCCGGAGGCGATCGCCATCTCCTCGACCACGTTGAGGAGCTGGCGCTCCCTGGGGTCGGTCGTGTGCGGGTCGACCCTCCTGCCCCCGACGCTTTCGGCGACCGACGATCCGCCCCCGCGGAACTCCGTCCACTTGTAGAGGGATGCAAGGCCGATCACGGCCACCGTCGCAACGGAGACCACCGCGAACACCTGGGGTTGCCACAGGTCGAAGGACCCCGATTCGCCATAGCGATCGGATCCGCCGAACTGGCCGTAATAAGCCCGCCCGTGGCCGCTGACGTGGGCAAACTGCAGGGCGAACACCGTGGCGAGGTAGCCGGCGACGACCGTCCCCGCGACGGCGAATCCGAAGAGGACCAGCAACCGCGTCGTGCGCTTCTTCGCGCGTCCCTCGGCCGCGAAGAAGTCCATCAGCTAAACGAGACCTTTGGGGCGTTCTTCTCCGCGGCGTCCTCCACGTGGAAGAGCTCGGCGGGCAGGAATCCGAACATCCCCGCGAGGACGACGTTGGGGAACGTCTCGCGGGAGGTGTTGTACTGCATCACCGAGTCGTTGTAGGCCTGCCGGGCGAACGCGATCTTGTTCTCGGTCGACGTCAGCTCCTCGGTGAGCTGCATCATGTTCTGGTTCGCCTTCAGGTCGGGGTACTGCTCGGAAACGACCATCAGCCGGCTCAGCGCCCCGGTGAGCCCGCTCTCGGCGGAGACCAAGCCCTTCACGGCGCTTGAATCCGCGGGGTTGGCGGCCGCGGTCTGCGACGCGGCATACGCGATGTTGCGCGCCTTGATGACGTCCTCGAGCGTGCTGTGCTCGTGTTTTAGGTAGCCCTTGGCGGTTTCGACAAGGTTGGGAATCAGGTCATACCGCCGCTTGAGCTGGACGTCGATCTGCGCGTAGGCGTTCTTGAAGCGGTTCCTGAGCGAAACGAGCGAATTGTAGATTCCGGCGGCCGAGAGCGCCAGGACGAGGATGACCGCGAGTAACCCGACGAGGATGATGATGGCTATCATGGGGGTCCTAGAATGGTCCTATGGCGCGGCCTGGTCAATTGAACTTCGCCCGCGTTGCGAGGGTCGACGGGGCAACGGCGGTCATTTCCGCTCCGCGCCCTCGACGGTGAAGAGGGTCCGGTTTTCCATTCCGTGCGGGTCGTCAGTCCGCGGATAGTCGCGCCAGAGCCAGCGCATCATCTCCGGCAGGGCGGCCCCCGCATGCTTCTGGTTGTGGGTGCCTATGCCCCAGCAGTAATTCACGTCGTAGCCCTTCTCGGTCAGCGCAGCCACCATCTTGATGTTCTGGGCGTGCCAGTCGCGCTCGGGATCGTATTCCGCCGCGGGCTCGGAGCCGCGCACGCCGCGGTTGTCGTTCACTCCGTCGAGGAGGTAGACGCGGATCGGCTTCCTTTCGGCAGCGCGGATGATATCCGGATAGACATGGCCGCCACGCAGGTTCACGAAACTGCCGATGGTGCAGAGCACCTTTCGAAACTGGTCGGGCCTGTGCCACGCCACCGTGAAGGCGGCGATCGCGCCCGAGCTGGCTCCTCCGATCGCATGGGCGTCCGGATCCCTCGAGATGTTGTAGCGCTGGTAAAGGACCGGCAGGAGCTCGTTGACGATCACGCCCGCGTACTTGTCATCGAGCGCGTTGTACTCCTGCGGGCGGTTCGAGGAGTGGTCGCCCCACTCCGACTGCGTCGCCACCGGCTGGACGGATGAGCGGCCGGGATTGATGAAGACGGCGATCATGACGGGGATCTCCCGGCGATACGTGAGGTTGTCGATCACCTGTGTCGCGCGAAGCTCGCCCGTCGTGCGCAGCCAGGCCTGTCCGTCCTGGAAGATCATCAGCGACGCGGGCGTCGCGGGATCGTACTGCGCGGGCACATAGACGCAGAAGTCATGAAGGGTCCCGGGATAGGCATTGCTGGGAAGCTTCTCCCAGTCGGTCACCTTCCCCTTGGGCACGCCGGGATGCGCCTCGGAATCGGGCCCGAGCAGGTAGACGTCGTCGGTAGGTGCGGCGAATGAGCGGCCGGCCCAGAGCGCGGCGGCGAGTAGGATGCAGTGGGGGGTGCGCGGTTTCATGGCGTTGTGGAACTAGGGATGCCGGGGGGTTACTGAGCGGGGGACGCAGTGACGTATGCGAAAAAGGAACGCAGACAAAGTCTGTTTTGAGAAAATCGGCCCGGGCACGGAGCCCCTTCCCGGGACCCGGCCCAATCCCGGGTTGATTGTTACCCCGGTTGCAACAAGGATTAGGGCGTTTTCTA